>JANQGK010000071.1 GCA_028277365.1 Halieaceae bacterium | reverse complement strand
GTTCGGAGCCCGGTAACAGCGTTGTCGCGTCATAGCGGTTATCCATGTAGTTGTCCGCCGCGGTGGAGTCCGTGCCGATCACCTCCGTGCTGAGCCAGGGCAGCGCCCAGACTGATTTGCGCCAGTCCACGCGGTAATCCCGGCCGTCGATGTCGGTGATTTCACCGGCCATATCCCACTGCCAGTTGGCCTGCGCTTGTCGGGCCGGATTGCTGTCCGGACCGGTTGCGACCGGCCACCGGTAGGGTTCGGAGGGATGGGGGCCGTGGCAGAAGGCGCATTGGTCGGCAAACAGCCCCATGCCACGCCGGGCCCGTTCAATGTCGATTGTGCCCAGCACGTCCTCGGGCCAGCGCGGCGGCTCAAGGTCGCGTAACACGGTTTCGATGCAGTGCATGCCGTGCACGTTGACGGTGGTCTTGCCGAACTCGCCATCGGGGAGCAGCTTTCCGTCATCGTCCACCAGGGCTATTGGCGCCAGCACCCCCAGGCTTTCTCCTACGTTGCGCGCCATGGCCTGGTTGGTAAAGCCGTTGTACTGCACCCAGTCAAAGCGCCAGATGTCCCAGAGAAAGGGATAACTGACCGGAGCGTCGGCCGGTCGGAAATTTTCCGGCTTGCGCAGGTTCCGACCGAATACCACGTTGGCAATGCGCCCCACCGCATCGGTGCGCCCGCGTCCCTCGGTAGTGGGGTACCACTTCGGCGCGCCGACCCCGCGCACGAACTCCCAGACACCGGCCAGGAACTTGCGGAGGTCGGAGCGCAATGCATCGCGCTTGTCGGGATCGTTGCCCACTGTACGGTCTGCGAACCGGTTCCATTTCGCCGGATTTATGTAGGTCTCAAGGGCCGCGGCAGCCAGGGTGGTGATGAACTCGCCGCGCGCGGCGGTCGGCACGCTCTGTATCGCCTGGCCACCGTCAATTCTGAGCGCCACGCCGCGGTAGTGCAGCTCGCCGGTGTGGCACAGGGCGCAGGTCAGGTCGAGGCGCTGGGCGCCGGCTTCCGGGTTGAAGTGTTGCGTCATGCCCACCGGCAGATTGCCGGGGTTGGCCGGGCTGGGCAGCTGACCGGGGTCGACAATAAAGCCCCAACCGCGCATGGCGTCCGCGCTGGCAAAGCGCTGCTTGCTGAGCGGCAGCTCCAGGTTAACCAGCCAGCTATAGTCGAGGCCCAGCAGTTCGGTGCCCTGGGGAGTGAAGTAGTAGTGCTCTCGGGCCGCGCTGTCCCAGCCGCGGTTCAGGTAACGCACCTCATGGATGGTCTCTTCCGTCAGGTTGGGAGCCAGCAGGCTGGACAGGCCGCTGTACCCGGCGATGACCGCTACGAGCAGAACGACCAGCACGCGCATCCAGCGCGGGCCGAGTGCGCGCCAAAGCCCTGCAAGCGCGTGTACCATGCCATGCAGCCAGTGCCTTACGCCGCGCGTCAGGTCACGTATCAGGTGGAACAGCGCTCGGAACAGGTCCGCAATCAACTTGAGCGCATCGCGCGCCAGGCGCAACGCGGTAGAGAAATAGGCTTGCACAGATAATCCCCAGAGAACTCATTTGGCTTCTTATTGATCGCTATTCCGCCAAAGGTGCGGCATGCCGTCAACCTGAAAGCGCTTTTTTTTCCAGGCTGACCTTTCCACATCGGGATTGCTATGCTCTGCCCTCACGCTGCTAGCGACGATACTTACGATGAAATACATGGCGCGCTCAAGAAGGCAGGTCTTGAAGGATGGTCTCGCTTTACTGGCGGCGTCGGCCCCGCCTGGGGCCGCCTTGCCAAAAGCCCGCGGCTGCCACGAGTTGGTGATCGATGCGCACTGCTTCGGCCTCAGCGGGTTGCGCCTGTTCAAGGAGACGATCGGCTAGCCGTGGCCTCCCTCGAACAGATTACCCAGCTGGTCCAGGCGCGTGACCTCGACAAGGCCGCTGCCGCGCTGGCCAAGCTGCTGCAGAAGAAAGGCAAGGCCGGGCTGGATTGGCGCCAGGCGGCCAACCTGGCGAGCACCCTGGGTGACCAGGACCTGGTGCTGACTGCGGTCCAGAAATGGTGTGACGATGCCCCCGCCGACCCGCAGCGCCAGGTGGCAGTCATCAATGCGCTGGGCGCGGTTGCCCGCCACCGCGACGCCGCGTTGGCCGCGCGCAAGCTGCAGGAGCATCCGCAGGCGGCCGCCGAGGGTTTCTACCTGGAGGGCTATTATCAGGCCCGGTTTGGTCGGACTGACAGGGCGCTGGCCCTGCAGCGGAAAGCACTCGAGCTGTTCCCGCAGCATGCGCCCGCCTGGGAGCAGATCGCACTGCTCGGCGGCTACCAGGATATCACTGCCGATATCGCCGAAATGGAGCGCCTGGTTGCCAGTCTCGACGCCCCGCAGCAGCGCGTTCCGTTTTACTATGCCCTCGGTCGCGCCTACGACCGCGCCGGTGACTACGCTACCGCCTTCGCGCGAATACAGGCCGGAGCGCAATTGCGCCAGCAGCTGTCACCCTTTGAATTACAGCCCCAGCTCGATTACTACGAGCGGCTGGCCGCAAGCTTCAGCGCTGAGCGCATGCAGCGATTCACAAATCCCGCTGGTGGCAGCGGGGCTGTTTTCGTGCTGAGCGCGCCGCGCTCGGGTACCACACTGGTGGAGCAGATTCTGGCGACCGCACAGGGCGTGACCGCCACCGGCGAGCACATGCTGATGCGGGTTGCCTCTCTGCCTTTGGCCAGCATGGAACCGCCAGACATGCAGCGCGCCGAGCAGTTCGCGCGACGCGACTGGCAGCAGATGGCCCAGGCCTATCTGGGCCGCGTGCGGCGCCGCTTCAACGTTGACCGACATTTCACCGACAAGTCCCTTCTCAACCACAACTATGCAGGCCTGACGGCGGTTCTGTTACCAGAGGCGCGCTTTATCTGGCTGAAGCGGGATCCGAGGGACGTTGCCTGGTCTTGCTTCCGCTCGCGCATCTCTGCCAATCGGTGGGCGCAGAAACTGGAGGACTGCCTGCGCTACATCGAGGGCCTCGAGCGTCTCTGTACGCACTGGCTCGACGTGCTCGGTGACAGGGTGATGGTGCTGGAGTACGAGCAACTGGTGACGGATCCGGAGGCTACCAGCGCGGCCCTGTTTACGCACCTGGGCCTGCAGCGGCCCGAGCGCTGGCATGAGTTTCACAGCAGCTCCAGCCCGGTGGCCACCGCGAGCCTGGCGCAGGTCAGGCAGCCGCTGTCACCGGCTGCGGTGGGGAGCTGGCGTCGCTACGAAGAGTATCTGGGTCCGCTGTACCGGCAGGCCGGTCTTGCCTGAGCCGCGGGCACATCATTCGCTCAGGTCTTGGCCCACATCTTCAGCAGCGTAAGCCGGATCTTCTCGATTCTCAGCAGAGCATCCTGATCGAGGTTCTCCTCAATGGCCCACTCCATCAGGTCTGCCAGGTCTGCGGCCACGTCGCGCTGCAGCGGGTCCTGCACCAGACTCTCGATCCAGGTCACGATAGCCAGGCGCTCGCCGCGGGTGATCTCCGTGACCCAGTGGGGATAGTGGGTGGGATAGAGCACTGCGTCGCCCGCCTCGAGGCGGTATTCCTGGGTGCCGAAAGGGGTTTCCAGCGACAGGGTTCCGCCCTCGTAGTCGTCAGGGCCGTTGAGGAATACGGTGATGGACAGGTCGGTGCGCATGGAAGGGAAGGGCCCCATCAACGCGTTGTCCACATGGCGCTTGTAATAGGCCCCCTCGCCGTAGCTGGCGAACAGCGGCGGCAGGATGCGTCGCGGGATGGCGTGCTTGTTGAACTCCCCATGAGCCTGGAAAGCCGCCATCACGCGCTGCAGCATGCCCCGGTAGAGATCAGATTTGGTGTCCACCTGCCGCGTGGATTTCAGATCCTGGCCCAGGGTGCCGGCGCTCTGGCGGCCGTCGACCATTGGCGCGCGCGCCATGTCCTTGACGATGGCCTCCCTGGTCGTGGGATCCAATAACTGTCGTAAGACTGCAACCAAAGGTTTTCTCCTCATCCGGGGCGCTCGCCCCTGGTGTGCCGGGCTCATTCTAGCCCTGTCCTGCGCGGATGCGAACCGGAGCCGCTTCGCAGCCCGCGGTCGCGGTCATCAGCCTGGCGCGTCTGGATGGCGTTCAAAGCGCTGAACCCGGGGGCATTGCCGCGCCGCTGGAGTCTAACGAGGGTGCGGATTTGGCATATACTCCCGAATACACAATAAGAATACTGTTCGAGGGCTGCAGTATTGAATGCTACTGATATCGAAAACCCGGAGTACTTTCACAAGGTAGTGGACTGCCAGTGGGCGTGCCCCGCACACACCCCTGTTCCGGAATACATCCGCCTGATCGCCGCCGGTCGTTACGACGACGCTTACATGATCAACTGGGAGTCCAATGTGTTTCCGGGCATTCTCGGGCGCACCTGTGACCGGCCCTGTGAGCCCGCCTGCCGGCGTGAGCGGGTTGAGGAAGAGCCGGTCGCCATTTGTCGTCTCAAGCGGGTCGCGGCGGATAACAAGAGCGACGCCGAGATCGATCAGCGCCTGCCGAAAATTCCCCGTCGCAAGAACGGCAAGAAGATCGCGCTGATCGGCGCGGGCCCGGCGTCTCTTGCCGTGGCCCGCGACCTGATGCCGCTGGGCTATCAAATCGAGATCTTCGACGAGCAGCTGGAAGGTGGCGGCATGATGCTGAGCCAGATACCCGCCTTTCGCCTGCCCATTGAAGTGCTGCGCCAGGAGGTGGACTACATTCTCGACATGGGGGTGGTCACTACCTTCAATCACTATGTCGACAGCCTCAAGAGCGTGCTGGAGCAGGACTACGACGCGGTGTTCGTTGGTACCGGTGCGCCACGCGGCAAGGACCTCCCCAGGCTACCCGGGCGGCAGGAGGCGAGTGCCAATATCCATATCGGGATCGAATGGCTCGCCAATGTCGCCTTTGAGCACACTGCCGGTATCGGCAAGCGGGTACTGGTGCTGGGCGGCGGCAATACCGCGATGGACTGTTGCCGTACCGCACGCCGTCTCGGCGGCGAGGATGTGCGGGTGGTGGTGCGCAGCCCCTTCGCTGACATGAAGGCATCCCCCTGGGAGAAAGAGGATGCCATGCACGAGGACATTCCGATCTACGATAACCACGTGCCCAAGGAGTTCGTGATCGAAAACGGGCGCCTGCAGGGGGTCCGGTTCGAGAAGGTCGAAGCGGTTTACGACCGGGACGGTGGCCGGGAACTGGTCCCCACCGGTGAAGACCTGGTGTTCATGCCCTGCGATGACGTGCTGATGGCGATCGGCCAGGAGAATGCATTTCCCTGGATTGAACGCGACGTCGGTGTGGCCTTCGGCAAATGGGATATGCCGGTGGTGGACGAGGTGACCTTTCAGTCCTCCAACCCACGAGTGTTCTTTGGTGGCGACTCCGCCTTCGGCCCCGAGAACATCATCACCGCCGTGGCCCATGGCCACCAGGCGGCGATTTCCATCGACCTGTTTTGCCGCGGCGAGGATGTCAGTCAGCGACCGCCGCCGCAGGCCAACCTGCTGACCCAGAAGATGGGTGTGCACGAGTGGAGCTATGACAACCGTGTCGAAAACGACCAGCGCTTTATCGTGCCCCAGGCCGACAAGAAAAAGACCCTCCGGGACCGGAAGCTGGAAGTAGAGCTGGGTTTCGATGTGGAGACGGCTTTTCACGAGGCCCAGCGCTGCCTCAACTGTGACGTACAGACCGTCTTCGAAACGCCCAAGTGCATCGAGTGCGACGCCTGTGTGGATATCTGTCCCACCGACTGCATCAGCTTTACCGCCAACGGCGAAGAGGAGGAGTTACGCCAGCGCCTGTCGGCCCCCGCCGGCAATCTGGCCCAGGACCTCTACCTGTCTTCGGAGCTGCCCACCCAGCGGGTGATGGTGAAAGACGAGAACGTCTGCCTGCACTGCGGGTTGTGCGCCGAACGCTGCCCCACAGCCGCCTGGGATATGCAGAAGTTCATGTACAACGTGACCAAGGCGGGGGTGTAGGCTGTGAAGAGCATCGAATCCGTCAACGAGTTCGTTATCAAGTTCGCCAACGTCAACGGCACCGGCTCGGCCAGTGCCAACAACATGTTTGCCAAGGCTCTCTTCCGCATGGGCCTGCCGGTTTGCCCGAAGAATATCTTTCCCTCCAACATCCAGGGCATGCCCACCTGGTACGAGGTGCGGGTCAGCGAGAAGGGCTACCTGGGCAGGCGCGGTGGGGTCGATATCGTGCTGTCGGTCAACCCGCAGAGCATGCCCAACGATATCCAGGAGGTGGAGCCCGGCGGCTACTTCATCTATGACAACACCAAACCCCTGGACCTGCGGCTGATACGTAACGACGTCAACATCATCGGTATCCCGCTGACCGGCATCTGCAACCAGCAGTACTCCGACCCGCGCCAGCGCCAGTTGTTCAAGAACGTGATCTACGTAGGTGCCCTGGCGGCCCTGCTGGATATCGACTTTGCCGCCCTCACCGGCCTGGTGGGCGACCAGTTCAAGGGCAAAGAAAAGCTGATCAAGCCGAACATCCACGCCCTGGAGCTGGGCCACCAGTACGCCAAGGAAAACTTTGACTGCCCCATCTCCATCCGCGTCGAGCGACGCGATCTGGTGGGCGACAGCATTCTGATGGACGGCAATACCGCCACCGCCCTGGGCTGTATCTTCGGCGGCGCCACCTTTGCCGCCTGGTATCCAATCACGCCCTCTACGTCGGTAGTGGAAGCTTTCGAAACCTACTGTCGCCGCCTGCGCATCGATCCCGGCACCGGCCGTAAGAACTACGCCATCGTCCAGGCCGAAGATGAGCTGGCTGCGCTGGGCATGGTGATTGGCGCCAGCTGGAACGGCGCCCGGGCGTTTACCGCAACCAGCGGCCCGGGCCTGTCGCTGATGCAGGAGTTTCTGGGTCTCGCCTACTTCGCTGAGGTGCCCACGGTGCTGATCGATGTGCAGCGCGCTGGCCCCTCGACCGGCATGCCGACGCGCACCCAGCAGTCGGATATCCTGTCGGCCGCTTACTGCTCCCACGGCGACACCAAGCAAGTGCTGTTGTTTCCGGCAACGCCGAAGGAATGTTTCGACATGGCGGCACAGGCCTTCGACCTGGCCGAGCGCCTGCAGACGCCGGTCATAGTGCTGAGCGACCTGGACCTGGGCATGAACGACAACATGTCGGCGCCGCTGAGCTGGGACGACGCCCGGCGCTTTGACCGCGGCAAAGTGCTGTCCCAGTCGGAGCTGGACGGCCTGGAGCGTTACGGGCGCTACGACGATGTAGACATGGACGCCATCTGCTACCGCACCATCCCCGGCACACACCCCGACAAGGGTGCCTTTGTTACCCGGGGCACTTCGCGGGATGAGTTCGCCGCCTATACCGAGGTAGGGGAGGCCTATGAACGCAATATGCTGAGGCTCATGGCCAAGTGGCAGACTGCCAAGGGCTACGTGCCGGAGCCGGAGTTCACGCCGGCGGCGCAGGCCACCGACCATGGCGTGATCTTCTTCGGGACCAGCGAGGCCTCCAGTCTCGAAGCGCTGGACTACCTCGCCGAGGAAGGGGTCCACCTCGACGCGATGCGAGTGCGCGCCTTCCCCTTCAATGAAGAAGTCGAGGCTTTCATCGACCGGCATGCTTTCACTTTTGTTATCGAGCAGAACCGGGATGCCCAGTTGCGCACACTGTTGATGGCGGAATTCGAGTTTGGTCCCGACAAGCTGAAATCGGTGCTGTGTTTCGACGGTACGCCGATCAGCGCTAGAAATATCCGCAAGCAGATACTGCAGCAGCTACCGGGCAGCAATGTGACACCGCTGCGGCGTGAAACCGCAGGTCTCGGCAAGGGAGAATCCGCATGAGCTTCATCAACCCGGGCTTCCGGCACCCCGAGCTGCCCATCAACGAGCTGGGGTACACCAAGAAGGACTACGAGGGCACCATCTCAACACTGTGCGCCGGCTGCGGCCACGATTCCATCAGCGGTGCCATCATCCGGGCGGTGCACGAACTGTCGATCCCGCCCCACAAGATTGCCAAACTGTCAGGCATCGGCTGTTCCTCTAAGACGCCGGCTTACTTCCTGGGCAACTCCCACGGTTTCAACGCGGTTCACGGGCGCATGCCGTCCGTGGCGACCGGAGCGGCCATGGCCAATCGCGACCTGATCTACCTGGGGGTGTCCGGCGACGGTGATACTGCCTCGATCGGCATGGGCCAGTTTACCCACGCCATTCGCCGCAACCTGAACATGGTCTACATCGTCATGAACAACGGCTGCTACGGGCTCACCAAGGGCCAGGACAGCGCCACGGCAGATGAGGGCTCTGCCAGCAAGAAGGGCGAGGCCAACCCCTTTAGCTCAATCGATTTGTGCTCCACAGCACTGAACTTGGGAGCCACCTTCGTTTCCCGCAGCTTCTCCGGCGACAAGGAACAGCTGATTCCGCTAATCAAGGCGGCCATCAGCCACCGCGGCTTCGCTCTGGTGGACGTGATCTCTCCCTGCGTGACCTTCAACAACAGCGGCGGCTCCACCAAATCCTACGAGTTCGTACGCTCCCACGCCGAGGCCACCGGCACCGTCGATTTCGTGCCGATGCGTGAAGAAATCACCGCCCACTACGACCCGGGTACGTCCACCGAGGTCACCATGCACGATGGCTCGGTGTTGCACCTGCGCAAGCTGGAGGAGGGCTTCGATCCCTTCGACAAGGCCTCGGCGATGACGGCCATGGAAGAGCAGCGGCGCGCCGGCAAGATCATGACCGGGCTGGTATACCTGGACCGCACCGCGCCGGACCTGCACGAGCTGCTGGACACCGTTCACCGACCCTTGAATACCCTGTCTGAGTCCGACCTCTGCCCCGGCAACCACGTGCTGGAGAACATCAACGCCTCCTTGCGCTAGCGGAAACCGATTACAGTGGAGTCTCCTGGCTGGACCAGCCTGATACCGGCGCTGGTGGCGATTGTCACTGCCATCCTCAGTCGCCGCCCGATCGAGTCCCTGCTGGCCGGCGTGTTTGCCGGCCTGCTGTTGCTCGGCCCCATCGACGCCGTGGGGACCTTCTCGGCCATCCTGCTGGCCGTGATGATGGACGAGACCATCGCCTGGGTCATTATCGTCTGTGGTCTGATGGGCAGCCTGATTACGCTACTGATGCGCGTGGGCGCCGCCTCTGCCTTCAGCCGGGTGCTGGCCGCCCGCGCCCACAGCCCGGGTACGGCGCTGCTGTATACCTGGTTGCTGGGCCTGGTGATCTTTATCGATGACTATCTGAACGCCCTGGCCGTCGGCTCAGCTATGCGCAAGGTCACCGACCGATTCGGCGTGTCCCGTGAAATGCTGGCCTACGTGGTGGATTCTACCGCGGCGCCCATGTGCATGCTGGTGCCGGTGTCGACCTGGGCAGTATTCTTCGCTGGGGTGTTGGAGGTGTCGGACGCGGCGGCGCCCGGGGAGGGAATGGCGCTGTTCATCAGCTCGATCCCTTACATGATGTACCCGTGGATCGCCATCATGATGGTACCGCTGGTCGCCACCGGCCGCATCCCGCCACTTGGCCCCATGCGCGCGGCGCAGGCGAGGGCCGGCAAGGCGCCGGACGCGCCACGAGCCGGTGAGTTCTCCCTGGCGGAAGTCGACAACGGCGGGAGGGTGGGCCTGCGGCATTTCCTGATGCCCATCCTGGTGCTGCTGGGGGCGAGCATCTACGCCGACCTGGATGTGCAGATCGGTGTATTGGTGTCGGTAGCGGCCACTATCCTGATATTCGGCCTGCAGCGTCTGATGGCATGGACCGATATGTTTGACGCGGTGCTGGAGGGCATCAAGATCATGGTGCCGGCCCTCACTATCGTGATCGTGGCGTTCATGTTCAAGGAGGTCAATGATCGCCTGGGCCTCGCTCCCTATGTTATCGGCAACGTACAGCCCTACATGACTGCCGGATTGCTCCCACTGGTGGTATTCCTGACCATGGCGCTGATTTCCTTTGCCACCGGTTCCAGTTGGGGCGTGTTTGCCATCGCCATTCCCATCGTTCTGCCGCTGGCCGAGGCGGTCGGTGTTGGCGCGCCGCTGGCTATCGGTGCGCTGATGTCTGCCAGCGCCTTTGGCAGCCATGCCTGCTTCTACAGCGATGCTACGGTGCTGGCAGCCCAGGGCTCCGGCTGCGGGGTGATGGAGCACGCCCTTACCCAGATCCCCTACGCCCTGATCGCAGCTCTGCTGGCAGCCATCGGGCTGACTGCGCTGGCCGTGTTATAGGAAACCGGTTGTCGTAAACCCGGAGCAGCAAAATAGTTGCGCTATGTTGCTGGAGCTCGCTCGCACCCGTGCATTTCCCGGCGCCGCGCGGTGTAAATGAGAGGCGGGTCACAGTGACGGCCCGTGCGGTCGATTTTGCAGCGCGCATCGGCGTTAAATCCGTATACTTCCTTGACCACGAGCAGGGTTCCAACGACACGATGTCGCATAGCCACAGGCGATGCGACGAAATGAGGCAAGCTATGCAGCTATCGAAGAGTTTTCTCATATCGGAGATGCCGCTTTTCGATTCCCTGAACGTGGACGAAGTCCAGGAAATCCAGAAGTGGTTGATCTTCAAGAAGCTTGAAGAGGGCACCGTCATCTACAAGCAGGGCAGCAGCGGACGCTCCGTGTGCTTTGTGGTCGAGGGTGAACTGTCCGTTATCAAGCGCGCCGACGACGGCGATACCACTATCGCTAAGGTCGGCAAAGGCGAATCGGTGGGGGAAATGGCCATCATCGACGGCCTGACCCGCTCCGCTGACGTGGTCGCGGCCACCGAAACCCAGGTGCTCATACTCAAGCGCGATGATTTTGACAAGCTCGTGGCTGAGCAGCCGGAGATCGGAGTAAAGATTCTCAGGTCACTCGCCAGGGCGCTCAGCATGACCCTGCGCGACCGTTCGGAAACGCTGGCCCGGCTGATGCACGTTTGAGGTTCCCGGGCCTTGTGCCCGGCGACCCAATCCATCTCTGCAAGTCTCGAAAAATTTCCCAGCCTTGGTTGCTCGGCCTAGTGATATGGTGCAATATAACACCATATTGGTGGCGTCACTTTTACGGCGCCGCAAAAACCAAGGAGAAGACCATGAAACGCCTAACAAGGATCCTCACCGCCCTGGCGGCCACCGTTGCCCTGTCCGGCTGCGTTATCGTCAACGGCGAACCCGGCTGGGTCGGCAGCAATGACTGGGAGCGCGAGCAGGAGCGCAATAGCGAGGCCATCGCGAACCTGGATATCGGCATGCAGCGTAGCGCGGTGGTGAAACGACTGGGCACCCCGAGTTTCTCGGAGGCCTTCACCCGCGAGGGCGACGAGTACCGCGTGCTGTTCTTCCGCACCCGGCATCGGCATTCCGACGGTGACACCACCCGCGACGAAACCACGCCGCTGGTGTTCAAGAACGATGTTCTCATTGGCTGGGGTGACGAGGTTTACGCTTCCCTGCGCTAATCACCTGCCTCCTGCGTATCATGCCGGAAACGGCACAAGGACCGGGAGGCCCAAGTGAACTACCACTGGCGCGATGCGCTTACCGACGCATTGCGGCGCAACCGCCGCGATGCACACCACCGCTATATCCAGCTCGCAACACTCACCGGAGATGGTTGGCCTGCAAATCGCACGGTGGTGTTTCGAGGTTTCAGCGAGGACGGCCAGCGCCTGCAGGTGGCGACCGATGCCCGCAGCGACAAGGTCACCCAACTGGCCCGGCATGGTCCAGTGGAGATCTGCTGGTACTTCACACGCAGTCGCGAACAATTTCGAATCCGCGGCGAGGCGACACTGCACAATGACGGCCCGGCCCGGGCTGGGCTCTGGTCCAGCCTCTCTGAGGCAGCCCGCGTCCAGTTTTTCTGGCGCGACCCCGGTCGGCCGCTCGGCGATGGTGACGCAGTGCCCTCGGTCGAGGGCCCACCGGAGACCTTCCTGCTGTTGGAGGTGATCCCGCTGCGCGTCGACCATTTGCGGCTGGCCGCGGAACCCCAACAGCGATTCCTCTCTGAGCTGCGCGAGGGTGGCTGGCGGGCAGAACCGGTTAACCCCTGAGGGACGCGTGGCTTTACCGGTCCGCCTAATGAGGGCACTCTTTCCGTGTGCTGTACTCCAAGAGTGGAAGCAGTGCCGATTCGGCGTGCCGGGCTGAGGCACCCGTAGCGAGGCGACAGCGCGGAGCAGAGAGGGAGGAGAGAGACATGCAGGCAGACCCCAGTGAACGTATCGGTGAACCGGGCCAGGGCGGTGGGCCGCCGATGTTGCCGATACTGGCAGGGCTCGTGGTACTGGTGGCGCTGGCGGTCTGGTGGTTTACCGGCAGCGAAGAAGCGCCGTCGCAGGAGCCCGAGCGCGTGTTCGAACCGGCTCCACCACCGGTGCCTGAGCCCGAGCCTGAACCGGTCCCGGATATTCCGCGGCCGGCGCCGGCGCCCGAGCCCGCTCCGGACCCCGCTCCGGCGCCGTCGCCGGAACCACCGCTGACCCTGGAAGTGAGTGACGAAGCCCTGCGTGAGCGGTTTGCCCCGGTGCTGAGAGGCGGCCCTCTGGCGTCCGCCCTGGCGGCGGACAATCTCGTCGAGCGGGGTGCGGCGGTGCTGGACGGACTGAGCCGCGGCGTGCTGCAGTACAAGCTGTTGCCGGTAATGCCGCCGCAGGGCAAGTTCGCGGTGCGCAAGCAGGGTAACCAGGCGGTGATGGACCCGGCCGGCTACCGCCGTTACGACGCCTACGCCCAGGCTATCGAGTCCCTGGACGACGAGCTGCTGGTGGTGAGTTTCAATCGCTTTCGACCGCTGCTGGAAGAGGCTTACGCCATGCTGGGTTACGATGCGGAAGAGTTTGACAATGCACTGATCCGCGGTCTCGACAAGATCATAGCGGCGCCGGTGATTGAACAGCCGCTGGAAGTCCGCAAGGTTGAAGCGGTCTACAAATTTGAAGACCCTGCGCTTGAGCGCTTGCCCGACCTGCACAAGCAGTTGCTGCGTGCAGGGCCGGAGAACACTCGCCGCATCCAGGACAAGGCCCGGGCGCTGCGCCGGGCGCTGCTCGCCCAGTAGTGGCGGCACCGGCGCCTGATGTCGGTCAGCGTGCAGGCTTTCGCCGTGAATGACTAGCCGTGAATGATTAGCTGTGAATGATTAGCTGGGAGTGACCGGGGTAGCAGCGCCCCGGTGGCGGGTCAGCCGAAGGTGTCTTCGCCGAATTGCTCCTGGATCTTCTCGACTTCGTCCATCTGAGTCAGCAGTGCCATCACGCAGTCGGCATCCAGGCGCTTGCCCGCCATACTCATCATAGTGTCCACGGCGTGGGCATTGCTCCAGGCATCCTTGTAGGGCCTGGAACTGGTCAGCGCGTCGAACACATCGGCAACCGAGACGATCCGCGCCTCCAGCGGAATCGCGTCGCCTCTGAGACCGTGGGGGTAGCCACTGCCATCCACCGCTTCATGGTGGTAGGCGGTGATATTGCGCAGCATCTCCGTGTGCTCGAAGTTCTGCAGGCCGAAATTCTCGATCAGGTCGTTGATAATACTCTCACCGACCTTGGCATGGCTTTTCATGATGGCCATCTCGGCGTCATTCAGCTTGTCCGGCTTCAGCAGTATGCTGTCGGGAATGCCGATTTTGCCGATGTCGTGCAGCGGTGCAAACATGAACAGGTGCTCAACGTAGCTGTCGGTGAACCTGTACTTGTGCTCGAGCCCCCGGGCGATGAGCCGACAGTAGCGCGACATACGGTCGAGGTGGCTGCCGGTTTCCGGATCGCGCACATGGGTGATGCGCCCGGTGGTGCTGATCGCAGCCGCCAGAGTCTGGATAGATGAAAGCTCGTTGATAATCATCAGCGAGATCAGGTGCGCATAGGGGTCCATCTGCCGCAGCACCCGCTCGGTAAATACATCGCGCTGGTTCGAGTTGAAAAATATAAAACCAATGAACACACCCTCGTTGAAGATGGGCAAGGTGTAGCTGGCCGCGTACCCTGCCCGGCCGATGCGCTGGGTGTGCTCGGCTGAGTCTTCGTCATAGGTCACTGCGTGGTTGATGACTCGTGGCAGTTTCTGGTCGAGGATGGCTTTCAGTGAGGGTGCTTCGGACATCGAAGCCTGATAGTGGTCCAGCGGATTGTCGCTGCCACTGGAGTGCATGTAGGTACTCAGTGTGTCGGTCTTGTCATCGTAGATCGCGATGGCAATCCGGACGATGAAGGGAAACATGTCCTGAAGCGACTCATGGGCGGCCACGAGGCGCTCCTGCAGTGGCAGTGCTTCGTCCAGTGCACTCAACGAATCTCTATGCTCGGTCATGAGCGTTATTTTGCCTTTGCACGTAGTGGCCCGCAGGCCAGTAACTTATTAGTAATGACATTTTGTGACCACTATCCGCTTTGCGCAAGCATGCCGTTCAAACTTTGCACACTCCTACTGCATATGTCTTATGCTTGCTGTTGACGTATTTCAGGGGTTTTCTCGGCATGTTTGAGTGGTTTCGCAAGATGCCTGTGGTGTTCTCCGCCAAGCGTAGGCGAACCGCCCCCACGGTGCTGCTGACCCTGGGGCGTCTACCCAAGGCGCTCGAACTGGCCCGAGCGCTGCGTGCGGTCGGCTGTCGCGTGGTAGTGGCGGAGCCGTTCCGCTGGCACCTCTGCAAACCCTCCCGAGCGGTGGCGGCCAGCTACCAGGTCACTTCACCCAATACCGACCGGAAGGCTTACCTGCGCGAACTGCTGGAGGTGATCGCCAGCGAGGGTGTCGAGCTGGTGGTTCCGGTGTCGGAAGAGGCCCTGCATGTGGCGGCACTGCACAAGGCCCTGCCTGACGGGGTGCGCCTGTTGTGCCCGGGCTTTGGCGCCCTGGCGCGGATGCACGACAAGCTGGCTTTTGCCCGCTACGCCGCGTCCCGGGGCCTGGCCGTGCCGGACACCC
>JANQGK010000197.1 GCA_028277365.1 Halieaceae bacterium | reverse complement strand
ACCCACCACCGTGTAATACCACTCCCAGGCCTCCGGGTTGATGGGTTCACCCACGGTGCCCAGCAGCCTGAGGCTGGCGCGGGAGGTGCGGGTTACCGGGGCATCGCCCAGGGAATGCAGGGCGCGAATCGCGGTGGGCGCGGTGTAAAAGATGTTCACCTGGTGTTTGTCGCAGACTTCCCAGCAGCGCGAGGCATCCGGATAGGTGGGTACGCCTTCGAACATCAGGCTGATGGCGCCGTTGGCCAGCGGCCCGTAGACGATGTAGCTGTGGCCGGTGACCCAGCCTACGTCGGCGGTGCACCAGTACACCTCGCCATCGCGGTAGTCGAAGGTGTACTTGAAGGTCATGGCCGCCTGCAGCAGGTAACCGCCGGTGGTGTGCAACACGCCCTTGGGCTTGCCGGTGGAGCCGGAAGTATAGAGGATGAATAACGGGTCTTCGGCGTCCATGGACGCAGGCGGGCAGTCCGTGGGTTGGCCGCCGACCAGCGCTTCGTAGTCTACGTCGCGTGATTCGTCCCAGGACACATCAGCGCCGGTGCGCTTCACCACGATGCAGCTGTGCACATTGGGGCACTCGGCCAGGGCCTTGTCGGTGTTGGCTTTGAGGGGGATGTTTTTACCGCCGCGAACGCCCTCGTCGGCGGTGATGACGGTCTGGCAGTCGGAGTCGAGAATACGGTCCTTCAGTGCCTCCGGCGAGAAGCCCCCAAACACCACCGAGTGCACCGCGCCGATGCGTGCGCAGGCCAGCATGGCGTAGGCTGCCTCCGGAATCATTGGCATGTAGATGCACACCCGGTCGCCCTTGCTGACGCCGCGTGCGCGCAGGCCGTTGGCCAGCTGGCAGACCGCGGCATGCAGGTCGGCGTAGCTGATGGTCTTGTCATCGGCCGGGTCGTCACCTTCCCAGATCAGTGCGGTCTGGTCGGCGCGCGATTCCAGGTGGCGGTCGATACAGTTGACGCTGACATTGAGCTTGCCGCCGGCAAACCAGCTCGCCTCGCCGGCATGAAAATCGTAGCTGCAGACGCTGTCCCAGGGTGACTCCCAGTCGAGGAATTCCCCGGCCATATCTGCCCAGAAACCCTCGGGGTCCTCCACCGAGCGCTGGTACATGGCCCGGTACTTCTCGGCGTCGATGTGGGCAGTCTGCTTGAGCGACTCCGGTACGCGATGGACGGGGAATTCGGACATGGTGGTCTCCGTGCTGCGATTGTTATCTTCCCGGCAGCGGCCGGGATTTTTCTTGCAGCTACAAGCATAGACCCCGCCACAGCGGGGTACCAGATCAGGGGATGATGTGAATCAAGCCCCGGCAGAACGCGGCGGGGGGCGTTAGCGGGTGGCGAGCATGCCCCAGTCGCCGACCGGGTTGAGCGCCAGGCGCACGTTGTCGATCAGGCGCGGTTTGCCGAGCCGGGCCGCGGCCAGGATGGCCACTTCCTCGGTGTCGGCGTTTACCTCTGCCAGAGTGCGGGCGTCGCGAATCTCAAAGTAATCCGGCTCGAAACCGGCCTGGATCAGCTTGAGGCGGGCGTGCGCTTCCAGCTCGGCATAGTTGTCGAAGCCACAGGCAATGGCATCGCGCACTTCCGTGAGAATGCGGTTGAGCTCGGGCGCCTTCTCGCGCTGCTCAGGGGTCAGATAGCCATTGCGAGAGCTGAGGGCCAGGCCATCTTCGGCACGCGCGGTGGGCACGCCAATGATCTCGATGGGCAGGCACAGGTCTCTGACCATCTTGCGAATGATAGAGAGCTGCTGGAAGTCTTTCTCGCCAAACACCGCCACATCTGGCTGGACGATGTTGAACAGCTTGGTAACCACGGTGGCCACGCCGGTAAAGTGGCCCGGACGGCTCGCGCCGCACAGGGTATCGGAGAGCACCGGAACGGTGACCGCGGTCTGCACACCCAGGCCCTCGGGGTAGATTTCTTCGGCAGTGGGCGCGAAAAGAACCTGCACGCCCTCGGCAAACAGCTTTTCTTTATCGGCCATCAGCGTACGCGGGTAGGCGTCCAGGTCTTCATTCTGGCCGAACTGCATGGGGTTCACAAAGATGCTGACCACCACCACATCGCAGAGCTTGCGCGCTTTGCGTACCAGGTCCAGGTGACCCTCGTGGAGGTTGCCCATGGTCGGAACGAACGCGATGGTCTGACCCTGGACTCGCTTCTCGCGAATCGCATGTTGCAGTTGTGCGTTGGTGGAGTATGTCCGCATCTGTGTCCTCGTTGGCTTCTTGTTTATCTGCCCACCCGCAGGTGGGGCAAAACAACAAATCAATGCACGCTCGTGCGCCAGCGGCGAGCCACTCTGACTCGGCCTGGGCACCGCGGCAGCTTCCTTCACCTTGCTGATCCCGCGCCTGCGGACTCGTGTTCCGATTCGGTGCTTACGCCCCGTGGACTGCGCCGGATCGATGCAAAGTGGTAAAAGTACCAAATTGGGATGGCGAGTATGCCCCATGGCAGGGGGGTGGGCAACGGATTTTCACAAATAGTTCATGCTTTTTTGTTACCAAAAGAAGCACTCTTATGCCTTTAGCTAAGGCTTGTTACCGCCTTGGAGTAAGTTGGCGCACACTTACATATAACTTATTGATTTGTATAATTAATTTGAGAGTTAGTGGGTGCGGCGTGTAAATAGAGTCCGAGTGGAGGGGCGGCCCGGAAGGCGGGTGGGGCAGAGAAGTGTTACGTTACTCGTAAGCGTGCTCGGGCCCTGGATAGGCGCCGCTTTTAACGGCATCCACAAAGGCCTTGAGGGCATCCTGAACACTGCCCTGGCCGTGCATGAAGTTTTCCACAAAGCGCGGCTGATGCTCGCCCAGACCCAGCAGGTCGTGCATCACCAGCACCTGGGCGTCAGTGCCCTGGCCGGCGCCGATGCCGATGACCGGGATTTCCAGCTTACTGCTGATATCGGTCGCCAGTTCCGAGGGAATGCACTCCAACACCAGGATCGAGGCCCCGGCGTCCTGGATTTCCACGGCGTCCGCGAGAATGCTTTTAGCGCCCTTGGGGGTTCGGCCCTGCACCCGGTAGCCGCCGAACACGTTGACCGACTGAGGCGTCAGGCCCAGGTGCGCGCAGACCGGGATGCCGCGTTCTACCAGGGCATGGATGCTCTCGCTAAGCCAGGTGCCGCCTTCCATCTTGACCATCTGGGCGCCAGCCTGCATGAGCTTGGTGGCATTGGCCAGTGCCTGGTCGGTGGTGGCGTAGGCCATGAAGGGCATATCCGCCATCACCAGGGCGTCGGTATCGGCTCGCGCCACGCAGGCCGTGTGGTAGGCCATGTCTTCGATAGTCACAGGAATAGTGCTGTCGTGGCCCTGCAGGACCATGCCCAGGGAGTCGCCTACCAGCATCGTCTCGGCGCCGGCAGCCGCGATCAGGCGGGCGAAAGTGGCATCGTAAGCAGTGATACAACAGAACTTCTCGCCGGCCTCTTTCATGGCCTTCAGGGTATTGACGGTGATTTTGGCCATGCCGCGTTTGCCCGTTTGCTGAGAGTGACACTACGTCCCGGGTGGCATGCGCGCCTGCCGGAAGCTCGCTAGATGAAGGTCGGATTGAAGTAATGCCGCCCGCTGCGAATATCCAGCATATAGTCCACAAGGTGTACGTAGTCGCGATCGCTGTTAGCCAGATCGATTTCACTGGCGTTCACGATCAGCAATGGGGCGCCATCGTAATATAGAAAAAATTCACTGTACACTTCGTTCAGGGACTCCAGGTAGCCGCGGTTGATAGTCTTTTCGTAGTCTATCCCGCGGCTTTCAATGCGAGATAGCAGCACGTCTGTCGACGCCTGCAGGTAGATCACCAGATCCGGGCGCGGCGCGTCGATGGTCAGCTGCCGAAACACCTTCTCATAGAGCTGGTACTCGTCGCTGTCCAGGTTGATGCGCGCGAACAGCGGGTCCTTCTCAATCAGGAAGTCAGACACGCGCACCGGCTCGAAGATATCCGTCTGGCGTAGGTCCTGGATTTGCTGGGCGCGCTGGAACAGGAAGAAAAGCTGGGTGGCCAGCGCCGCCTGCTTGCGGTTCTGGTAGAAGCGTTCCAGGAAGGGGTTGTCCTCGGCCTGCTCCAGCAGGGCCTGGTAATTGAAGGTACCGGCCAGGCGTTTGGCGAGGGTGGTCTTGCCGACCCCGATGGGGCCTTCAACGGCGATAAAAGCGGGTGGCGTGCGGCCTCTCAGGTCGATGCCGGTCTCTGTTCCCGGCACCTTCGCGCTACCGTCCTGGCTCAATGCTGTCTCCTAGGGCTTCCAGTCCCGCATCCGAACAGGACTCCCGCCAGCGTCCCACGGGGGTTCCGCAGGGCAGGACCAGGTCCGGTGCAAGGTCAGTGAGAGGGTACAGGACGAAGTTGCGTTCTGCCATGCGCGGATGCGGCACGGTCAGCGACGGCGTGTCGATTCGGGCGTCGCCATAGAGCAGGATATCGAGATCCAATGTGCGCGCACCCCAGCGTTCACGGCGCTCACGGCCGTGGTCCGCCTCGATCTGCTGAAGGGCCGTCAGTAGTTCAGTGACAGGCAGTGCAGTGCGCAGCCGGGCCACCAGGTTCAGGTAGTCGCGCTGCTGACCGGGGCCGATGGCTCGTGAGCGGTAGGTGGGAGACACGGCGTCGAGCTCGGAATCGACAAGTTCCGCCATGGCTGCCAGGGCTGAGGCCAGCAGCTGTCGGGAGTCGCCCAGGTTGCTGCCGAGGGCGATATAGGTGGTGATCATTGCGGGCGTTTGCGACGCCGACGCCGGCGCCTGGGCCGGGGGGTGGTTTCTTCCGGGGTGCTGGTATCAACCTGCACATCCGGGTGTTTTTCCTGCATCTCGGTCCAGAACTGACCGAGGCCTTCGAGGTCTTCACCGGACTGCTCGCGCAGCAGCAGGAAGTCGTAGGCTGCGCGGAAGCGACGGTGGGACAGGTGTTTCACCAGACCGCGGCCCTTGCGTTTCTGCAACCTGAGCTGAAATTCCCAGATCTCTCGCATGGGCGACGTGAAGCGGCGCGGGATGGCGATATGATGTAGCTGTTCCTGGGTGAGCGAATTGGCCGCCTCGGTCAGCGCCTCCATGGGCTCCATGCCGCTGTCTTCCAGAGACTTTTTGTAGTCAACTACCGGGGGCCACAGCAGCGCGGCCAGGATAAATGCCGGGGTCACCGGCTTGTCTTCGGCGACCCGGGCGTCGGTGGAGGCCATGGCGGCTTCGATCAGCTTGACCGCGCGCGGGTTCAGCTCCAACTCACCGGCCGTGGCCGGGAACAGGTGCTCCAGCAGGCGGTAATCGCGCAGCAGCTTGAAGGTGGGCAGCGCGTAGCCGGCCATAAACAGCTTGAGCATCTCGTCAAACAGGCGGGCGGCGGGTATCGCCTCGAGCATATAAGCCAGCTCTGGAATGGGCTCCGCGGTGGGGTCGGCTATATCGAAGTCCAGCTTGGCGGCGAAGCGCACGGCTCGCAGCATGCGCACGGGGTCTTCCCGGTAGCGCTTCTCGGCGTCGCCAATGATGCGAATCTGGCGCTGCTCCAGGTCGCGCAGACCGTCCACGTAGTCGTATACGCAGAAGTCCCTGCTGGAGTAGTACAGCGCGTTGACTGTGAAATCGCGCCGTACGGCGTCTTCTTCCAGGCTGCCGAACACGTTGTCGCGCAGCAGCATGCCGGAGTCGTCCTTCCTGGCGGCCGGCTTGCGCTTACTGCTGTCTTCCTCGCCGTCGTGGTGGCCGCGGAAGGTGGTGACTTCGATGATCTCGCGACCGAATCGCACGTGCACGATGCGAAAGCGGCGGCCGATGATGCGGGAGTTACGAAACAGCTCGTGGACTTCTTCCGGGGTGGCGTCGGTGGCGACGTCAAAATCTTTGGGGTGCCCGCCCAGCAGCAGGTCCCGCACCGCGCCGCCCACGAGATAGGCCTCGAAGCCCTGGCTGGAGAGCCGGGACATGACCTTTAGGGCGCTATCGCTGATGTGCTTTCGGGATACCGGGTGGCCATCCCGCGGGATACGGGTGGCGGCCTGGGTGGCGGATGTCATCGGTGTTTATATGCTCCAGAAAGAAGGCGCGCAGTCTACCATACGGTCCAGCGGGCAAGAACGATGACGGGGAAAACCAGGTTTTCCCCATCCAGGTCTCACTAGGAGTCTTATTTTTATTTATCGGTCTTTTTTTATTGTTGGTATCTGTTGTTATCGTCGGGTCCCCAATAGCATTCTCAATGCAGCTTCAGTGCTGCCAGTCTGCGACCCAGACTCGGTACGGCGTATTTGGCCAGAAATAGCTGGCCAGGAGTAGCTGGCCTTCTTAGTGTTCAGTATTTGCCTATTATTTTTTCCTGTCGCGCCGTCATTTAACCGTGGACACCAAATAGGTATCAAAAAACCTTTAGATTCAGTGTGTTAACTTCGCGCCTCCGCAGGCGGGCCGGCCTGTAACCATTTTGTCGTACAGACTGTTACTTCTGGCCGGGTCAACAGCGTCAATCTGTGACGAGAGGTAACGGGTTCTGTACCGCCTGGAACGGGCCCACTTTGTGTTGCCAAAGCCTCTGCTCCGAAATGGGCCGGATGGTCCCCCGTCGCACAATCGTCTCTGTTCCGGGCTGTCAGGCAATCCGGTCAGCCGAAACAGAAAGCTAGAAAAATTACGGTCTTAGTAGACCCGAACAAGCATTGCCGAAAGTTTCACCTGGCTAAGATCGGCTACCGGCGAAGTGTCCGTTTGGGAAAACCCCGTGTGCTTAAATGAACGAAGGGGAAAACAGAGTTTTCCCCATCCAGGTCCATAGTTAGAGTCATTATTGTTATTACGGCCAGATTGTTATTTTTATTGTTTAAGCCACATGACATAGAGCAGGTACCGTGCCAGAAAGTATTTTTATCTTAAAAATCAATAAGATGAAAAAATAATAGCTTGCTTTACAAGGTGTCAATCTGGGCTGACGTTACCGATCTACACTACATTTGGTAACGGGTTCAGAAAAAGGTAACGCAGCTTTCTAGCCCGACTTGGCGCGTTTCGCACCAGAGTGGCGCTTAGTTCCGCCCTTTTTGCGCGGAATGCCGAAGCGCTGGCGCCGCTCCCACAGGCATTTGCGGGAAACGCCCAGCTTTTGTGCCAACTCGGTTTCGCTCATGGAGTCCTGGTGCTCCAAAACGAAGCGCTGGAAGTAATCCTCCAGCGACAGGTCTTCGGGCGGGTCGTAGTTGGTGGTCACCCGGGACGGCGCCGAGGCGGTCTCCGGCTGGCGCCCACGGATCTGGCTGACCTTCACTAATTCCAGGTCGATTCCCAGCAACTGGTTGTCGATTTCCTCGGACTCACTGAGGATCAGCGCCCGCTCCACCGCGTTCTCCAGTTCGCGCACGTTGCCGGGCCAGGTGTAGGTGGTGATGGCCTGGATCGCCTTGGGAGAAAAGTGTCGAGGCTGCTTGTCGAGCTCGGCGGCGCGGCGTTCGAGGATGTACTCCGCCAGCTCCAGGATGTCCTTGCCGCGCTCCCGCAGGGCCGGCAGCTGCAGCCGCATGACGTTGATGCGGTAGTACAGGTCCTGGCGGAACTTGCCCTCGGTAGTAAGTTGCTGCAGGTCGCGGTGAGTGGCGCAGATCAGCCGAACGTTCACCTTGCGGGATTCCACCGAGCCGATGCGGCGGATTTC
This sequence comes from Halieaceae bacterium, assembly GCA_028277365.1. Taxonomy (GTDB): domain Bacteria; phylum Pseudomonadota; class Gammaproteobacteria; order Pseudomonadales; family Halieaceae; genus JANQIO01. The sequence goes on along the minus strand of JANQGK010000197.1, from coordinate 327 downwards.
ACCCTCCTGAATAAAGCGCAGCAGGCGGGCCTGGGCCTCGACCGGCAGTTCACCGATCTCGTCGAGGAACAGGGTGCCGCCGTCGGCGGCCTCGATCAGGCCGGTGCGATTGGTGTTGGCGCCGGTAAAGGCGCCTTTCTCATAACCGAACAGCTCAGATTCGATCAGGGTTTCGGGGATCGCCGCACAGTTCACCGAGATCAGCGGCCGGTCCACCCGGAGGCTGTGGTGGTGCAGGCTGCGGGCCACCAGCTCCTTGCCGGTACCGGTTTCGCCCAGCACCAGCACCGTGGCGTCAGTGGGAGCAATTTTGCGCAGGTGGTCGAA
>JANQGK010000030.1 GCA_028277365.1 Halieaceae bacterium | reverse complement strand
GGCAGCCTTACATCCAAGGCTACAAACCGGCATTCAACTACCAATCGCAGCTCAAGCGCGTCGTCATGGCTTACCTTGCAGGCCATCAATCAGATTTTGATCTGATGTTGGATTCAGGTGAAAGCGACCAGCCGGGTGCTTTGAAAGAAGTGGACTGGACTAGGGTCCTGGACGAAGAGCGTCCTGAGCGGGTTCCGAGCGTCCGGCAACCTGATCGAGAGTTCTTGGCAAGAAAAATTTGCTTCAGTGAGCGTGAGGCACGGAACAGGCAGTTGGGTGAGCTCGGCGAAGAGTTTGTGGTTGAATATGAGAAGTTTCGACTGACTCAGGCAGGGCGAGAAGATCTTGCTAGGGAAGTAGAGTGGAGTAGTAAGGAAAAAGGCGATGGACTAGGTTACGACGTTCGGTCTTTTCGTGGAAACTCTGACGAAGAGCGCTTCATTGAAGTTAAAACTACCAATAGTGGGAAGTACCAATCCTTTTTCATCAGCGGCAACGAGTTAGATTTCTCTAGGCAAAATTCAACGCAATATTCTTTGTATCGTGTGTACAGCTTCAACAAACAAGCGCGCCTATTTCGACTTCCGGGTGCACTGGATGATCACGTTCATATAGAACCCGAAACATTTAGAGCGAGCTTTCGGTGATAGTGTTCACATTTGTCCGAAATTCAGTCAGCGTCGCCACAGTTCGCCGTTGGTGGGTTGATTCCTCGAATCGAAGGCTTGTTATACCGTTAACAAGCCGGCCGAAGTGTCTTGTTATGCTTAGTCCTAATCGGGGGATACTCTCACTCCCGCAGCCGCATCTTGCCGGCAACCAGAAACGCAAGGCCAAAACCCACCGGGATCAACCCCCACACCGCCTCAGTCGGGCTGCTACTCACCCAGATACCCGCGGTGACGGGAATCCCCAGCGCCAGCCAGAACAGCCCCCACTTGTAATCGGTCTTGTAGCCGTTGCCGGCGCCGCTCATCAGGCGGATGGTCTCGGGGTCGAGGTTGGCGTTGCTTTCCGCCAGTCTCAGGAGAGTGTCCATTTGCCGGGTGCGCAACTTGTAGAACACCAGCATCACCGTAACCGGGATGACCCCGAAAACCAGCAACACTGCCGCCATGCCTATGTGTAGGTCGTCCATCGCCTGCGCCTCGTACTCTTCAACGCGTTAGTTTAACGAGAGATGCGAAGCAGAGGCAGTAGCCTGCGAGGCTGGTCGTGCTTTCGTCGACGCCCGTGTGCAGGGCTCTCATTCTTGCCAGGAATCAGTACACTCTGGACAGCGGTAGTCGTTTTTTGACCAGGAGCCTCATATGGCCGACAAACCCGTGCCCACCGGGCTGGCGCTCACCCCGCTCGATGAACACTTTCGGGCCGACCCCTACCCGGTGCTCAAAGACCTGCGCGAGCGGGAGCCTGCCCACCACGATACGGAGCTTAACCGCTGGTTTTTCTGCGAGTACTCTGAGGTGAAGCGCATCCTGCGCGACCCGGACTATTTTACTGATCCCCATAAGTCCCGGCAGGACAGCTTCGCTCGCTTCCTGCTGCGGGGCATGGAAGACGGTGAGGAGGTCAGCATGCTGCTGGCCGATGAGCCCGAGCACAAGCGCCTGCGCAACCTGGTTAACGATATCTTTACCCCGAAGGCGGTGCGCACCTGGCACGACCGCATTGTTGAGGTGATCGAGACCCAGCTCGAGAAAATCACCGGGCCGGAGTTCGACCTGATCGCCGACTACGCAGGCCCGGTACCCACGGTGGTGATAGCCGAGATGATGGGCATACCTGCCGAGCGCCATGCGGATTTCAAGGCGTGGTCCGACACCGTTGTGCTGTCGAGTTTCAACCCCGCGCCCACGGAGCAGGACATCGCCGAGAGCGAGGTGGCGCGGGACAAGTTGTGTGCCTTCTTCCGCGAGCAGATCGAGGCGCGCCGAGCCGAGCCGGGGCCCGACCTGATCTCGCAGATGTTGGCCGCGGAGGTGGACGGCGAGCGCCTCAGCGACGGCGACATCGTCAACCAGTGCAACCTGCTGCTGGTGGCGGGCAATGTCACTACCACCGATATGATCGGCAACGGTGTGAAAGCCTTGCTGCAACATCCGGAACAGCTCAAGAAGCTGCGCGCCAACCCCGAACTGGTCGAGGCCATGGTGGAAGAGGTGCTGCGCTACGACTCACCGGTCACCAATTCGGGTCGTATCAGCCACCAGGGCATCGAGATTGCCGGCTGCCCGATTCGCAAGGGCGAGTCCCTCAACGTGTCGTTGGCCGCCGCCAACCGCGACCCGTTGGTTTACGACAACCCCGACACCTTTGATATCGAGCGCAAGCTCATCCCTCACCAGGCCTTTGGCGGCGGTCGCCACCACTGCCTGGGGGCGTCGCTGGCGCGCCTGGAAGGCGGCGAGGCCATCCTGCGCCTGGTGCAGCGCTTTCCGGAGCTCACCCTGAGCGAACGGGGGTTTCAGATGGCCGGCATTCCCGCCTTTCGGGGGATGACGGAGTGCTGGTTGCGCACCGGGTAATCCGGGCCGCTGAATTTCTGGCTGACGCCCCCAAGGAATTTCCCATACCCTTCGTCTTACTCACCAGAGAGGATCTCTGTTGACTGACGATACAGCGCTGATCCGCGCCGCCCAGGGGGGAGATGCCGGCGCCTTCGAGGCCCTGCTCGAGGCGCACTACGACACCCTCTACCGCTTTGCCTATAAGTGGAGCGGCAACCCGGCGGACGCGGAAGACGTTACCCAGCAGGCCTGCATCAAGCTGGCCGGGGCGCTGTCGTCCTATCGCTTTGAGTCGGCCTTCACCACCTGGCTGTACCGGGTGGTGGTGAACTGCGCGAAAGACTGGGCCCGTTCCCAGGGCCGCCACCTGGGCGTGGCGCTGGAACCTGCCTTGGAGCAGGGGGCAGAGCAGGGCGCCGGAGAGGGTGTGAGCGCTGACGTGGAGCACCACGTCTTCCTGCGCCAGCTGCTGGAGCGCCTCGACCAACTGCCCGAGGGCATCAAGGAGACCCTGCTCCTGGTACACGCCGAGGGTTTGAGCCACAGAGAGGCCGCCGCCGTGCTCGATGTGAAGGAGAGCACCGTGTCCTGGCGGCTCCATGAATTCAGGAAACGCTACCGCCTCGCACTCGACGGGGGAGGTATTGAGATATGAACGACGACGAACTCGACAAGCAGATCCGCGAGGGCCTGAACGGCGACATTCCGCCGCCGGACTCCGCCGCGAAGCGCCGGGCCATCGCCATGGCGCGAGAAGCCTTTGTGGCCGAGCATGCGCAACTAGCTGAATCTATTGAAGAAAAAGAAAAGTCAAAGTCTTCCCAAGGATTGTGGGGCTGGCTGCGTCTCATTCTCGGACAACGTGCCGAGAAGGAGCGCACCATGACAACTTACAATCCCAAACTGATGTATTCCGGCGTGGCCACGGCCGCGGTGATGGCGGTGGCCGTGGGTCTCGTCCTGCAAACCCAGACCGGTCGAGAGGTCACCATTGAGCTGCCCGAAGTTACCCTGGGCAGAGACGACGGGCAGACGATAGCCAGGCGAGACCTGGAAGAGCGAGACTTCGACGAAGCACTGGCGCGCCCGCGTGAGGCTGAGGCGATGGGCGCCCCGCCTGATATTCGCGCCAATGTGCCGGCGTCACCGCCGACCATGGACAAGCGTCTCGCACAGAAAGCCAAGCGGGCCGCGGACGACATGGCACTGGCCAGGCCGCATGGGGTGCCTCGGCAGGAGGCAGCCGATATGGCCGTTCAGGAAGCCGTGGTCTCTGGTTACAGTCTCCCAGAGGCCGGGGTCAGTCGCCTTGTGCCCGGCGATGTTATCCCCCAGCCCGGCTATCAGGAGGTAGGCCGCGACCAGTTCACCGAGTTTGAGGAGAACCCGGTGAAGCTGGTGAGTGAGGAGCCGGTCTCCACCTTCTCCGCGGATGTAGATACCGCCAGCTACAGCTTCGTGCGCCGCATGCTCAATGAGGGCGTGCTGCCGCAGCCGGACGCGGTGCGCGTCGAGGAGATGATCAACTACTTCGACTACAACTACAGCCTGCCCGAGAGTAAGGCCGAACCCTTCGCCCCCAGCGTGGCGGTAGTGGATTCGCCCTGGGCGGAAGGCCGCAAGCTGATGCACATCGGCATCAAGGGTTACGACATTGCGCCGGCCGACAAGCCGCGCTCCAACCTGGTGTTCCTGCTGGACGTATCCGGCTCCATGAACAGCCCCGACAAGCTGCCGCTGGTGAAACAATCCATGGAGATGCTGCTGTCCACCCTCAAGCCGGACGATACCGTGGCCATTGCCGTCTACGCCGGTGCCGCCGGCGCGGTGCTGGAGCCGACCCCGGTGAAAGACAAGCAGAAGATTCTCGACGCCCTGCGAAAGCTCTCCGCGGGCGGTTCCACCGCTGGCGCCCAGGGCATCCGGCTGGCCTA
>JANQGK010000181.1 GCA_028277365.1 Halieaceae bacterium | reverse complement strand
GGGGTGGGGCCCTGGATCGGTTACCTCACCGACCAGCCGGGGTTTGTGGTGGCCGCCCAGGAAACAGGCCTGGTGGTGCACCCCTTCACCTTCCGCGCTGACGCCCTGCCGCGCGGTGTCACCAGTTACCGGGCGCTGCTGGACCGCTTTATCCGCAACATGAAAGTGGACGGCGTGTTCACTGACCATCCGGACCTCACCCGTGACTACCTGGATAGCCTCGGCCGCTGATGCGGCTGGTGCTATGCTAGGGCCCCAGGGAGGGGACCGATGGCAAAGGATTATTCCGAGGCCAGCTTCAGCAACTTCATGCGCCAGTCGGTGGTGTCTGGCCTGATCAAGCCCGCCACTCTGCGCTCGCGTAAACTGGCGGCAGAACAACTCATGGTGGAGCTCAAGTCGCACGAGCGGCAGGACCTGCGGCTGGTGGACCTGGAGGAACTGTGCTCGCGCTTCCACAAGCTCGAGGGCTCCAGCATTCGCCCCGAGAGCATGGACGTTTACAAGTCGCGCTTCGGCGATGCGCTGCGCGACTTCATTGCCTGGACCGACGACCCGAAGAGTTTTGCGCCCAGCGAGAGCGAACACAAGGTGCTGCGCGAACAGTGGGAGAACGAGCCCGACGGCCACCAGCGGGCCCGCGAGGAGCTGGCTCTCAACCCGCCGCGCAATCCCCACCAGATTTTCCCGGTGCCTATTCGTGAGGACCTGGTGGTCTATATCCAGAACGTGCCGCTGGATATGACCGCCCGAGAGGCCAACAAGATCGCCGCCGTGGTGCGCGCCCTGGCGGTGCTGGATGAGACCGCGGACGACGAGGACACCGCGTGACACGCCTCGCCCTGATAGCGCCGATGTTGGTGTTTGGTTTCGCCGGTATCTACTTTCTGGTGCTATTCCTGCAACCCGGGCACGAGGGCCGGGTTTACGACAACCTGGTGCCGGAGCTGATCGGTTTCTGCCTGGAAGGTTTCTTCCTGATCGGACTGTTTTCCTGGATCCAGGCCCGGCGCGAGCGCGAGCGCAAGGAAGACCTGCGCCTGAGCCTGCGTGGGGCGCTGCGGGAGATTCTCAGCTACCTCGATATCGGCCTGCTGGGTGATACCGCCGAGCCGGCGTCATCCCGCGCCATCGAGGAGGACGCCAAGCTGGTGGCCCACATGATCATGAAGCTTGCCAACCACCGTCTCGACGTGGACGCCATGGCGCGCATCAAGGCGGTGGCCCAGCGCAATCTCACCACCATTCACGACCTGATCCCGGTGGCGGCCCAGCTTAGCGCCGAACACATCCGCTGGTGGCTGGCAATTACCGACAGCGTGCGCCAGCTCTCGGAAGCGACGGACAGCGCCGCGGTGGCTGCCAGCCTGCACCGCTTCCTGGCTAACCTCGGCGAGTTCGATGAACTGGAGCTTTAAGACACCTCTGCATAACTCGGGAATGCAAAGGTTCCTTAAGCCGCGCCGCTTGTCCTGCGTCAATGCGACCCGTACCTGCGCCGCCTAACATCAACCCCATGACCCGTACCTCAATCCTGGTTTGCTTGTTGCTGTGGCTGGCTGTGCCGGTATCCGCAGAGGAGGCCCGGGCGCTGGTGGCCGGCGCCATCGACCTGACCCGCGGCACGACGTCCTACGCGAAGATGAGCATGCAGATTCACCGCCCGGACTGGCAGCGCAACTCCAGCCTGGTGGCCTGGACCCGCGGCCGCGAGGACGCGCTGATCCGCTTTACCGCGCCCGCCAAAGACGCCGGCAACGCCACCCTCAAGGACGACGAGAAGATGTGGACCTTCACGCCGCGCCTCAACCGGGTGATCAGACTGCCCTACAGCCTTATGGCCCAGAGCTGGGCCGGCTCGGATTTTTCTTACAACGACCTGTCGCGCACCGACAACCTGCTGCACGACTACCGCTTGAGTCTGGTCGACTCCCGGCAGCAGGACGGCCATACGGTGTACACCATCGAGGCGGTGCCCCACGACGATGCGCCGGTGGTGTGGGGCCGCGAGGTGCTGGTGCTGCGCGACGACTACGTACTGCTGTCCCACACCTTTCACGACCAGGACGACTTGCCCCTGAAGCGACTGGAAGCCATGGAAATCGGCGAGAAGGGCGGCAGGGTGTTTGCGACCCGGATGCGCATGGTCAAGCTCGAGGAGCCGGATCACTGGACCGAGGTCAACTATGACGAGGTACAGTTTGACGTGGAGTTAGAGGACGGTCTGTTCACCGTGTACTCCCTGCGCAGCGGGGCGGGCGGGTGATTGCCTGGCGCAACCTCTGGCGCAACCGGCGCCGCACCTTGTTCACTGCCGGCAGTATCGCCTTTGCCTGCCTGCTGCTGATGTTCAGCCGCAGCCTGCAACTGGGCAGCTACACCGGCATGATCGATGCCGCCACCGAGCTGTTTGCCGGCCACGCTCAGGTTCAGCACCGGGATTTCCTCGACGATCCGCGGCTGCGCTACCGCATCGATCATGCCACTGCCCTGGCGCAGCAGCTGGCGACCCTGCCGGGCGTAGCGCAGGTGGCGCCCCGTGGGCAGGCTTTTGCACTGCTGTCGGTGGATGAGCGCAGTTTCGGCGCCCAGGTGATGGGAGTGCAGCCGGCGGCCGAGCAGGCGATTTCAACACTGCCCAACTCCCTGGTGGCAGGGCGCTACCTGGCCTCCGGTGAGGAGGCCTTTATCGGCAGCACGCTGGCCCGCAACCTCGGTGCCGAACCCGGCGACGAGTTGGTCGTACTGGGGACCGGCCCTGAGGGCGGCGTGGCGGCGCTGGCAGTGACGGTAGTGGGCGTCTTCCAGACCGGCCAGGTCGAACTGGATCGCGGCCTGGTGCAGGTTCCCCTGGACACCTTCCAGGAGGGCTTCTACCTAGACGACCAGGTGCACCAGCTGGCGTTGGCCGTGGATGACCTGGCCGCCCTGGACAAAGTAAAGGCCAGTGTCGAGGAGCTGCTGGCACCGAAGCTGGCCTTTCGCAGCTGGCAGCAGCTGATGCCCGACGTGGTGCAGGCCATCGCCATTGACCGGGCCAGCAACCGGTTTTTTTACGGCATTCTCTTTCTGGTTGTGTTGTTCTCTATCGTCAACACCTTCGTTATGACCGTGTTCGAACGCACCCGCGAGTTTGGCATGTTGCTGGCGATCGGTATGCGCCCCTGGCGTTTGATTGGCATGCTGCAACTGGAAGCCATGTGGCTGGCGGCGCTGGGCAGCGCTATCGGCTGCCTGCTGGCGGTTCCCATGCTGGCCTGGCTGTCACAGGTGGGTATCCCCCTGGCCGGCATGGAAGACCTTTTAGGCGGCTTTGCTTTTCCCAGCCACCTCAAGGGCGATGTGTCTCTGGTGCAGATGGGGGCGATTCCCCTGGTCTTCGTGATCGGCTGCCAGGCAGCAGCCCTGTTGCCCGCGCTGCGCCTGCGGCGCCTGGATCCAGTTGAGGCGCTGCGTGCGGACTAGCGTGCCCATCAAGGTGCTGGCCCAGATGAGCTGCCGCAACCTGTGGCGCCACCGGCGTCGCAACGTCATGCTGCTGGGTGCCATCGTGCTGGCGGTGGCGTTTGTGCTGCTGGCCAACAGCCTGCTGCGCGGCTGGCAGGCGCAGATGCTGGATACCGTGGTCGCCAACCTTACCGGACACGTGAAGGTGCTGGCCCCCGGCTACCGCGACGACCCCTCCATTCAGCGCGGCTTCGAGCTGTCCGCCGATTACCAGCCGGCCGTACCGGGACTGGATGGCTGGACCAGCCGCGTCCGGGTGCCGGGAGTCATTCTGTCGGAACGCGATACCCGTGGCGTGCAGCTGGTGGGCGTTGACCCGGCGCAGGAATTGCAAATCTCTTTCCTGGCTGACGTGGCGCTGGAGGGTGAGTTCCTGGCTTCACCGGCGGATCGTCGCGTACTGATCGGTGCCGCCCTGGCGGAGCAGCTTGAAACCCGGATAGGGCGACGCATTGTATTGATGACCCAGGGTAGCGACGGCCGCAACCGCGAGGCCGGATATCGAATCGCGGGCATTTATCGAGCCAGCAGCTCCAGCCTGGAAAAAGTCTTTGTCTTTACCGGGCGCGAAGTCCTGCAGTCGCTACTCGACTCCGAGGCTGTTACCGAATTGTCGATACGGCTTACGGAGAACGGCCAGCGCAATCAGGCAAAGGACGTTTTGCAGCGGCAGTTCTCGAATCAGGAGGCGAGCACCTGGGACGAGTTGGAGCCGATGGCAGCGAGTATGTTTCGCTTTGTGGACACCGCCATGCTGATCTGGTTTTCCATCATGATGGCCGCGCTGGCATTCGGCCTGGTCAATACCTTGGTGACCGCGGTGATGGAGCGCAATCGCGAGTTGGGCATGCTGCGCGCTATTGGCATGCAGCCCGGCATCCTGTTGCTGCAGGTGGTGATGGAATCACTGATGATCGTATCGCTGGGTGTGTTGCTGGGAATCGGTTTTGGGGTGCTGGCGGTGCACTGGCTATCGGAGGGCATCGACCTCAGCCAGTGGACGGCAGGCATTGAAAGCTACTACATGGGTAGCCTGCTGGTGCCGGTGCTGCTGCCCTACGACATTCTGCGGGTGCTGGGCCTGAGCCTGCTGTTCGGCCTCCTGGCCAGCGCCTTTCCGGCCTGGCGGGCGGTGCGCGTAGAGCCGCTGGATGCGATGAGGCGATAGCGATGAGCGAGACGGATTTTGTCGTGCAGTGCCGCGGCCTGGAGCGCACCTACCACGACGACGGTGTGCCCGTGCATGCCCTGGCCGGGGTGGATTTCGACGTGGAGCAGGGCGAGTTTGTCAGCCTGGCGGGCCCTTCCGGCTCCGGTAAATCGACGCTGCTCAACTGTATCGGCGGCCTGGACCGGGCCACCGCCGGCAGCGTGACCGTGGGCGGGGTGGATCTTGCGACCCTGTCCTCCTCTGAGCTGGCGGAGTTGCGCCTGCGCCGGGTGGGTTTCGTATTCCAGTCCTACAACCTGATCCCGGTACTGTCAGCCCGGGAGAACGTCGAGTTCATTATGCAACTGCAGGGCGTTTCCGCCGCTGAGCGCCACCGGGATGCCATGGCCATGCTCGATTCGCTGGGCATTGGTGAGCTGGCAGACCGCCGGCCGGGTGAGCTGTCCGGTGGCCAACAGCAGCGGGTGGCGGTGGCCCGGGCCATTGTCAGCAAGCCGGTGCTGCTGTTGGCAGATGAACCCAGCGCCAACCTCGATTCCCACACCACCGCGGAGCTGTTGCAACTGTTGGCCGATATCAATGAGCAGCGCGGTATGACCATCATTACCGCCACCCACGACCCCGCGGTAATGGCTTTTGCGCGCCGACGCATCGGCCTGCAGGACGGGCTGATCGTGTCTGACCAGCGTGCCGAGGCGGGAGGCTGAGCAGTCGCGCGCTGTCCTGCCTGTGCCTGGCCCTGCTGGCGGGGCCGGCGCTGGCTGACAGCTTCGATGTGCGGCTCAAGGCCTTCGGCACCGTCAACGACCTGCCGGGTAGCGACCTGCAGGGTGAGGCCACCGGCAGCCCGGCGCTGGACGGCAACCTGGACCTGCGGTTGCTGTGGCGCCGGCGGCTCAACAATTGGGAAGCGATTGTGGACCACAGCACCATCGGCCTTGCCGGTGATGCCTTCGAGTTCAGCGAGTCCAACCTGGGCGCTATCGATCAGACCCCCACCGACGATGACCGCCGGGCGCTGGAGCTGACCTGGACGCTGGAGCGCGGCGACCGCCACAGGGTGTATCACCGTTTCGACCGGCTCGCCCTGCGCTACAGCGCCGAGCGCTGGAACCTGACCCTGGGGCGGGAAGCGGTGAGCTGGGGCAGCGGTAAGGTGTTTAATCCCCTGGACCTGTTCGCGCCCTTTGCGCCCACCACGGTGGACCGGGACTACAAACCGGGGCAGGACCTTGTGAAGTTTGACCGCCGCCTGGCCCAGGGCGACCTGCAGCTATTGGGCGTATTCCGGCGCGATGGCGAGGGCGGCCGCGACCACGACGAGAATTCCTACGGTGGCCGCTGGCACCACTTTCTGGGCAACAGCGAGATCGACCTGGCGCTGGTGCGGCACTTCGGTGACGATATCGGCGCCGTCAGCTTCCGCCAGCCGCTGGGCGGCGCGCTGCTGCAGACTGACTGGATGGTGACCCACCTCGACGACGAAAACGATACTGTCTGGTCCGGCGTGGTGAACCTGGACTACAGCTTCAGCCTGTTCGAGCGCACGACCTACCTTTTTGCCGAATACTTCCGCAACGGCTTCGGCAGCAACGACAAACCGGTAGACCTGGCGGGCCTGCCGCCCGAGCTACTCGAGCGCCTGGAACGCGGCGAGCTGTTCACCCTGATGAAAGACTACGTCGCCGTCGGCGGCTCCTTCCAGTGGCACCCGCTGCTGATGCAGAACCTGACCTGGCTCGCCAACCTGGAGGACGGTTCCGGCCTGTTGCAGACCGATATCGCCTATGAGCCCAGCGACCACCAGCGGCTCGAGGCGGGGCTGACCCTGACCCACGGTGAACGGGGCGAGGAGTACGGGCGTATCGACGTAGGGGACGGCTTTACCACCGGGGGTGGAAGCCGTATCTTCGTGCGTTGGACCTATTTCTGGTAACGATTCTTTTATTCAAGCAAGGTAAACCCCATGAAACACTTCATTCGCGTCCTGCTTATCGGGCTGCTGGCGGCGCTGCCGGTGCAGGCTGAGGACCTCGATGAGGCGGTACAGAAAGACTATGACCGTCACCTGGGGGACCTCTTCAAGTGGTTCCACCAGAACGCCGAGCTGTCCATGATGGAATACAACACGTCCGCTCAGCTGGCTGCCGAGCTGCGCGAAGCCGGCTTTGAGGTCACAGAGGAAGTGGGCGGCACCGGCGTGGTCGCAGTCCTGGAGAACGGCCCGGGCCCGGTGGTCATGATGCGCGCTGACATGGACGGGCTGCCCGTAGAGGAGAAGAGCGGGCTCCCCTACGCTTCCCGCAACAAGCAGGTGGACTGGAACGGCAACGAAGTCTTCGTCATGCAGGCCTGTGGTCACGACGTGCATATCACCAGCCTGGTGGGTACCGCCCGCTACATGGCGAACAACCGGGATAGCTGGTCCGGCACCCTGATGCTGATCGGCCAGCCCGCGGAGGAGCGGGTGGGCGGTGCCAAGATGATGCGCGAGGACAAGGTCTGGAAACGCTTTGGCAAACCCGACTATGCCCTGGCTTTCCACGTCAGCTCTGTGGTTCCCACCGGGAAGCTGGTGGCAACACCCGCGCCTTACTCCGGCGCCGATACGGTCGATATCATCATCCATGGCGTCGGCGCCCACGGGGCCAGCCCCCACGGCGGTATCGATCCTGTTGTGCTGGGTTCCCAGATTGTCCTCGGCCTGCAGACCGTCGTCAGTCGCTCTATGGCGCCCCGGGAACCGGGTGTGATTACGGTCGGCTCCTTTCACTCCGGCACCAAGCACAACATTATCTCTGACCGCGCGCACCTGCAGCTGACCGTGCGCAGTGAAAGTAAGGAAGGCCGACAGGTGCTGTTGGACGGCATCAAGCGCGTGGCAGTTAACATGGGACGCGTGGCGGGCCTGCCCGAGGACAAGCTGCCCGAGGTGATCGTCTCCGACGAGGGGGTGCCACCGACCATCAACGACATGGAGTTGCTGACGGAGCTGCGCGGTGAATGGCAGGCAAAGCTGGGAGAAGACATTTTCCACGAGGCCAAGCGCAAAGGTATGGGTGCAGAGGACTTCGGCTTCTTTACCGTGAATCCCTATATCCCCAGCGTTTACTTTGCGGTAGGTGGTACTCCGCAAGAGGACTTTGATGCCGCGGCCAACGGCGGGCCGCCGGTGCCGACCCACCACTCACCCATCTTCAAGATCGAGCCCGAGGAGTCGGTGACTCTGGGTGTGGAAGCCACTGTGGTCGCCCTGCAAAAGCTGCTGCGGGCAGATCGGGTGGCCGCTCGCTAAACGCGAGGGTACCGCGTACCGGCGCCGGCCAGAGCCGGGTTTTGCGCTGGTAGTCACAGTTTCGGGGTGCCGTAAGCCGCAGCCCGGGGCGCACGGGTATAGTAAAGACGTGTACTCCGGGGGTCTGCGGACGTGGAGCGGATGGGCGCCGCCCTGTGGCGGCTGATCAGTTGGAAGACCGCGCTGGTGCTGGCAACGGCGGCCGTCTGTGCGGGCTATACCAGCCTGCCGGCTATTACCTGGCTCACTGACGGCCTGCGTTCGCTGGCACTGCTGGTGGATGCAGAGCTTGCGGCACCCACCACGATTACACCTTTCCTGTCCTTCGCTTTCAGCGGCACCCAAATCGCCTTCGATAGTTGGTACCACTACTGGGACGAGCGTGTGGCGCTGGCCCTGGTGGTGCTGTACGCCGTTGCGATGCAGCCGCGCCTGCAACCGGTGGTGGCCGGTATGCTGGCGTTGTTCATGCTGGCCAGTCTGGTTGCCCTGCATATCAGCCTGCAGGTCGTGGCGCTCAAGTGGCTGCCCGTCGATTATCTGTTGGCCGGGCTGGTCGCGAGCTATATCACCATGGCCCTGTGGAGTGCCCAGAGGCGGCGCTGGGACGCCCTTGAGCGCCAGTCCACCCGAGCCCACAGCGCGCTGGCTCGTGAATTCCTCAAGCAGCAGCGACTCGAGGAAACCCTTGATGTGCTCTCCTACTGCCAGACCACAGAACCGGTGCTGGACACCTACTACGAACTGGCGCTAAAGCAGGAATCCAAGCGCCAGTACGCGGCTGCTATCAAGACCTTCAGGCTGGTGAGTCAACGCCGCCGGAACTATCGGGATGTTCCCGCGCGCCTGGCGCAGCTGGAGGAAATCCATGAACCCCAGCGCGCCTCCAGCGGCAGCCTCGCCAAGACTATCGCCATGAGCTCACCGCTGGTAAGCCTGCCAAAGCTTGGGCGCTACCAGCTCGAGCGCGAGATCGGCCGCGGCGCCATGGGCGTGGTATACCTCGGGCGCGACCCGAAGATTGGCCGCCAGGTGGCTATCAAGACGCTGACCTATGCGGAATTCGACGAGGCGGTGATCGATGATCTGAAGGAGCGCTTCTACCGTGAGGCCGAAGCGGCAGGCCGGCTCAGCCACCCAAATATTGTCACGGTCTACGACGTGGGCGAGGAGGACGACCTGTCCTACATCGCCATGGACTACGCCGAGGGCGAGCCGCTGAATCGCTATTGCCAGCCCAGCCAGCTGCTGCCGGTGGCCACGGTCTACCAGATTGTGGCGGAAGTGGCAGACGCTTTGCATTACGCCCACCAGCAGCGGGTGGTGCACCGCGATATCAAGCCCGGCAACCTGATCTACAATACCGAGACTGAACAGCTCAAGGTCACGGATTTCGGTGTCGCCCGCATGACAGACAACTCCAATACCCAGACCGGCGAGATTCTCGGCAGCCCGATTTACCTCTCGCCAGAAGTGCTGCAGGGCGAGAAGGCAACGGGTGCCGCCGACATCTACAGCCTGGGCGTGAGCTTCTACCAGCTGCTGACTGGCCATGTGCCCTTCAGCGGCGACAATGTGGCCAACGTCGCCTACCAGATCGTGCACTCGAAGTACAAAAGCGCCCGCAGCCTGCGCTCCGACCTGCCGCACAGCGCGGTGCGCATTATCAACCGCGCCATGCACCGCGACCCGGACAAGCGCTTTGCCGATGCAGGCGAGATGGCGGCAGAAGTTCGCAAACGCCTGCAGCGGGACTTCAAGCTGAGCGCCTGATCATGCATATCGACTGTTACGGCTCCTCCCGCATCGGCCAGCGCTCTTCCAATCAGGACAGCATTGCCTGGCACCGGTGCGGGGACGGGCAGTCGGGCCTGGTGGCGGTGGCCGATGGCATGGGCGGTTACAAGGGTGGCGATATTGCCAGCCAGCTCACCATCGAGACCCTTGAGAAGGCGCTGCTGGAGCCCCTGAGCAAGAAGCCGCCCGCCGGCCTGGTTGAACTGGAGGAGGCGCTGCTGCAGTCTGCCCAGCAGGCCAACGGCGCCATCGTCGAACGCCGCGCCCGGGAGC
>JANQGK010000202.1 GCA_028277365.1 Halieaceae bacterium | reverse complement strand
GGTTTGAAGTAGACCTCTTCCGAGGGCCCTTCCTCGACCACCGAGCCCAGGTACATTACTGCCATGCGGTCGCACAGGTAGCGCACCATGGACAGGTCGTGGGCGATGAACAACAGCGTCAGCCCGAGGCTGTCCTTCAGCTCCTGCAGCAGGTTGATCACCTGAGCCTGCACCGACACGTCCAGGGCCGAGATCGGCTCGTCACAGACCACGAAGCGCGGCTTGACGATCAGCGCCCGAGCGATGCCGATACGCTGGCGCTGGCCGCCGGAGAATTCGTGGGGGTAGCGATTGGCGTGATCGCGCTTCAAGCCCACCCGCTCCAGCCACTGGGCCACCAGTTCCCGGTAGTCGCTTTTGCCTCCGCCTTCCTGCAGCCGCAGGGGCTCGGAGATGATCTCCTGGATGGTCATGCGCGGGTTCAGCGAGGTGTAGGGATCCTGAAAGATCATCTGGATGTTGGTAGACAGGCGCTGGAAATCCGCCCGCGAATAACGGTCCGGCAGGGGTTTGCCGCGGAACAGGATGTCGCCGCTGGTCTTGGACTGCAGCCCGGCCAGGGTCTTGCCGAGGGTGGACTTGCCGCAGCCGCTCTCGCCCACCAGGCCGAGAATCTCGTTCTCGGCGATGTTCAGGGAGACCCCGTCGACGGCATGCACGACGCGGTGGTGGCCGATGTCGAAATAGGTTTTCAGGTTGCGCACTTCAACCAGCATGACGGTCCCCTTGGACGGGCGCCGGGCCGGGCGCACCCTCGTCCAGCAGCCAGCAGCTCGCCTGGTGTGCATCGCCTACCGGGTAGGTCGATGGATCGATGCGGTTGCAGATGCGCATGGCATGGGGGCAGCGCGGGTGATAAGCACAGCCCGGCGGCGGAGAGAACAGATCCGGGGGGCTGCCGGGGATGGCTTCCAGGCGGTCCTTGCCGTGCTGGTGCATATCCGGCATGGCCTCCTTCAGTCCCTGGGTGTAAGGGTGCGAGGCGCGGTAGAAGATGTCATCCACCGAACCCGACTCCACCACCTCCCCGGCGTACATCACCGCCACCCGGTCCGCCATACGCGCCACCACGCCAAGGTCGTGGGTAATGAGCACGATAGCCATCTGGTCCTCGCGCTGGATCTCCCGCATCAGCTCCAACACCTGGTCTTGAATAGTCACGTCCAGTGCGGTGGTGGGTTCGTCGGCAATCAGGAGTTTCGGCGTGCAGGCCAGGCTCATGGAAATCATCACCCGTTGCAGCATGCCGCCGGAAAACTCAAAGGGATACTGCCGGGCCCGCTGGGCGGCTTCGGGAATCCGGGTGCGCTCCAGCAGGCGCACAGCTTCAGCCAGTGCTGCATCGCGTCCGAGACCGCGGTGGACCACCAGGGTCTCGGCGATCTGGTCGCCGATGCGCATGGTGGGATTCAGGGACGTCATCGGGTCCTGAAAAATCATGCCCATGTCGGCGCCGCGCACTTCGTTAAGCTGGGACTGGTTTAGGCCGATCAGCTCCTGGCACTTAAGCTTCGCCGAGCCGCCAACTATGCGCCCCGGCGGCATTGGGATAAGGCCCATGAGCGCCTGTACCGTCACCGACTTGCCGCAGCCGGATTCGCCCACCACCGCCAGGGTTTCGCCCGCGTGGACGTCATAAGAGACGCCTCGCACCGCCCGCACCACGCCGCCGAAGGTATCGAACTCGACCTCCAGGTCCTTGACGCTCAACACCGGCAGCGCACTCATGTGCCGCTCCTCATGCGTGCATCCATGGCATCGCGCAGGCCGTCGCCCAGCAAGTTGAAAGCGAGAACGGTCACGCTGATAAACAGGGCTGGGAACATCAACTCGTGGGGGTGGGAGAGCATGGTGCGAATGCCGTCGTTGCACATGGAGCCCCACGAGGGCGTGGGCGGCACTACCCCCATACCGATGAATGACAGGAAGGCCTCGGTGAAGATGGCGGTGGGAATCGCGAAGGTGAGTGAGACCAGCAGCACACCCATGACATTGGGCAGGATGTGCCGCAACACCAGGTAGGGAGCGGAAGCGCCCATCATACGCGCGGCGGCGATATAGGCTTCCTCGCGGATCTGCAGCACCTGGCCGCGCACCAGCCGCGCGGTGGCGGGCCAGCTCAGCAGTACCAGCGCCAGCAGCATAGGGCCGATGCCGCTCTCCCCCGGGCCCAGGCCGAAGGCGATCTTGAAAAGGATCATAAACAGCAGGAATGGCAGAGCGATCACGAAATCGGCAAAGCGCATCATCACATCGTCCAGGCGCCCGCCGCTGTAGCCGGCCAGGCCGCCGTAGGTCAGCCCGATGACGACAAAGATCAGCGGCGCGCAAATGCCGATGAACAGGGAGGTACGCGCCCCCCACATCAGCCGCGCCAGCATATCGCGGCCCAGGTAGTCGGTGCCCAGCGGGTGGGATTCCAGGCGGATGGAGCTGCCTACCGCGGTTTGCTGTGTGGCGCCGTCATCGAGCAGGCCGCGATACTCTGCCTCCGAGAACAGGATGGCCTGCTCAACCACGACCGGCAGCGTGGTGTAGGCACGAGCTTCCTGACCGTCGTAAATGCCCACAATCGAGTAATAGTACTGGCGGGTTTCGAGCGCCAGCAGGTCCCGGTAGCTGATCTCCTGTGGCATCAGGCGCGCCATGGGCAGCCCCAGGTCGTCTGCGTC
>JANQGK010000161.1 GCA_028277365.1 Halieaceae bacterium | reverse complement strand
CTCTTCCCTGGACAACGCGCTCGATGCCGAGTTCCCCGGCGCGGCGGTCGACGATGCTGGAGCGCCGCCCGGTGATGATGACGACCTCGATCCCGGCGGCCTGCAGCAGCTTGATGCCCAGCCCGTCCGGGGTGTAGAAGGCCTTCAACTCTTCGCCGACGTTGCCGTAGTAGAGCCGGCCGTCGCTCAGTACGCCGTCCACGTCCAGCGCCAGCAACTTGATGTGCTTGGCTTTCTCCAGAGCGATACTCAAACCACACCCGCCTTGAGAATGTCCTGCAGTTTGATTACGCCGGTGGGCCGGTGGTTCTCATCGACGGCAATCAGCCCGGTAATCGTGCGCTCTTCCATGATGTGCAAGGCCTCGGCGGCAAGGATTTCCTTGTCGATGGTGATGGGGTCTGCGCTCATCACCGACTCAACGCTGGTACTGTGAATGTCGACATTATTGTCGAGTGCCCGGCGCAGGTCGCCGTCGGTGAATACGCCGAGCAGTTTTCCGTCAGCGTCCAGCACGGTGGTCAGGCCCAGGCCCTTGCCGCTGACTTCGACCAGGGCCTCATCCAGCAGGGTGCCGGCGCTGACCCGGGGCAGTTCTTCGCCGCCGTGCATAATATCGTCCACCTTCAGCAGCAGCTTGCGGCCCAGCGCTCCCGCCGGGTGGGAGAAGGCGAAGTCCTCCGCGGTAAAGCCGCGCGCCTCCAGTAGGGCGATGGCCAGGGCATCACCGGCCACCAGCGAGACGGTGGTGCTGGAGGTGGGCGCCAGGTCCATGGGGCAGGCTTCCTGGGCTACGCTGGTGTCGAGGTTGACGTCGGCGGCCCGCGCCAGTACCGAATCGGTATTGCCGGTCATGGTGATCAGCGGCACCGCCATGCGCTTCAGTAGCGGCAGCAGAGTGACCACCTCGCTGGTTGAGCCGCTGTTGCTGAGCGCGAGTACGCTGTCCTGGCTGGTGATCATGCCCAGATCTCCATGGCTGGCCTCGCCCGGGTGCACGAAAAAGGACGGTGTGCCGGTGCTGGCCAGGGTGGCGGCAATCTTGGTGCCGATGTGGCCGGATTTGCCCATGCCGGTTACGACCACGCGGCCCTGGGTGTTCAGCAGGATTTCACAGGCGCGCGCAAAGGAGTCGTCGAGCCGTGCCAGCAGGTCGCTGATCGCATCGCGTTCAAGTTCGACGGTACGGCGCGCGGCACCGAGAAAATCGGGGTGTTCGGGTCTGGACACGGATGAATTCCGGAAGTTTAGCGGGCAGTGTTATAAAGCCAGTAATAATACAGCGCGTAGAGCAGGAGAAACAGCACGCCCAGGCCGCGACCGATCTGGTGTTCGCTGGGCGGCCCGCCAAGGGCGAGGCGCCGCAGGGTGGGAGCGTAGAGACTGCCCGCCAGAAGCAGGGTAATGCCGAGCATGGCGGAGTAGTCCCGCAGCAGCACCTCCTGCTCCAGGGCCTGGGTTTCGAACAGACCTGGCAAAGACATCACGCCCAGCAGGTTGAACAGGTTGGAGCCCATGACGTTGCCGAGAGCAATTTCGGCGTGCCCTTTCATGGCGCTGGCCAGAGAGGCGGCCAGCTCCGGCAGGCTGGTACCGACGGCGACAATGGACAGGCCGATCACCAGCGGACTGACCCCCAG
>JANQGK010000177.1 GCA_028277365.1 Halieaceae bacterium | reverse complement strand
GGTCGCTGGCCATTTCGAACACACCAAAGCCGGTGCGACCCATGGCGCGGCCGATGCCGATCAGCTCCTCTTTGGTAGCGGTGGTGCCGGGCACCAGCTCGCCATCGACGGATTTATGCAGGATGGTGCGCGAGGTCGAGAAACCCAGGGCACCGGCCCGCAGGCCGTCTTCGACAATTTGTGACATGGCGGCGATGTCAGTTTCAGTGGGTTCTTCCTTGCGCTCCTCGCGCTCCCCCATCACGTAGGCGCGCACCGCGCCGTGGGGCACGTGGGTGCCCACGTCCACCGTGCGCGGCAGTTTTTCGAGCGCGTCCATATATTCCGGGAAGCTTTCCCAATCCCACTGGATGCCTTCTGCCAGGGCGCTGCCAGGGATGTCTTCCACCCCTTCCATCAGTCCGATCAGCCAGTCGTGTTTGTCAGGTTTGGCGGGTGCAAACCCCACGCCACAATTGCCCATCACCACGGTGGTCACACCGTGCCAGGAAGAGGGCGCCATTTCCGGGTCCCAGGTGGCCTGGCCGTCGTAGTGGGTGTGGATGTCGACAAAACCCGGGGCCACCACTTTGCCGGTGGCGTCAATTTCCTCGCGCCCGGCGGGCAGGCCGGGGCCGATGGCGGTGATGGTGTTGCCGTCAATCGCCAGGTCGGCGATCACCGGTTCTGCGCCGCTGCCGTCAACGATGGTGCCGCCGCGAATTACGAGATCGTGCATGCTCGTCTCCTGATTCTAATCTTTGTGCAGAGTCTGCAGTGTGCCCGTAGATTAGCACAGCGCGTGCGAGCGCCGCGCCACCATAAGGCGGCCGTCGGCAGGCTGGGTAACGCTGGGTAGTGAGGCGGCACCAGCAGGTGAGGAAAGCAATGTGTAAGCCCGCCGGATGAGCGAGTGGCTGGGATTACCGGCGTCTTTTGCGCCATTGCAGCGGCGACTCCCCGGTCCATCCGCTAAAGGCGCGGGTGAAGGCGGCGGGCTCTGAATAACCCAGGCGGTAGCCGATCTCACCGACGGAGAGGGCGCCGTTGCGCAGGAAGTTCTGGGCCCGCTCGGACTGAACCCTGGCGAGCAGGGCGGAATAAGACGTGCCCTCCAGCGCCAGTTGGCGGGTGAGGCTGCGTTCTGACATGGCCAGCAGCTCAGCGATCTCGCCGCGGCTCGGGGGTGGGGTGTAGGCCCACAGCCAGCGGCTCACGCGCTCCTCCAGGCTCACGTCCTCTGCCAGCATCCGCGCCATCTTGTCCGCCAGGGAGGCGTACATGCGATAGAGCAGCGGGTTGGCGTGGGGCAGGGATTCCTCGAAGGCTTCCGGGTAGGCGACGCAGGCCTCCTCTGCGTCGAAATGCACGGGAAAGCGGAGCTGGTTTTCCAGCAGGTGCCAGTCCGCGGGCCGGGGGAAAGGCAGGGAAACCGAGACGGGGGGGTCGCCCCGGGCCAGCAAGTCCTCGATGTTGCGCAGGGAGGTGGACAGGTCGAGTACGGTGCAGTATTCCACCAGGCGGTCAATGGTGCGCTCGTCAACCCCGCGCAGACTGGGCCGCTCCATGTGAAAGGCAAACAATGCCAGCCCGGGTAGGCGCCGCACCACCATGCGGCAATGCCCCATGGTCAGCTCCGGATAGGCCAGGCAGACCCGCAGTGCATCTACCGCGGTCGCTGCGTGTTTCATTGCCATACCGATTACGCCCAGGTTTTCGAGGCCCATGTTGGGCCGCGATTCGAACAACAGCCGGGTCGTCGAAGTGCCCGCCGGCAGGCTGTGCACCAGGGCGGCGGCGACTTCCAGCTCCCGCTGTAGGGAGATCGGGAAATCCGGCTCGTCCAGGGCGCGGGCCGGCAGGCCCACCTGGGTGAGAATGGCGCGCGCCCGGCGCGGGCTAACGCCAAAGAAATCGAGCTGCGAGAGTGTACCGGCGATGATGCGCCGGGGGCTGGAAAGGTTGCCGCTCTCGACTATGTCACCTTGCATGTTTGCCTCTCTGCGCAAGATTGGCCCAAATTATCAAAAAATGGGCCTGACCGGCAATGTTTGCCCCGGGCTGGCGGCGCTACAGTGTGTGCAAACTAGAGCAGCAATCGAGAGGTGAACGCCATGACCACTGTGACCGCCCTGCAGACGGCCGCCCCTGAACACGTCGATGTATTGATTGTCGGCGCCGGTATCTCTGGCATCGGCGCCGCCCACCACCTGCTGGAGAAGTGTCCCGACAAGCGCTTCGTGCTGCTGGAGAACAAGGCGGCCTATGGTGGTACCTGGCGCCAGCACACCTACCCCGGTATTCGCTCCGACAGCGACCTTTACACCTTCGGCTACGGCTTCAAGCCCTGGTCCGGTAAGCCCATCGCCGAGGCCGGCGCCATCCTCGACTACCTGGGTGAGGCCATCGAGGAAGACAAGCTCGACCAATGTATTCGCTACAACACCCAGGTGCTGAGTGCCTCCTGGTCGACCGAAGACCAGCAGTGGACCGTGGAAGCCCGCGCTAAGGACAGCGGCGAACTCAAGCACTACACCGCCAGTTTCCTGTGGATGTGCCAGGGTTATTACCGGCACGAGCAGGGCTATATGCCGGAGTGGGAGGGCATGGACGACTTCAAGGGCCCCGTTGTGCATCCGCAGACCTGGCCGGAAGACCTGGACTACAAGGGCAAGCGGGTGGTGGTCATTGGCTCAGGCGCGACTGCGGCGACCCTGGTACCGAACATGGCCGACGACTGCGCGCACCTGACCATGCTGCAGCGCTCACCCACCTATTTCTGGACCGGCGAGAACCGCAACGAACTGGCCGACCGCCTGCGCGAGTTAGAGGTGGACGAGGCCATCGTGCATGACATCGTGCGCCGCGACATCCTCAAGATCGCCCAGGATATTCAGTACGCTTCGGAGGAACACCCGGAGATGGTCAAGGACGAGCTGTTCCGGGTAATCAGGGAGAAGCTGGGTGAAGACTTCGACATGAGCCACTTCACCCCGAGTTACCGCCCCTGGCAGCAGCGCATTGCCTATGTGCCCGACGGCGATCTGTTTGACGTGATCAAGTCCGGCAAGGTGTCGGTAGTGACCGACCACATCGATCGCTTTACGGAACAGGGCATCCTTACCAAATCCGGTGAGCTGTTGGAGGCGGATATCATCATCACCGCCACTGGCTTCAACCTGTGCGTGATGGGCGACATCGCCTTCGATCTCGACGGTGAGCCGGTGGACTTTGCCGATACCATCAGTTATCGCGGCTTTATGAACTCGGGAATTCCCAACATGGCTGCCATGTTCGGCTACCTGCGCTCGAGCTGGACCCTGCGGGTGGACCTGCTGTGCGACGTGATCTGCCGCCTGCTCAACAACATGGAAGCCAAAGGCGCTACCAGCGTCACGCCAACGCTGCTGGACAGTGAGCGCGACATGGATATGCTGCCCTGGATTACCGAGGACGTGTTTAATCCCGGCTACCTGAAGCGCAGCCTGCACTTGATGCCCAAGCAGGGCGACCGTGACCCCTGGAAGAATGTGCCCGACTACTACAAGGAGCGGGAATTGTTGCCGAAGGTCGACCTGGACGAGCCGCAGTTGGTGTACAAGACCGGGCCGGAGAAGGCGGTTGCTACTGCCTAGGTTTTCGAGGCTTGCGTGGCGGCTGTTGTCGGGTGATGCAGTGGACGCCACCGCCGCCCTCGGCCATCCAGCAGCGCTTGTGGGCCGTCCACTTGGCGGGCATACGGTAGCTCATCTCAGAACAATCCCTGCTGCCTAACCGACTCGGTGGCGG
>JANQGK010000141.1 GCA_028277365.1 Halieaceae bacterium | reverse complement strand
CGTGAAGGGAATTTCTGGATACTGCCTGCTAGCCGCGCGGGGGACGCCAAACTACAGCAGCGCACGGAGACTATTCTGGAGCGGCGCAACCCGGTCTTGCCGGAATAGCCCAGAGAAAGCCGCCTAGCGTGTAGCAGCGCGCGAACGCCCCTGCGGACGCCCCTGAAGCGCCGGACTCGCATCAGCGAAGTTACCCTTGAAGTAGCTGATCAGAAAATCCACAAAGAAACGCACCTTCGTGGACAGATGTCTACTGTGCGGGTAGACCGCCCAGGCTTCACGCCAGTATCCGCTCCAGGGCTGTTCCAGCCTGACAAGCTCACCAGCCGCCACCGCCGCCTCGGCGTAGAAATCCGGCAGCTGGGCGATTCCCAGGCCCGCCTTGGCGGCCGCCATGATGGTGGCGCCGTTTTCGCTCACCCAGTTGCCCTGCACGCGCACGCGGGTTGCCGTGCCGGGCTCCAAATTCAAAAGCCAGGCGCGCTCGGGTCCCGCCAGGCAATTGTGTTGCTCAAGGTCTGATACCTGCTGCGGCATCCCGTTGTCTTGCCAGTACGAGGGCGCCGCGAAGAGGCTGAGGTCGTGCCCCCAAAGGCCTCGTGCCACCAACGAAGAATCCTCGAGCTTGCCGTAACGAATGGTGAGGTCATAACCCTCTGCAACCAGGTCCACGTCGCGAAAGCTGGAGTGGACCTCGACGGAGATTTCCGGGTAGGCCCTGGAAAAGGCCGCAACGGCCGCTGCCATATACTGCACGCCAAAGCGGCTGTTGAGCGCCAGCTTGAGGGTTCCGCGAGGTTTCTGCTGCATGTCTGCAACGATGGATTCGGCGCGCTCAAACTGCTCGGAGAGTGCCTGGCACTGCTCGTAAAATGCCTCGCCGATTTCGGTCAGCGTCAGTTTGCGCGTGGTTCGCTGCAGCAGGCGCGCCTCCAGGCGATCCTCCAGCATTGACACCTGTTTGCTGACGTAGGATTTCGACACACCCATGCGCTCGGCGGCTCCGGTGAAGCTGCCCATTTCTACCACGTGCATGAATTCGTCTATGCCTTCCCAGCGTGACACTGTGCACTCTCGCTCTGCTGTCGGCGGGTATACGCTGCCTACAGACTAGTCCTGTGGTGCGGGAAAGTCGATAGAGGCTAAATTGGGGTCAGAGCCCTTTTCATTCGGGAAAGGGCTCTGACCCCAATTCCACCATTTTTTACAAACCGTGGGCGATAAGCGAACCACTGTCGATCACCAGCGTCTGGCCGGTCATGCAGGCGCCGGCGTCCGACACCATCAGCAGCGAGGCACCCACCATGTCGAGGGGCTTGGCGGCCTTCTTGAGGGGTAGGTGGGCCACTGTGTCGGCGTAACCCTCCTGCTCCATGAACACCGTGGTGAACTTGGTCTCGGTCAGTCCGGGGCAGAGGGCGTTGACGCGAATACCGTGAGCGCCGTTTTCCAGCGCGAAGGCCTGGGTCATGCTGATCATGGCCGCCTTGGTGGTGCTGTATACCCCCTGGAAGGTACCGGCGCTGATGCCGTCGATGGAGGCCACGTTGAGGATGGTACCGCCGCCGCGCTCCTTCATGATCGCCACCGCCTTCTCGCTCATGTAGAAGGGTCCGCGGAAGTTTACTTCCAGAGTCTTGTCGAATGCGGACATGGGGGTCTCGGCCACCGGCCCGAAATAAGGGTTGGTGCCGCCGCAATTCACCAGGATGTCGAGTCCGCCGAACTGGTCCTGGATGGCCGCGAACAGGCCGTCGATGGCCTCCAGATCACCGGCGTGGGCGGCCATCGCGGTCGCCTGGCCACCGTTGTCGCGAATCGCCTGGGCCACCGCCTCGCAGCCTTCCTGCTTGCGACTGGAGACGATCACATGGGCGCCCTGCTCGGCAAGCCCGACGGCGATGGCCTCGCCAATGCCGCGGCTGGCGCCGCTGACCAGGGCAATCTTGTTATCCAGGCGAAACAGGTCGATAGCGGGCATGGGGGGTCCTTTTTTACTTGAGTTCCGGATTGCCGAAATGGCGGCGTAGCTTGCGCATGCCACCGATCCAGCGGTCGTAGTTAGCGGCTTTGTTCTGGCGGTACTGCTCCACCTCGGCGTGGGGCAGGATCATGAAGCGCTCCTCATCCAGGCCCTTTACCACCGCCTCCGCCACATCCGCCGGGGTAATCACACCGTCGACGCCGGCGGTGCCGCCGTCATCGACACTACCGATCATGCGTGTCGCTACCGCCTGGGGGCAGACCATCGACACCTTGATGCCGTCGTCGCCGTGAGTGATAGCCAGGGATTCGGCAAAACCCACCGCCGCGTGCTTGGTGGTGGAATAGGCAGCATCGCCAATCTGGTTGAGCAGGCCGGCGGCCGATACGGTGTTGAGGAAGTAGCCCTCACCGCGCTCCAGCATGCTGGGCAGGCAGGCGCGAGCCGCGTACACGTGGGCCATTACATGGATTTCCC
>JANQGK010000127.1 GCA_028277365.1 Halieaceae bacterium | reverse complement strand
CGATTCGGCCCCGTAAGCGCTCGGCATCGGTGGCGGCCAGGGCGCGGTCGACCGCGTTGCGGTCGGCGCTGGCGAGTGACTGCCACCAGCCGCGGTGGGGAATGCGGCCCAGCTCCACCACGCGCTCGACAGTCAGGGGCCAGTGAGCCGGCGCCCCCTGGGGCAGGTAGGCCAACAGCCGGGCGCGCTGGGTTTCAGGGAGCGAGGACAGCTCGCTGCCATCGAGGGTGACCAGGCCGGCATCAGCCGCCTGCACCCCCGCCAGGATGCGCATCAAGGTGGTTTTGCCGGCGCCGTTGGGGCCGATCAGGCCCACAGTTTCCCCGCGACCCAACGCCAGGGACACTTCGCGCAATACCGGCACATCCCGGTAGCGCAGAGCGACGGCGTCGGCCCGCAACTCGCTTACCATTCGCTGCTCCGGGTGCGCATGATGATGTACAGGAAAAAGGGCCCGCCGATCAGCGCGGTAATCACACCGAGCTTCAACTCCACCCGCCCGGAAATCGCCTGTACCAGCATGTCGGCCAGCACCAGCAGGATGGCACCACCCAGCGCCGATACCCACAGCAACCGCCGCGGTTCATGCCCCACCAGCGGCCGCAGCAGGTGCGGCACTACCAGGCCCACGAAACCGATATTGCCGCTGACCGACACCGCGGCGCCGACGCTGGCCGCAACCCCGCCCACCACGATCCAGCGCCAGCGCTGAGGGTCGAAACCGAGCGTAGTGGCAGTCTCTTCACCGAGACTGAGGGCGTCCAGGTAGCGCCCGGCGGTGAGCACCGCCAGGCTGCCCGCCAGCATGAAAGGGGCTGCAATCAGCACATCCTGCAGGCTGCGGTTGGCGAAGGATCCCAACAGCCAGTAAACGATTTCGCTCATGGCGAATGGATTGGAGGCCACATTCAGCACCAGTGAAATCAGCGCGCCGACAAAGGCGTTCACCGCCATGCCCGCCAGGATCAGGCTGAACAGGCTGGAGTGGCTGCCGGCCAGGACGTAAACCAAAACGACTGATATTCCCGCACCCACCATGCCGCCCAGCGGCAGCGCAAACCAGGCGGCCGCCGCCAGCCCGGAATACAGCACCACCACCGCACCCAGAGCCGCGCATGCGCTGACCCCGACAATGGCGGGATCGGCCAGGGGGTTGCGCAATAAACCCTGCAGCGCAGCGCCCGACAAACCCAAGACCGCACCGACCAGGATGGCCAGCAGCACCCGCGGCAGCCGAATCTCCCACAGGACTGTGGCGCGCCAGCTTTCCGTGCCTGACTCCAGCGGATTGAGCCACACTTCGCCGAAGGCCAGTGCGAGCAGCGACACCAGCAACAGGAGGGCCAGCAACAGGGCGACAATCAGCCAGGTCTTCATGGCCGACGCAATCCTAGCTGCCGCCGCAAGGCCAGTAGCTGCTCTGCGGCGTCTGCGGAGGTGGGGCCGACGCAGGCCATCAGGCTGGGCGGCAGCCTGAACACCTGGTTTTCCGTGAAGTGCTTGCGCAGCGCCGGGTGGCGCATGGCCTGGTGAGCGATGGAATTGCGGTCGCGGGAGACTTCATCGAGTATCAGCACATCCGGCTCCGCGATCAGCAGCGCTTCCAGCGACAGGGTGCCGTAGCTGACAATCCCCCGCTCGGCCGCCAGGTTACGCAGACCCGCCAGCACCAGCAGGTCGTCCATTAAGGTCTGTCGACCGGGACTGACTCCCTGGGGGCCATACACCGCCGCCAGGGGTGATTCTCCCGACAAGCGGGAGGCCCCAGCCGACACCAGGGCCAGACGCCGATCGAGCTGCGCCGCCAACGCCTCAGCGCGAGAGCGCGCTCCCACCAGCTCACCGAACCCGAGAATGTGCTCGCGCATACCGTCCAGGGTCAGCGGCACATCCAGCACTTCCACCCGCACCCCGGTCCTGCGCAGCAAATCCACTACTTTCAGGTCGCTGAACTGCCCGGCCAGCACCAGGTCGGGCTGCTGCGGCACAATTTCTTCGGCCAGACTGCGGTTGAGCGGAATATCCCCGACCTGGTCCGCCAGGTAGCTGACGCTCGGATCCGCCGCCCAGTAGCTGAGGGAAACGATGCGCTCACGGGGCACCAGTTCCAGCAACAGCAGGTCGGTGCACAGGTTGAGGGAGGCAATGCGCCGGGGCTCAACAGCCTGTTGGGCAGTCGCTCCGCCGGCCAGGCTTGAGAGGTAAAGCGCGGCCAGTAGGCCTGGGAGGTAACGCATTGTCGAGAGCAGGTTCTGGCGTCAGACGACTTTCACACAGTTGCGACCCGCCTGCTTGGCGCGGTACAGGGCGCCGTCAGCGGCCTTGAGCAGTTCCACCGGCGACTTGCGGGTAGAGGCGATAAAGCTGGCCACCCCGCTGCTGATGGTGACGATACGGTCACCGTTGGCATGGTCGTGGGGGATGTTGAGAGCTTCGACGTTGCGGCGAATATTGTCGGCCAGCGCCAGGGCGCCATCGCGATCGGTATCCGGCAGTACGCAGACGAACTCCTCGCCGCCGTAGCGGGCGGCAAAATCGGCACCGCGGCGCATGGTCGCCTGGATGGTCAGCGCCACCTGGCGGATGCACTCGTCGCCGGCGTCGTGGCCGTAGCCATCGTTGTAGGCCTTGAAGTTGTCGATATCCAGCATCACCAGGCTCAGCGGGTCACCGGAGCGAATGGCACGCAGCCATTCGATCTCCAGGGTGCGGTCGAACTCCCGGCGGTTGGGAATCTCGGTGAGGCCGTCGATCCGCGCCAGCTTGCCGAGCATCTCCGCCGACTGCTTGTAGCGCGCCAGCCCGCGGGTGCGGGCCAGCCAGACGACCGGGTCCTGGTCGCCGTGCATGTAGTCCAGCGCTCCCATGCTGAGTGCCTCGATTTCCTGGCGGGCATCGGCCTTCTGGTTGTAGACCACGATGGGGATATGTTCCGTCACTTCTAAGGCCCGCAAGCGCAGGCACAGGGGCTTGTGGCGCTCGTCTGAGCCATCCAGCACCACCAGGTCGGCATCTGCCGCCTGCAGGGCCAGCAGCTCCAGGTCGTCGGTATATTCCGCCTGGCGCAGGGTAAATTCGCTCTGCTGATCGTGAAACGCCGGCTGCACCAGACCCACGTTGCTGCCGATAACCAGGATATGCCGGCGGTGCTGAATCTCGCAGGAGGCGCCCAGCAACACGTCGTCATCCACCTGCCCCTGCAGGAAGGGCATGAGACGCGGAATGGCCGGGAAGCCCAGCATGCGCCCGCCGAAGCCATTTTCCATGGAGGGTACGCGGCGATCGAACTCGCCTTTCTCCCAGATCTGCTGCCAGGCACCGGTGAGCTTCTGCTCGTCGTCACCCGGCGCGGATACATCCAGCCCAACCTGCTCCGCAAGCCGGGTCAGTACCACGAGGTCTGAAATATCTTCACCTTCGCGCCACAGGGCGCGATAGACGGCAGTGCGAAACGCCGCCAGCTGCGGTGCGTCAACCAGTTCCGCCGCCGCCACGAACAGGTTGGCGAGCTTGGTATTGGGGCGCGCCGGTGGGGTGATGATCTGTACCTCCGGAGCCCGCTTGCGCACCGAGGCGACCTCGGCGGTGACCTGAGTCTGCTCCTGGAAGCTGGGCGAACTCGAGTCGATAAAGGGGAGATGCTGCACCGGCATCCAGCGAATCTCAAAATCACGGGCGTACACCTGCAGCCGCTCGGAGAGGGCGTAGCAGAATGGACAGTTGAAATCCCCGTAGACCGTGATTATTGGCTTTCTCGGCATCGTGAGAGTGTAGACCAAGATCAGCGCTGACGGTGCACGATAAAGTCGGCAATTTCCCGCAGCAGGGCCGCATCCCCCCCGAAGCTCGACAGCGCGGACTGGGCCTCAGCCAGCAGAGTTGCGGCCTTGTCCCGCGCCGCCTCGAGCCCCAGGGTGCTCACATAGGTGGGCTTGTGCAGGGCCTCGTCGGCGCCGGCCCGCTTGCCCAGGGTCTCACTATCGCTGGTGGCATCGAGAATGTCGTCGCAGACCTGGAAGGCAAGGCCAATTGCGTCGGCAAAATCGTCCAGTGCACCCTGCTGTTCCTCGCTGGCGCCGGCCGCCAACGCGCCCATGGCCACGCTGGCCCGAATCAAGGCTCCCGTCTTTAGTGCGTGCATGGTCTCCAGGTGATCACCGTCGATGGCCTGATCCACCGCACCAATATCAATGGCCTGGCCGCCCACCATGCCGCGCAGACCGGCGGCAGCCGACAGGGTGCGCACCAGCTCAATGCGGGTGTCGGCATCGATCTCGGGGGCATCCGCCAGCAACTCCAGGGCCCGGGCCTGCAGGCCGTCACCCACCAGGATGGCAGTGGCCTCGTCGAAGGCCTTGTGGGTAGTGGGTTGCCCGCGCCGCAGATCGTCATCATCCATGGCCGGCAGGTCGTCGTGGACCAGCGAATAGGCGTGCACCATCTCCGCCGCGCAGGCGACGTAGTCGATCCCGGCGGGATCATGGTCGCTGCCCTCCAGGCAGCCCGGGCGCACGGCGCTCGCGGCGGCGTAGACCAGCAGCGGCCTCACCCGCTTACCGCCGCGGGTCAGGGCGTAGGCCGAGGCCTCGAATAGCCGCACCAGGTGGGGGCCGGCGTCGGCGGTAAACTCGCTGTTCCCGTGGCCGAGCAGCCCCACCAGGGCCGCGTTGCAGCGGTTCTGCAAAGCCGACAGCGCTGTGGAGGGCTCGGCGCTCATACCTCGCCGGCTTCGTCCTGACTCATTCCTTCAAGAGCTTCCGGGTCCAGCGGTTCCGAAACCAGTTCCGCGCCCTGCTGCATCAGCACCTCGACTTTCTGCTCTGCGTCTTTCAGAGCCTGCTGGCAGTCGCGGGTCAGCTTCATACCGGCTTCGAAGGCTTTCAGGGATTCCTCGAGGGTCAGCTCGCCCTCCTCCATCTGGTCGACCAGTTCCTCAAGCTTGGCGAGGGACGCCTCAAAATCAATTTTTTTGGCTCGGGCCATGGATTACACTCAGCTCGCAAATATCGCAAGGATTGTAGCAGTTGAAGACCATCTTGGTGACCGGCGGCGCCGGCTACATCGGCTCACATACCTGCGCTGAATTGCTCGCGACCGGCTACGGCGTGGTGGTGCTAGACAACCTGGACAACGGCTGCGAAGCAGCGCTGCGGCGGGTTGAACAGATTACCCATCGCAAGCCGGTATTCGTGCAGGCCGACGTGCGCGACAAGGACGCCCTCGACCGGGTCTTCAGGGAGTTCTCCATCGACGCCACCGTGCACTTTGCCGGCCTGAAGTCAGTGGCCGAGTCGGTGGCCAACCCGGCGCTGTACTACGACGTGAACCTGGGCGGTTCCGTCGCCCTCTGTGATGTGATGGACAGTCACGGCGTGCGCGACATCGTTTTCAGCTCTTCGGCCACGGTGTACGGCGTGTCCAGCGACGACCCCATCCCCGAACACGCCGAAAAGCAGCCCGCCCAGCCCTACGGCGAGACCAAGTTGGCGGTGGAGCACCATCTGGAAGAGTTGTGCGGGGAAAACGCCGGCTGGAACGCGGTATGCCTGCGCTATTTTAATCCCTTGGGCGCACATCCCAGCGGCCTGATGGGTGAGGACCCCCGGGGGATTCCCAACAACCTGGCCCCCTACATCACCCAGGTGGCAGCAGGCTTTCGCGACAGACTGATGGTGTTTGGCAACGATTACCCCACCCGCGACGGCACCGGGATGCGCGACTACATTCACGTGGTGGACCTGGCCAGGGGGCATGCGGCGGCCATCCGGTTCCTGGACGAGAACCCGGGCTTTATGCCGCTCAACCTGGGCACCGGGCGCCCCTATTCGGTGCTGGAGGTGCTGGCTGCCTTCGAGCGGGCGGTGGGCGAGGAGATCCCCTATGAGATCGCCCCACGCCGGGACGGTGATATTGCTATCTACTTCGCCGACACCACCAAAGCGGAAAAGGCGCTGGGCTGGACCGCCGATTTCGACATGGACGACATGGCCCACCATGCCTGGCACTGGCAGTCGAAAAACCCGGAGGGTTACCCGCGCTGACCGGCACCCGACGGTTAGCTAAGGTGATGCCTGCGAGGTTTGGGCGTAGAGAAACTCCGGCGCAAAATCGGCTCCGGTGGGCCAGGAAAGGGTCTGCAGTTCGGCATCGAGTGTAAACTCGCGAAACCGCTGTAGGTCTTTCAACGGTTCGAATACCTCACCCCACAGTTGCGGCAGCAGATCGACAATGCCCTCCACACCGTCTGCGTATCTGAGCCTGATCTTGTAGTCAGCCACGTAGGTGGCCTCACACAGTCTGGGCGTCATACAGCTACTCCAATGGTTCAATCTTAACCAACGGCTTCCTGGCGGCAGCCAGTGCCCAGTCGGCAAGCAGCTCCGTACGATGCAGTGCGCACCATTCCAATACCATCTGCTCGGCGCGGGCCGAGAGCCTGCCCGACAGTATATCCCCTGTAGCGATATTCACGCGGATCTCCTGCCCAGCGTATCTCGCATGGAAATGCGGTGGCGAGTGATCGTTGTAGTACATGGCAACCACGATTCCGAAAAATCGACTAATCTCCGGCATCTGACTTATCCTTCCATGGATATCGCCCGAGTATGGCTCACTGTGCCCGGCGTTTGCCGTGGTTGCACGCAAATGAATAAAACTACTTAACGGAACCGCAATGACCGACATTCTCTACCGCCCTGCCTTTGAATTGGCGGCCGATATCAAGGCCGGCAAGCTGTCTTCCAGCGCCGTGCTGGAGTTTTTCCTGGACCGGGTGGAAAGCCTCAACCCCGCCCTGAACGCGGTGGTGGCGCTGGACGCGGAGCGTGCCCGGGCACGCTCCGCGGAGGCCGATGCCGCGGTCCAGCGCGGTGAAGACTGGGGGCCGCTGCACGGGGTGCCGCTGACCATCAAGGACGCGCTGTGCACCGAAGGTATTG
>JANQGK010000065.1 GCA_028277365.1 Halieaceae bacterium | reverse complement strand
CGGCACTGGCCAGCGCGCCAAACAGCCACAGCAACGGCAGAAGTTTCTTCATAATTGTCGGTTCCCCAGCAGACGAACGGCGGGACCCGTCGGGAAAGGCAGTTTTCGCCAGCCCGGGCAACCCGTCGCCGCAATTATCAATCAGACTAGACTGTTTTTTATCCAGCAGTTCAATAATAACCAGGGGGGTACAAAAATGAAGTCAGGTCGAACTCCAAGGCAAGTTTCGCTCTCCGGCCCACCGCTGCCACATTCCCGGTTGTTGCCCTGCTCGCCGGCCCTACCCAGGCCCACGCTGAGTTTGCCAGGCAAGACGCCAGGACCCGCGGCGAGCAGGCCCCATCCGTCGGTCAGGCGGGCAGAAAGCAGCCGTGGAATCCCAGCGGCAGAATGCGCTCCATCTGCGCCGTGGCTACCGGGCCGTCGGGCAGGTGCCGCGCGCGGAGGGCAGCAACGCCGCTGCGCTTATTGCGGTAGTCCAGGAAGCTGTGTAGCAGGTAACCACCTTCGGGACCCGGCACATGCAGCGGCTCTTCTACGACTACTCCGTCGCCGTAGTCAAAGCGATCCACGGCTCCGGTGAGAGGGTCCACACTCACCACGGCTGACGCAAGACTGGCCTCACTACTTGCCTGGCCACCTGCCCCGAAAACCGTCTGCACGGCGAAAGGCTCCCGCCTGTCAAAACCGGGAAACTCCATATCCACTCCGAGCGGTTCTATGGTCGCCCTGCGCGCTTTGA
This sequence comes from Halieaceae bacterium, assembly GCA_028277365.1. Taxonomy (GTDB): domain Bacteria; phylum Pseudomonadota; class Gammaproteobacteria; order Pseudomonadales; family Halieaceae; genus JANQIO01. The sequence continues at coordinate 24,860 of JANQGK010000065.1, read as the reverse complement.
CCGACAGGCTGTAGCGCACCAGCTCGGCGGCGGTGTGGTAAGGGCCCGGGCGCTGCTGAGCGAGACGGTGCATGCCTATACCCACAATATCCTTGTTCCGGTAGGCGCAGGCCGTGAAATGGGTCAGCTCACCATCCTCCCAGGCGTTGCCAAAGTGGAAGACAAAGGTCGCGGGCACCTCGATAGTGGCCCGCAGCGACAAATCCTCCCGCTCGAAGATGAGTAGCTGGCTGGGCCGCTCCGGCTGCCATGCCATATTGTCTACAAAGTTCACACCGTCAGCCTGTACCGCCGAACTGTTAAGCACCACCAGGTATCGCGGTGTGAGGACAAAGTCATGCATATAGCCCGGAAAATCGAGGCGTACTGCGGTGGATTTCTTCAGCGCGCCGTTGGCTCCGAGGTGGTACAGCACCAGCGTGGGTCGGCCCGCGAAGGGCACCGATCCGATATTCCAGAGGTCGCCTTTCTCGTCAAAATGCGGGTGCGCCGAAAACGGTACTCCCTGCAGCCCGCCACCCAGATCCAGCATGCCCCGCGTCTCCAGACTGTCCGGGTCAATACGGTAGGCGGAGCCTGCCTCCCACATGGCTAGCAGCTCTCCATTGAGAGGCTGCACATTGATGTTCGCGACGTTGGTGCTCTCGTTGTTGCGTACCGGCAACGCTCCCTCGAAGTTGGTCCCAGCACCGCCATGCAGAAACCGTCCGGCTCGCTCCTCTTCCACAAAACGCCGCGTGCGGACGAATCTTCCCTGGTGTTCCACCTCACCGGCATGGATACGAAAAGCCTGTACCATGCCGTCGGGATCGAACCAGTGCTGGTAACGCTGCCCACCTCGCTCGTAAAGCGCGGGCCCGTTCCGGTACAGCCGGCCGCTACAGGCGGCAGGAAACTGACCGCTGACCTGCATCGGCATGGGAGGCAGGTCTTCAGTAACGCCCTTAAAGCCCAGCGCCCAATCCGGAGCATCTGCTGCTTCAGACAGACCAGGCAGGGTGGGCAGGATGGCAGAGGCAGCGAGGCCCTGCAGAAACTCTCTCCTATTCATCGCTAGCGCACCCGAATCTCGATAGCCAGATCGTCTTCGAGCGCTACCGCCGCGTCCTCGAAAGACGGCGGTCCAAACCGGCCGGCGTTGTTGCTGAAACCGTATCCCTCCGTGGGAATGCCCAGCATGTTGCTGTCAAGCTCACCGTTGTCGTTCGCATCGTGGTACAGCTTGATGGCGTACTGGCCGGCCGGCAGTTCGTGCAGCGTAAACTTCATTCCCTCGCCGTTTACCCGGCTGCTTGCAGAGTGCACCGGATTCGCATCGGACTGGTAATTGGCTTCACTGTCAAAGACGACCCACCGCACTTTCCCGGTAGCTTCGGTGATATTGGTGATAGCGATGGTGAGATCCGCGGCCGTGGCCGACGGTAGCAGGACTATCATGCTGGCGAATCCAAATAGTAGCTTGCGCATTTCTCTTACTCCCAGGTGGATTGATTGAACAAGATCAGCATCTCGCATCGGCAGCGGCCTGACAGGTGCCGAAAGTCATGGGTTTCCAACATCCATGTCATGACTTCTGGCACGGTGCCCGGTGCTTGAATGTGAACTATGATCTCGTCATGCCATCCCGTTCACATACCCTGGAACAGACGCTGCTGGATGCCTCCGGCGTAATGGCGATCAGCCTTGTCGGTCTGGTCATCGCAATTAATCACGGGCTCGGGACCAGCCTGGCGCTGCATGTACCCTTTGCCGCGGTTTTCCTGCTGGGCGCCTACAAGGAACAGGTACCGCTGGTGCCACACCAGGGCGCCATCGGCGTACTGACGATGTTTGTGCTAACGATTGTGGCGATCTGGCTGCACCGCGACACAATCGTGTTGATTCTTTCAGTGGTGATGATGGCCAGCGCGCCCTATCACCTGAGTGATCGGCAAAGCTGGCTGTTGATGGCGGTGGCCAACCTCGTGTACTGGCTGCTGTTGATGCAGGCCTGGGCCATGGAGGATTACGTTATAGCCTGGTTGACCCTGGTGGCACTGCAGGGCTTTGCCATCACATCCAGTCTCGCGCGCCAGCGGGAGATTGTGACTCGCGAAACCCTGGCTCGACAGAACAACGAACTGCTGGCGGCGCGGGCGGTGATGGCCCAGCAGAACCAGGCCGATGAACGCCTGCGAATAGCCGGTGACCTGCACGACACCATCGGCCACAGGCTGACGGCCCTGCAGCTGCAGTTGGAGGCCCTGGCCCACCAGGCGCCGGCCAGTCTGCTTGCCGAAGTAAAGAAGAGCCAGTCCCTCGCGAGAGATCTACTCGAAGACATCCGGGCGATCGTGCGCAAGATGTCGGAGGAGAAGCGCGATGATCTCGCCGGTGCGATCCACCAGCTGGAGCAACTCACACCCGGCGTGGAAATCTGCATCAATTCTCCCCTGCCGGAGTTGGATTCCGGTCTCGTGCAGCAGCTGGTGTTTTGCCTCCAGGAAGCCATCAATAACGCGATCCGGCACGGCCGCGCCACTCGCATAGACATCAGCTATCGCGGCGATAGCTTCCACATCCAGGACAATGGTCGAGGGCTGCGGGGACCCGCGAGCAAAGGCTTCGGCCTTAACAACATCGACCAGCGCCTCGCTCCTTTTGGCGGACGAGCCGAGCTGCGCGGCGCCGCGGATGGCTGCGAACTGAAACTCCTGCTGCCGGGAGCAAGTGCGTGATACAGGTGGGGCTGGTGGATGACCAGGCCCTGGTGCGAGAGGGCATTGCGCGCCTGATCGAGCTTTCAAACAAGGCGAACACCGCCTGGCAGTGTGAAGATGGGGAGAGCGCGCTTAAGAAACTGGCAGAACATCCCGTAGAGGTGTTGATCTGCGATATCAGAATGCCTCGCCTGGACGGTATCAGCCTGCTGCGAAAGCTGAGAAATGCGGGGTCAACACAACCAACCCTGATCCTCACAACCTTCGACGACCACCAGCTGTTCATGGACGCCCTGGCGGCGGGCGCCAATGGCTTCCTGTTGAAGGATGTATCCCTTGAGAAACTCATCATGGCCATCGAGACCGTGGCCGCCGGCGGCTTTATCGCCGAACCACGGCTGGTGTCCCAGGTATCCACCGGCATCGAAGACGCGCCACCCGCCGATCCGGAGTTGCTCAGCAACAAAGAGCGCGAGGTGTTGAAGCTGGTAGCCGGCGGCCTCTCCAACCGCGAAATCGCCGACGTCATTCACCTCGCTGAAGGCACGGTCAAGAACCACGTTTCCAACATCCTCACCAAGCTAAACTGCCGCGACCGCACCCAGGCCGTCCTCTACGCCATCCACTGGCAACTCATCTGACACCACTGGTTTGGCGGAAAGCTCCGCAGTGAGATGGATAAAAAAAGGCGGCGCTGATGCGCCGCCTTGAGGGGTTGCCCCCTGGGGGAGGGGCGGGGGTTGTTAGCGGCTGGCGATGTTGCTGCCTTCGGCGCGCTTGATGTCGAAGCGGTCGAGGGTCATCACCTTGGTCCAGGCGTCGACGAAGTCATCGACGAAGCGCGCTTCACCGCCTTCCTCGGCGTAGACCTCGGCGACCGCACGCAGCTCGGAGTGCGAGCCGAACAGCAGGTCTACCGGCGTCGCGGTCCACTTGAGCTTGCCGCTCTCCCGGTCGCGGCCCTCGTAGATGCCCGCTCTACCGCGAGCCTTGCTCCACTCGATGTCCATGCTGAGCAGGTTGGTGAAGTAGTCATTGCTCAAGGCGCCCGGCTGGTCGGTGAACACGCCGTGCTTGACGCCACCGGAGTTGGCATTCATGGCACGCATACCGCCCACCAGGACCGTCATTTCCGGCACCGTCAGACTCAGGGTGTTGGCCTTGTCGACCAGCATGTTCGCCGGTGACAGCAGGGCGCGGTCGTCGAAATAGTTGCGGAAGCCGTCCGCCGCGGGCTCCAGCCAGCGGAAGGAGTCGGCGTCGGTCATCTCCGCCGTAGCGTCAGTGCGACCCGGAGTGAACGGCACCTCGATGTCATAGCCGGCCGCCTTGACCGCCTGTTCGACACCCACTGCGCCACCCAGCACGATCAGGTCAGCCAGGGAGACCTGCTTCTTGCGGTTGGAGCGATTGAAGTCCTGCTGGATACCTTCCAGGGTGTCCAGCACGCCGGCCAGTTCCCGCGGATCGTTGGCCGGCCAGTTCTTCTGCGGCGCCAGCCGCACGCGGGCGCCGTTGGCACCGCCGCGCATGTCGGTGTTGCGGAAGCTGGAAGCGGAGGCCCAGGCTGCCTTGACCAGCTCGGCGCTGGACAACTCAGACTTGAGGATCTCATTTTTCAGCCTGCGAATGTCCCGCGAGGAGACTGCGTCGTAGTCGGCGCCGGGCACCGGGTCCTGCCAGACCAGCTGTTCCGCCGGAACTTCGGAACCCACGTAGCGCGCACGGGGACCCATGTCGCGGTGCGTCAGCTTGAACCAGGCACGGGCGAAGGCATCTTCAAACTCTTCCCGGTTTTCTAAGAAGCGCTTCGCAATCTTGCGGTACTCCGGGTCGGCCCGCAGAGCCAGGTCAGCCGTGGTCATCACCGGGGCGTGACGCACGTTCGGCAAATGGGCATCGGGGACCATATTGGCCGCATTCGGATCGGTGGGAATCCACTGGGTAGCACCGGCCGGGCTCTTGGTTTTCTCCCACTCGAAGGCGAACAGGTTCTGCAGGTAGTTGATGCTCCACTGGGCCGGGGTTACCGTCCAGGCACCTTCCAGACCGCTGGTGACGGTGTCTTCAGAGTGACCCTTGCCACAGCTGTTTTTCCAGCCCAGGCCCTGCTTTTCGACTCCTGCTTGCGCAGGCTCCACGCTCAGACACTTTTCCGGGCTGTGGGCGCCATGCATCTTGCCGAAAGCGTGACCACCGGCGATGAGGGCAACGGTTTCCGCGTCGTCCATCGCCATGCGACCGAAGGTTTCACGCACGTCGTGAGCGGAGGCCACCGGGTCCGGGTTGCCGTCCGGACCTTCTGGGTTTACGTAGATCAGTCCCATCTGCACAGCGGCCAGCGGCTGCTCGAGCTTGCGTTCACCGCTGTAGCGGCTGTCGGGCTGGTCGCTGGTGGACAGCATGACCTTCTCCGGGCCCCAGTAAACCAGGTCAGCTTCCCAGTCGTCTTCACGACCGCCGGCAAACCCGAAGGTTTCAAAACCCATGTTCTCCAGCGATACGTTGCCGGCCAGAATCATCAGGTCGGCCCAGGAGAGGCTGCGGCCGTACTTCTGCTTGACCGGCCATAACAGGCGCCGGGCCTTGTCGAGATTGCCATTGTCGGGCCAGCTGTTGAGCGGCTCGAAACGCTGCTGGCCGCCGCCGGCGCCACCGCGGCCGTCAGCCACACGGTAGGTACCGGCAGCATGCCAGGCCATGCGGATCATAAAGGGGCCGTAGTTGCCATAGTCGGCCGGCCACCAGTCCTGAGAAGTGGTCAGGATTGTGTCGATATCTGCCTTGACCTCATCCAGGTCGAGCTGGGCGAAGGCCCTGGCGTAGTTGAAGTCGCCCATCGGGTTGGACGCCGGGCTGTGGGCGCGTAGTGGCTGCAGGTCGACCTGTTCAGGCCACCAAAACTGGTTGGACTTGGGTGCACCTTGAGCAGCGGCCGGGCCGGCGCTGGTCAAGGGCACTGCTACCGCCAGGGCGGCAAGCAATGAAGTGGCTTTGCTGAGCATGGTGTTGCTCCTCCTCGTTCTGCGGATTAACGGGCGAACCTGAACCGCGGCTGCAAGCCTCGGTCAGGTGTATACGCAGATAAACATAGGCCCAGGTGTTGCCCTGGTAAAACAGATTCGGAATGCAAAGATGATCGAGAAATACGATCAAACGCTGGCAGCGCCCTAAGGCACTGATTCAAAGACGGTTTAGCGGGATCTCCCGAGCGCTATTCGGCGCGGGCATCAGTGCCGGTGAGCGCGCGGTCCTCGGTTAACAGGCTGCGGAACTCCCGCTCGGGGAGCGGCTCGCTAAAGAAGTAGCCCTGTACTTCATCGCAGCTGAAGGCCTGTAGGGCGCTGAGCTGGGCCGCGGTTTCCACACCCTCTGCCAGCACCTTCATTCCCAAGTGGCGGGCCAGCACGATGGTAGAGTTGACGATGGCGCGGTCGGCCGCGTCCCTGTCCAGCCTGTCGATAAAGCAGCGGTCGATCTTGAGGGTATCTACCGGAAGCTCTTTCATGTACGCCAGGGAGGAGTAGCCGGTGCCGTAGTCATCGATACTGACCTTCACCCCCAGGGAGCGAATCCGCTCCAACACCGTGACTGCGGAATCCATATCCTGCACCAGCAGGTTCTCGGTGATCTCCAGCTCCAGATCGCTGCCCGGCAGCCCGTGGCGCTTCAGCGCCGAGCGCACCTGGGTGTACATATCTACCTGCCGCAGCTGTGCCGCGGAGATATTGATCGCAACCCGCGGCGGAATGATCGCCTGATCGCGCCAGGCGCGCAGTTGTTCGCAGGCGGCCTCCAGCGTCCAGTCGCCGATGGCCGTGATAAGCCCCAGGCCCTCGGCGGCACTGATAAACAGGTCGGGGCGCATCATACCCCGCTCCGGGTGGTTCCAGCGGATCAGTGCCTCGGCGCCGGTGAGCTCGTGAGAAAAGGTGTCCACCTTGGGCTGGAAGTACAGCTCGAACTCGCCTCTCTCCAGTGCTGTGCGAATGTCGGTGGACAACCGCATCAGCTCCAGCAGCTCCTCGTTGAGCTCTGCGGAGTAGAACTGGAACATGCTGCGGCCCAGGCTCTTGGCGTGGTACATGGCGGTATCGGCATTACGCAGCAGGGCTTCCGGATCGTCGCCGTCCTTCGGATAGATGGCTATTCCGATACTGGCACTGCCGCGCAGCTCATGGCCGTCGATGGTAACCGGCTCGGACGCAGCGCTGAGGACCCTGTCTGCCACCCGGCTGATCGACGCCACGGTGAGGTCGTGATCAGCCCCGCCGACAGCGGTGATCACAAACTCGTCACCGCCCAGCCGCGACACGGTATCTTCGGCGCGCAGGCACTCCTTGAAGCGCTCTGCCAGCACTTTGATATAGCGATCACCCACCGGATGACCCAGGGTATCGTTGACCAGTTTAAAGTTGTCCAGGTCCACGAACATGATGCCAAGGTTGCCGCCCTGCCGGGAGGCACGATTGACCGATTGCTCCAGCCGATCCAGGAAGGCCATGCGGTTCGGCAAGCCGGTGAGGGCGTCATAGTGGGCCTGCTGGAACAGGCGGTCTTCCCACTCGGCATTGGACAGCGCCACCGCAATCCGGTCGGCATAGTTGTTGGCGAGGGTAATGTGGTCCGGGTCCAGCGAGGGCGCGGCCCGGTGGCCGAGGATGATAAGTGCGATCACCGCGCCGTCCACCATGATGGGCAGCAGCTCGAAGCTGCAGCCCGGCGGAATGTTGCTGTCGAGGATATAGCCCGGCAGCTCTCCCTCGGACCCGTCGATCAGCACGTGCCCGGTTATGGCCAGTTCTTCCAACTGTAGGCTGCCCATCACCAGGTCGGTGCTCTGCAGCTCGCCGGCGAAGCTGTCACTGAGCCGGTAGATCTCGCCGCACTGCTGCCCCTGCTCCAACAGGATCATGGCAATGTAGTCCGCCGGCAGCACCGCGGTGGTCTTTTCCAGCACGATCTTGACGATATCTTCTTTCTTGATGCGGGAAAGAATGAGCTGGTCGATCTCCGACATCGACGCCTGGGTCAACAACTGGTGAGACACCCTGGCCGACATGGTATTGAAGGCCTTCGCCATATCCTCGAATTCGTCACCGGATCTCACCGTCACCGGGGTGTCGTAGCGCTTGCCGGTGACCCGCTGGATGCCCGCCATGATTTCCGCCAGCGGCAGCATCTGCCGACGGATCAGGTACAGGCTGGCCAGCGAAATCGACAGGATGACCACGACCGCCAGCCCCAGGAACTGCCGCTGGAAGCGCACCGTGTCGGCCAGCACCAGCTCGCTGGGTCGGGCAACTATCGCGCGCCAGTTGTGGGCACCGTACAGCGAGCCCAGGTACACTGATCGAAAGCCGGCCATGTATTCGCGGTCCCCGATTTCTATGCTGGCAGTACCGCGGTGACTGTCCTCGTAGGCGTCCAGGCCTGCAAAGGCGCGGCACACCTCGGGGTCGGAATAGAACAGCACCTGCGCGCGCTCGTCGTAGATACAGCTGGTATTGCGCAGGTCGCGACTGTCGGAATCGCCGATGGCGATCTCGTCACTGACCAGGGCGCCCACCAGCACCGGCTTCGCAGTATCGGCGCCCTGCGCGCGCAGTATGTATACCCGGTTCAACTCACCGTCCCAGCCGATCCGCGCCAACACCAGCTGGCCTTCGCGCAGTCGCCGGGCTGCACCTTCGCGGGAACGCACGCCGGTGGCACCATCCAGGACCGACCAGGGAAAGACCCGAATGCGTTTACCGCCCAGCAGGGCGATAACGTCACCGCCCGCCTCGAGCTTCGGGGCCTCTGCCGCCGCAAAGTGATTGAGCTGCTCGGTGAGCACCACCAGTCGCCCGAGCAGTGTGTCCACCAGCATGGCAGCCTGCTCGTCCTGCAGCAGTTCCACCTGCTCCTGCGCCCGGTCACTGAGGTAGCTGAGTGTCAGGCCCGTCAGCACCGCGGTCGGCACCAGCGCGAACAGCAGGAACACGCCGAACAAACGGCGGGTGATATTGCCTTTGTGGGGAGAAGCACTCATGACTGGTCCGGCCTAGTAATCCGCCGCCAGTCCAATAAAGGCACCGTCATCAGCCCTGACGCAGTCATCCAGGCTGACGGCGGCGGACAAGTTGGCTTTGTAGCTGCCGTCTTCACCGGTGCTGAACAGGTCGAAGTCAGAATTGAGGGGCTTGAGGTTCTTTTTCTTGCGGGCCTTGGGCTTCTTGCCCTTGATCTTGTTGCCGCCGAGATCGACCTTGACCTTGCCGTTCTTGTCGTTGACGTTGCTCAGCTCAAGATACAGGTAGTCGTTGCCCCAGGGGTCCTTGGGGATGCTGCCCAGCTCCGACAGGTCCCAGGGGTAGCTATAGTTAAAGGCCTTGAATTTCTCCAGCCGCATGGCGATGTCGTTGAGGTCCGCCATACACTGGGCAATCAGCGTTTTTTGCTGGTAGCTGGTGTAAGACGGCAGGGCGACCATCATCACAATGCTCAGGATTGCCAGAGATATCAGCATTTCGATCATGGTGAAGCCGCGCAGGACTCCCCGAGTTATCGGCGGCACTTTTACATTGGCTGTAGTGGCACGTAGCTTTGGCACGACGACTCCCGTCCTCTGGGATGCTCCCGAACCGGTCTAATAATGCCGTCGAGTCTAGGTATAGAGCTTTATTCAGTAAATGCGCTGAAGGGGGTCAGGCAGGCAATTTTTGGCCAGCCCGCGAAGCGCTTCACAGAATTGGTGGGAGCAGGCCGCCAGCCAGCGCGTTTGCTAAGCCGCGAACAAACTAGCGACCACTAGCGTAAAGGAAAAGCTCAGCCGGCTCCGGCTTCCCCGAGCACCGCCTGGGGGATGTTGCCGCGGCGCCGTTCCACCGCACGCGCGAGATTGCGCATCACCTCCACGGTGTCCTCCCAGCCCATACAGGGGTCGGTGATGCTCTGGCCGTAGGTCAGCGCCTGACCGTCGACCACATCCTGGCGCCCTTCCACCAGATTGCTCTCCAGCATGATGCCGAAGATGCTGCGGCTGCCGCGGGCGACCTGGGTGGCGATATCGTGTGCCACGTCTACCTGGCGGGCGGGGTTCTTGCGGCTGTTGGCGTGGCTGGCATCGATCATAATGCGCGCCGGCAGACCGGCCCCGGTGAGCATGCCTGAGGCGTCCTCTACCGAAAACATGTCGTAATTGGGGTGCTTGCCGCCCCGCAGGATCACATGGCAATCCCCGTTCCCGGCGGTCTGGAAGATCGCTGAGTGGCCCTGCTTGGTCACCGACAGGAAGTGGTGCGGGTTGGCCGCCGACTTGATGGCATCGATGGCAATCTGGATATCACCGTCAGTGGCGTTCTTGAAGCCCACCGGGCAGGACAGGCCGGAGGCCAGTTCCCGGTGGGTCTGGCTTTCGGTGGTGCGGGCGCCGATGGCCCCCCAGGCAATCAGGTCGGCGATGTACTGGGGGCTGATCAGGTCCAGGTACTCGGAGCCCGCCGGCAGCCCCATCTCTGCCAGGTCCAGCAGCAGTTGCCGTGCCAGATTGAGCCCCTTGTTGATTTGGAAGGTGTTGTTCAGATCCGGGTCGTTAATCAGGCCTTTCCAGCCCACCGTGGTGCGCGGCTTCTCGAAGTACACCCGCATCACTACCAGCACCTGGTCTCTGAGCTCGTCCGCCAGCACCCTCAGCTTGCGACCGTAGTCTCTGGCTGCGTCCGGGTCGTGAATGGAACAGGGGCCCACCACTGCCAGCACCCTGTCATCAGTGCCCGCCAGGATGCCGTGGATCGCACTGCGCCCTGCGCTGACCGTCGCTGCGGCGGCCTCGCTGACGGGGATGTCGTCGATCAGGGCATCAGGGGACACCAGCTCCTTGATCCCGGTAATGCGCAGGTCGTCGGTGGTTTTGTCTCGCGTGTGGTCTGTCATCACTTTTGTGCCCGATCACGGCATTTAAATGGAGCCGCATAGTATACGAATCTATCGCCCGGAGCGCAGTGCCTGCTTACAGCCGAGCGCCGGCTTTGTGTGGAAATGCCACTTTTTAACCTACCGAAGCCCGCCGCGCTTGTGTAAAACACGCTCCATGAGTGCACATAGCCCCGGGCGCCGGGTTTTTATCGTTTTCACCCTGGCCGCCTGCCTGGGCGCCGCCGCCGTGCTCGGCCAGATCACCTGGCTGCTGTGGCAGGAGTCGGTCAGCGCCGAGGAGGCGCGGGTCGCGGAACTGGCCAAGCAGCTGGGCCAACGCGCCGAGCAGATGATCGTCGAATCCCGCGCGCTGCTGGATCGCTTTAACAAGTCAGAGCTGCCGCGCTGCAGCGAAGAGCACATCAACGCCATGCACCAGGCCGCCATCGGCCGGCCGCACATCCGCGCTATCGGCTACTGGCGCGCCGCTGAGCGGATTTGCGGCGTGGGCTATATTCAGGCCGTCGACCTGCGACCCTCCCGCGCCGACCGCATCTACGACTCGGGGGTGATCGCGTGGTGGCCCTCCTCACAGACCGAGACCGCCGGCGTACAGCTGTTCCTGATGCGCTACGGCGACCACGACGTGGCAATAGATCCACGCATGCTGCTGCAGCCCACCGAGGACCCAGACCGCCAGGCCGGCCTGTGGGTGGAGAACCTGCCGATGGCCTCCACCGGCGACTTGTCCAGCATTCCCGAGCCCAACAGCCTCGACATCGGCCTGACTCTGGACAACGCCAACAGCCGGGTGCTGTCCCGCTTCAGCCTGGGGACTATTTTCCCCATGGATATTGTGGCGGTGGAAACCATCGACCGCTTTTGGGAGCGCTACCTGCCCTGGCTGTCTATCGCCCTGGCTATCGCCCTGGCGCTCGCCGTCATCTGGGTGAACCTTGTGATGCGCTTCTCGCGGCGCCGCATGAGCCTGTCCACCGAGCTGCGCCAGGCCATCAACCGCGGCCAGGTCACTGCCTACTATCAGCCCATACTCGAGCTCGCCACCGGCCGCTGTATCGGCGCTGAAGCCCTGGCCCGCTGGATCAGGCCCGATGGCGAGATGGTCAGGCCCGACGTGTTTATCCCATTGGCTGAACAGGGCGGCCTGGTGCCGGAGATCACCATGGCGGTGCTGGCAGCGACCGTGCGCGATCTGGGTGACATCCTGCGCGAACACCCACTGCTGCGCATCAATATCAACCTGGCACCGGAAGATCTCAGCGACGAATCCTTCAAGCAGCGGCTGCGGGACCAATTGGTAAATGCAGCGGTCGCTCCCCAGTGCATTAAGCTGGAAATCACCGAACGCGCCATGGTCGACAGCGACCGCTCGCGCCAGCAGGTGCGGGAACTCAGGGACCGGGGGCACCAGATTGCAGTGGACGATTTCGGCACCGGCTACTCGAGCCTGGCCTACCTGCAGAGCTTCGAGCTGGACACGCTGAAGATCGACAAGTGCTTTGTGGACGCGGTGGGCACCGAGGCGGTGACCCACAATGTGGTGGGCCACGTGATCGAAATGGCGGGCACCCTGGACCTGGATACGGTGGCGGAAGGCATCGAAACGCCCGACCAGGCAGATTGGCTGGTGGCGCAGGGCGTAGCCTACGGGCAGGGATTTCTTTACAGTAAACCCATCCCGGCCGAGCCGTTCCGCGCCTACCTGCAGGCAAACCTGGAAACCCACAACCGCGATTTGCAAGCGGAGGCGGAAGCGGCGCTGACCTAGGGCCTGTTCACACTCACTGAGTTGGCCCTGTTGAGACTGAACCAGCGCCAATCGAGGCGCGAGGAGAGAAGTTTGGTGATTCCAAATGAACGACGAGCAACGAAGAGTGGCGCTGGTTCAGCCTCAACCCGAAGGGCTGCCACTGGTGTTGCGCCCTGCGGCGTTAGAAATGGCTTATGTGGGCCCACTACACTGCGCCAATCCTGCCTTGCAGGACACAACAACAGTGGCAGCAGGGCTAACTCAGTGAGTGTGAACAGGCCCTAGCCGCATGCAAACGGTCAGGCTGGGCGAGGCGGACTACCTGTCTACCTGGCAGGCCATGCGAGACTTCACCGACCAGCGTGACGAACACAGCGAAGATCAGCTGTGGCTGCTGCAGCATCCCCCCGTTTTTACCCAGGGCCAGGCCGGTAAGGCGGAACATCTGCTGACGCCCGGCGATATTCCCGTGGTGCAGGCAGACCGCGGCGGCCAGGTGACCTACCACGGCCCCGGCCAGTGGGTGCTATACCTGCTGGTGGACCTCCGGCGTCGCGGTCTCGGCGTGCGAGCGCTGGTGGACATTATCGAACAGGGTATTGTCGAGCTGCTGGCCGGCTACGGTATCGTTGCCGCGCCGCGACCCGATGCCCCGGGGGTTTACGTCGACGCTGCCAAGATCGCCTCACTGGGCCTGCGGGTGCGGCGTGGCTGCAGCTATCACGGGCTGGCGCTGAATGTCGATATGGACCTCTCGCCCTTCGATCGGATCAACCCCTGCGGCCATGCCGGCATGGCGGTGACCAGCTTGCGCCAGTGCCTGCCGGCGGGGGTGAGCATGCCGTCGATGGATTCCGTGGGCGAGGCGTTGCTCGTGGCCATTCAGCAGCAGCTGGAGCTCAAAGGCGCAGCCCGCTAATGCAGTCAGGTGTCGGAGCGCGGTAGGGTCAGCAGCACCCGGGCGCCACCATCTTTGCGGTTCGACAACTCCAGCGTGCCGCCGTAGCGATTCACCGTGGCGTTGCAAAGCAGCAGGCCGATGCCCATACCTTCGGTTTTCTCCACCACCGCCGGTTTGCGCCGGACGCCGATCATACTCTCAGGAAAGCCAGGCCCTCTGTCATCGATGCGAATCTGGCTGCTGCTGTCATCCCAGCGCACGTCGACGCGAATGCCCCTGGGCTCGGCGTCGGCTGCGTTGTTGAGAATATGCTCCAGTGCCTGGGACAGGCCATACTCGGCTTCCATGCGCGGCGATTCACCGCCGCCGGAAACACTCACCTCGACATCGGCGTCCGGACGTCCCCGCAGCCACTGGTTCACTGTCGCTTCCACAAAGCCCGCCACTTCGATCCAGCGTTTTTCGCCGCCCTCAGTCAGACGTGCGGTGCGCGACAGCTTGTCGAGTACCCCGCGGCAGTGTTCCAGTTGGTCTGCCAGCAACAGGAAGTCTTCGCGGTGCTTCTGGTCGGCGGCGAACTCGCCCAGTTCCTCCACCACCGAGGTCATGGTCGCCAGCGGTGCGCCCAGCTCTGCCGCGGTGCCCGCCGCCAGGCTGGCCAGCGCCGCCAGGTGCTGCTCTTCGTTGGCGCTTTGCTCCGCCTCGATGGGGTCGCGCAGGAATTTGCGGACCGATACGGCCATCTCGCCGCCGAACCAGGCCAGCACCAGGGCGGCCAGCAACAGGGCGGCCCAGCCGGCGATGTCGGCGATCGTAAGACTTTCGACCGCCGCGTTATAGACCGGGATGGGTTGGTGCATGAAGATCAGCCCCAGAAAGCCGACAATGCACAACGACGTCACCACGCGGCTGTAGCGCCGCGGCATCATGATGGCGCCAAAGCCGATGAGCACCAGGTAGTAAGCCACCAGTGGGTTATAGGCGCCGCCGGCGAAATACAGCAGAGCGGTCAGCCCCAGGATGTCCAGCAATAGCTGAATGAAACACTCAGCATCGTGCACCGGCCAGGGCTTGGTAAGGCGCAGGAAACTGAACAGGGTAATCAGGGTCAGTGCCCCGAGGACGATCAGGTAACCGTCTCCCGGTGCCTGTTCGGTGCCGCGCGAGAGCAGAAAGAAAAGCGCGCCGGCATGAACAAGGATGACAGCGCAGCGTGCATAGAGCAGGTTGCGGAGGCAGCTTCCAGCGATGCCGGGGTGGTACTCACCATGGTTCATGCGGAGATTATAGACTGAACTCGCCTGTTCCCCGCCAGCATTCCGCGTATAATCCGCGCTCCGTCAAATGCCTGTACCAGAGAGTATGTCTACGCCCGCTGCCACCGAACTCCAGCGCCAGATCGATGAGCGCCGTACCTTCGCCATCATTTCGCACCCGGATGCCGGCAAGACCACCATCACCGAGAAACTGCTGCTGCTCGGTAATGCGATTCAGGTGGCCGGCACTGTGAAGGGCAAGCGCGGCCCTCATGCCACCTCCGACTGGATGAGCATGGAGCAGGAACGCGGCATTTCCGTGACCTCGTCGGTCATGCAGTTTCCCTACAACGGGCGCGTGGTGAATCTGCTGGATACGCCGGGCCACGAGGATTTCTCTGAAGACACCTACCGCACCCTGACCGCCGTGGACTCGGCGCTGATGGTGGTGGACGGCGCCAAAGGCGTGGAGGAGCGCACCATCAAGCTGATGAACGTATGCCGGCTGCGGGATACGCCCATTCTCAGTTTCGTGAACAAGATGGACCGCGACATTCGCGATCCGATCGAGTTGCTGGACGAGGTGGAGTCAGTGCTCGATATTGCCGCGGCGCCCGTCAACTGGCCGATCGGCATGGGCTCTATGTTCAAGGGTGTCTACGACTTGTACCGCGATACGATCTACGGCTACACGCCGGGTCGCGGCCACGCTCTGCCCGAGGATCACCGCATTGAAGGCCTGGCTTCCGATGCGGCGCGGGATTTTGTTGGCGACGGCTACCAGGATTTCCTGGACGAAGTGGAGCTGGTACGTGGCGCCAGCCATGAGTTCGATCTTACGGCCTACCTCACCGGCAAGCTCACGCCGGTGTTTTTCGGCACTGCATTGGGTAATTTTGGTGTGCGTGAAATGCTCGATCACTTCGTCGAATGGGCGCCGGCGCCCCAGGGCCGCGAGACTGAGCAGCGTGGGGTCGAGGCTCGGGAAGCGCAATTCTCGGGCTTTGTGTTCAAGATCCAGGCCAATATGGACCCGCGCCACCGCGACCGCATCGCCTTCATGCGGGTTTGCTCGGGCCGCTACCAAAAGGGCATGAAGATGCGCCATGTGCGCGCCGGCAAAGACGTGAAGATCGCCGACGCGGTGACCTTCAAGGCCGGCGAGCGCGCCCTGGTGGAGGAGGCCGTGTCCGGCGATATCATCGGCCTGCACAATCACGGCACCATCCAGATCGGCGACACCTTCACCGCCGGCGAGGAGCTGCGTTTCACAGGCATCCCGCACTTCGCGCCTGAACTGTTCCGCCGCATCCGCCTGGCGGACCCGATGAAATCCAAACAGCTGCAGAAGGGCCTGCAGCAGCTCTCGGAGGAGGGCTCTACCCAGGTGTTTGCACCGATCAGCAGCACGGACCTGATTGTCGGTGCCGTGGGCCAGCTACAGTTTGACGTGGTGGCTTATCGGCTGAAGGACGAATACAAGGTCGAGGCGATCTACGAGCCGGTCAACGTGTACACGGCCCGCTGGGTGCACTGCGACGACCCGCGCAAGCTGGAGGACTTCCGCAAGAAGGCTGCCGATCAGCTCTCCATCGACGGTGGCGGCTTTCTCACCTACCTGGCCCCCACCCGCGTCAACCTCCAGCTCATGGAAGAACGCTGGCCCGATATCGAGTTCCGCGCCACCCGCGAACACTGAGTTGCCACCAATCGCGTTACGCGCGTCGACTTAGGAGAGTCTCTGGGGTCTGCTCGGAACGAGGCACTCTTGGCTGCCCGGGGGTCGAAACCATCAGGGCGCGCTTATCCCGATGCCTACAACTGGAAAAAGCGCGAGCACTGTCCGAGTCCCAAAAATCGCGTAGCGATTTTGGTCGAGTTGCGCAGCGCCCAGTTGTAGGTATCGGGATGCGCCCGTTTCGACCCCTGGGCAGCCAAGGGTGCCGTGCTAGTGGCACAAAAAAATGAGAGAAAGGCTAGAGCAATGCTTCGATGTCGGCTTCGAGCTGCGAAGGTTTGGTTTGAGGGGCGTAGCGCTTGACGACGTTGCCGTCGCGGTCGACCAGGAACTTGGTGAAGTTCCACTTGATGCGTTCGCTGCCGGCGAGGCCTTTGGCCTCTTTCTTGAGGTGCTTGTACAGCGGGTCGGTGCCGGAGCCGTTGACCTCGATCTTGCCCATCATCGGGAAGGACACACCGTAGTTGAGCTGACAGAACTCCTGGATTTCCTCGTTGCTGCCCGGATCCTGCCCGCCGAACTGGTTGCAGGGGAAGCCGAGGACTTCCAGGCCGTTGTCGCGGTACTTCTCGTAGAGCTCTTCGAGGCCCGCAAACTGCGGGGTAAAGCCGCACTTGGACGCAGTGTTGACGATCAGCAATACCTTGCCGCGGTACTGATCGAGGGGCAGGTTCTCTCCGGCGGTGGTGGTTGCGCTGAAGTCGAAGACGCTGCTCATATCAGGCTACCTGCAGCTGTAGCTGTAGCATAAGGATTTCCACACGCTTGCGCTGCATCTTCAGGGAGTATTCCAGCTCGCGCAGGCGGGTGCGCACTGCAGCGCGCTCCCACTTCACCAGCAGCCGGTCGCGCTTCTCGGCGAAGGCGTCGCCCAGTTCGCCCTTGCGGCGCTCGTAGCGCTGGGCCTGCAGGTCCTTCCAGCGGTTGAGGGCGTCGACGAAGAGCTGGTATTCCGCTTCCAGTTTTTCGCGCAGAGGCTGCGGCGTGTCGGCCTGCTCCAGATGGTTGCGGGCCTGCTTGAAGCGCATGGCGAGAATGGATTGCTGGATCTTGAAGTTGGGCACCCGGTTGAGTTTGCTGGCCAGGCCCAGCCACGCGCACAGGTTGATCAGCCACTTGGTCGGATCCCACTGGTACCAGCGCACGCCGTTGCGGTAGTCGGACTGAAAAATGTGATGGAAATTGTGGTAGCCCTCGCCATAGGTCAGGAAGGCGAGGAAGCCATTGTCGCGGGCGCTGTTTTCATCGGTGTAAGGCTGGCTGCCCCAGTAGTGCGCCAACGAGTTGATGAAGAAGGTGACGTGGTGGTTGACCACCAGTCGTGCCAGACCCACCAGCAGCAGGCCGCCGACCACATCACCGGCCCACCAGCCCACCAGCAGCGGCAGGCCTACGTTCATGATCACGGTCAGCAATACGTAGTGACGGTGCTGCCACATCACGATCGGGTCGCGCTGCAGGTCAGGCGCGTTGCTGAAGTCTTCTTCGTTGGTGTGATACTCGCGCAGCATCCAGCCCATGTGGGAGTACCACAGGCCGCGCCCGGCGGAGTAGGGGTCGCGCTTGTTGTCATCGACGTGGCGGTGATGGCGGCGGTGGTCGGAGCCCCAGATCAGGATGCTGTTCTGCAGCGCCCCTGCACCCCACAGCGCGAAAAGTACCCGCAGGATCGGGTGCGCCTGGTAGGCATTGTGGGACCACAGCCGGTGGTAGCCGGCGGTAATGGACAGTCCGTTCAGGTACAGAAACAGCAGGGCCATCCACCAGAGGGAGGCGCTGTAGCCGTGGTAGATACCCCACAGCGGCACCAGCACCAGCCCGGCCAGTGGCAGGGCCACGAACAGGGCGACGTTGATCGGTGTCAGCGGGGGCTTTGCGGGAGTCTGGTTCATGAACCTTGCGTCCTTTCTGTGTCTAATGTCCAACTTTGCACCACTATGCCTGGCTGCAGTATAGATCGGTCCTCCCCATACTCACGGTTTTCGCCGTATCGGTAGCCCAATCTGTGAAGCAGTTGGTGGATATTGATCTATTGCACGAGGGAAAGTGGTATAAAACGAACCCGGATAATACCGCGTATGCACCGGCCATCGCCACAGGCCCGGAACAGGGTGTGATGCGCTTCGACTGTTCCACCTTGGCTTAAGCTATGGCACAGGCTGTATTCTTAGAGGGCTCAACCCTTCGCCACGTGGTCAAGATGACCGCTGCGGGCGCAGTGGGCCTGGTCGCAATGTTTACCGTGGACCTGGTCGACATGTATTTCCTGAGCCTGCTTGGCGAGCAGGAGCTGGCGGCTGCGGTGGGCTACGGCGGTACCCTGCTGTTCTTTCTGACCGCGGTCAGCATTGGTCTGCAGATCAGCATGGGCGCGCTGGTGTCGCGGGCAGAGGGTTCCTTCCGGCGTGATCTCGCCGGGCGCTACTGCAGCAACATCCTCATTTTTAGCGGCACTGCAGCCGCCCTGATAAGCGGCATAGGTTTCCTGTACCTGCCGGAATTGCTGTCGCTGCTCGGCGCCACCGGCAAGACTCACGAATATGCGCTGGCCTACAGCCGGATTATCATTCCCAATACGGTGGTGCTGGCCCTGGGTATGTGCGCCGCCAATGCGGCCCGCGCGCTGGGCGACGCCCGCCGCTCCATGTACGCCACCCTCGGCGGCTCGGCGGTGAACGCCATCCTCGACCCCATCCTGATCTTCGGTTTCGGCTGGGGTATCGAGGGGGCGGCGGCCGCCTCGGTGGTATCGCGCTGGGTGATGATGTTCATTTCTTTCAATGCCATTTTCCGGGTCCACCAGCTGCCCACTCCCACCCGGTTCAGCTGGCTCAGGGAGGACATGGGCGCGATCATTCGGGTGGCCGGTCCGGCCATGCTCACCAATTTGGCTACACCGATCGGCGCCAGTTTCGTGCTGCGCACCATGTCCCAGTACGGTGACAGCGCGGTGGCGGGCGCCGCCATCATGGGGCGTATCTGGCCGGTGGCGTTTGCAGCGGTGTTCGCGTTGTCCGGCGCTATCGGACCCATCATCGGCCAAAACGCCGGGGCTCTGCAGTACGACCGGGTGCGCCGCGCCCTGCTGGATGCTCTGCTCTGCAACCTGGTCTACGTGCTACTGGTCTGGCTTATCCTGTGGTCCAGCCAGGACCTGATCATCTCTGTGTTTAACGCCCGCGGTGACGCCGAGTACCTGATTCGTTTCGCGGTCACCTGGTTGGTCGGCGCATACATATTCAGCGGTATGCTGTTCGTCGCCAACGCCAGCTTCAATAACCTGCACCGCGCCCACCTCGCCACGCTGTTCAATTTTGGCCGCGCGCTGCTGGGCACTATTCCCTGTGTCTATCTGGGCTCGCAGTGGTTTGAGGCCCCCGGCGTGATGGCGGGGGAGGCGGTGGGCGCGGTGGTCTTCGGTAGCCTGGCCTTCATCGCCGTGCTCTGGCAGGTGCGTGAGCTGGGCCAGCGCTGCGCCGGGAATGTCCAGGCACAGCAGGCCTAGCTGCTACACTGGCGTCCTCACAGGAGCTGCTCTATGAATCGATATGCCATTTTTCTGGCCCTGGTGCTGGCCACATTGCAGGTATCCGCGCAAACCGCGCAAACTCCCGAGCTGCTACAGGGACTGGGCCTGCGCGAACACCGGGTGGCCAGCCGCGACCTACCTGGCTGGAAACCGCCGAAGAAGGTGGTGGTGCGCAATGTCTTCGGCGATTCGACCGCGGCCCTGCGCAGTGTTGCTCCTGGAGTGGAATTTGTCGCCGTCGATAGCATCGACGCGGCACGTGCCGCCATGCCCGGCGCGCAGGTGTTGATCGGCTATTGCGACCAGGGCCTGTTTGACGTGGCCACCGAGCTGCATTGGGTGCAGGTGTATTTTGCCGGCGTCGAGAACTGTGTCGGCCTGCCGGCGTTTGCCGACAGCGACCTGGTGTTGACCAACGGCCAGCGCCTGGGCAGCCCGACCCTGGCCGATCACGCGATTGCGCTGATGATGGCGCAGACCCGCGGCCTGGCGGGGCATATTGTTTCGCAGCAGCGAGGCGCGTGGGAGCCGAACTGGAACCAGCCGCCACCGCCGCTGGGCGAGGTGGCCGGCAATACCCTGCTGGTGGTCGGTCTGGGGGGGATCGGCACCCAGGTGGCCAAGCGTGCCCACGGGCTCGGCATGCGGGTAATCGCCACCCGCAACAGCCGCCGGGAGGGCC
This sequence comes from Halieaceae bacterium, assembly GCA_028277365.1. GTDB lineage: Bacteria > Pseudomonadota > Gammaproteobacteria > Pseudomonadales > Halieaceae > JANQIO01. The sequence goes on along the minus strand of JANQGK010000065.1, from coordinate 4,385 downwards.
CGGACTACGTTGCCTACGTGGGTCTGGCGGATGAGGTCTGGGAGCTGGCGAAACAGGCAGATGTGGTGGTGAACGCCGCGCCGCTAACCGATAGCACCCGAGGCCTGTTCGACGAAAAGTTCTTCAAAGCAATGAAGCCCACGGCCTATTTCATCAGCGTCGGGCGCGGCAAGAGCACCGTAACGGCGGATCTAATCAGGGCGCTGGAAACCGGTCAGATCGCCGGTGCCGCGCTGGATGTTACTGACCCTGAGCCGCTGCCGGCAGAGCACCCGCTGTGGGCTGCGCCCAACCTGATCATCACGCCCCATGTGGCGGGCCGGTCCCGGGAGGCGCTGGGACGCGTCCAGGCGCTGGTCGCCGAGAATCTGCGCCGCTACGTGGCCGGTGAGCCCCTGCTTTCAGTGGTCGATATCGAGCGCGGCTACTGAGACTGGCGGCGCCGCGTCCGCCGCTACCGATGTTCCGGGGCTACAGGCGCTCCAGGTAAGAGGTGTACTCAAGCTCGCTGATGCGGGCGCGGAATTCGGCGTTCTCCTGGGCCTTGCTCAAGGAGTAGATGCGCTGCAGCTCCTTGCCCAGGTTGCGGGCGATGAAATCGGAGTTCTGGAACAGCTGGATGGCCTCCGGCAGATATAGTGGCAGGAGCTGGCCGGCCTGCACATAGCCGTCGCCCTGGATCGGCTCACCGGGGTCTGACTGTTGGGCAATGCCCTCGATGATGCCCGACAGCAGCGCCGCGTACACGAGGTAGGGGTTGGCATCGGCGCCGGCTACCCGCAGCTCCAGCCGTCTGGCGCTGGATTTGCCGGCCGGGATGCGCACCGACACGGTGCGGTTGTCATAGCCCCAGCAGGGCGCGGTGGGGGCGTGGGCGCCGGGCTGGAAGCGCCGGTAAGAATTGAAGTTGGGCGCGTAGACGGCCATGGACTCGCCCATATACTGCATGCAGCCGGCTACCGCGTGGCGCAAGAGCTCCGTGCCGCGCTCGGTGCCGTCGTCAAAGATGTTGCGTTCCTGCTCGTCGAGCACGCTGCAGTGCACATGCATGCCGTTGCCCGCCTCGTTTTCGAAGGGCTTGGCCATGAAGCTGGCGATCAAGCCGTGGCGAGCTGCAACCCCTTTCACCAGTCGCTTGATCATCTGGATCTGGTCGGCCGCGAGCACCGGGTTGTCGATGTGTTGCATGTTGATTTCGTACTGGGAGGGCGCAGATTCCTTGACGATGCCGTCAAAGGGAATGTGCTGGACTTCGCAGGCCTCGCGAATCTCCTTGAGCATAGCGGCGTTGTTTTGCAGCACGTCAACGCCGTAGGTGTTGCCGCCGATGGGCTCGTGGCCCGCCGGCACCGGGCAGCTGTGGCGTATGCCGCGCCGGTCGTAGTGCACCAGGCTGAATTCCAGTTCGGCGGCCACGACAGGCCGCCAGCCGGCGTTGTGAAAGCGGCCCAGCACCTGCTTGAGAACGTTGCGGGGGTCGCCGAGGTAGGGCTCGCCCTCGGCGTTGTAGAGTGACAGCATCACCTGGCCGTAGCTGTCGTCGCTGGCCCAGGGGGTGGGCAGCAGACTGCCTTCGATAGGCCTGCAAACCCCGTCGGCGTCTCCCGATTCGAATACCAGCTCTTCGACGTCCCTACCCCAGATATCAAGGCTCAGGGCAGTCATCGGTAGCTTAAACTCTCCCTGAAAGACCTTCTCGAGTTTGTGGCGTGGCAGCCACTTCCCTCGCATGACACCGTTGCAGTCCGGCAGCAGTGCTTCGATGGTAGTGATATCGGGAAAGGTGCGAAGGAACCAGTCTGCTTCAACAGACATTAGGCGCACATACCTTTACCAGCAAATCCCGATCTTCCTCAGACTGCAAAATACTGGCAATACCCCACACGGGTCAGGCTCTCCTGTCGCGGCCGGCGGCCGGGGTCATCATGAATTCCAGGGGATCTCCGACGCCGGCTTCACCGAGGTAGGGCAGGGTGGCGATGAACAGTGAGAACAGGTCCGCCTGGGAGTTGACATCCAGCTTACGGTAAATGCTCTTGCGATGGCGGCGCAGGGTCTCAAGGGCGATGCCCAGCTTCTCAGCGGAAGCCTGGCTGGAGTAGCCCCGCAGCATCAGTTCCAGCACGGCTTTTTCCCGCGGCGACAGCAGGGAGGCGCCAAACATGCGGAAGGCGTGGTCGATGGCCTCGCCGATATCCGGCCCCAGCATGTAGCGCTGACTGAAGTCCGCCACCTGGCTGTGGCTGCGCAGCAGGGCGGACACCGGCGCCGACAGCGCCTTGAGGAAATCGTGCTCCTCGCCGGAGAAGCGCCCGTGGCCGTTCTTGCGCATCAGGCTGATATTGATCACACCGCCGTCTACCAGCCGTGCCAGGAAGATCACCTCGTCTTCGGTGGCGGTCTCCCGGTAGTAGTTGGTGTAGTAGTTGCTGGACTCCAGGTCGCCGTCGTACAGCTCGTGCAGGCGGTAGAAATGGCCCCGCGGCTGGCCCATCGACAGCTGATAGAAGGGGTCATCCTGGTAGGGGCCTTCCAGGTACAGGTCGACCTGGGAAACCACGGCGCTGTCGGGGATTTCGTGATAGATGCACTGGGGCGGCAGCTCCGTGTGGTAGAGCCACACCTGCGGGTAATCGACGCGAATATCGCGGCAGATGGCTTTGATGATAGCGGGGAAAAAGCGCTCCGAGCCCAGCTCCGCGATCGCCACCGACAGATCACGGTTCCACCGCGACAGTTGATCCGATCCAGCCATACCCCAAACACCCCCCCATCAAAACTTGTACAGGCCAAGACGCTTGATCAGCGGCGGCAGGTGCTTTCGTCGGTGACGATGCAGCTCCACTGATGCTATTGGCACCGAGGCCCTGCGGTCTTATAGAAAGCCTACCTAATTCCCGTTAATAGCTGGGTAGTTGCGCCTGTGGCACAATCATGGGCAGGCCGGCAACGGCTTGTCAATTTTGTGAGGCATCCCATGACCAGCATCATCCCGGAACGGGCTCGCCAGGACTGGCAGGCCCTGGACAGTAGTCATTACCTGCATCCCTTCACCGACTTCAAGGAGTTGGCCGCCAAGGGCAGCCGCATCATCACGCGCGCCGAGGGGCCCTACATCTATGACTCGGAAGGGCGGGAGATTCTCGATGGCATGTCAGGGCTTTGGTGTGTGAGCCTGGGCTACGGCCAGGACAGCATTGCCCATGCGGTGCACCGCCAGTTGCAAGAGCTGCCCTACTACAACAGCTTCTTCCAATGCGCCCATCCGCCGGTGATCGAGCTGGCGCGGCGCCTGGCGGAGGTGACGCCCGCGCACATCAACAACTTCTTCTTCACCGCCAGCGGTTCCGAAGCCAACGACACCCAGCTGCGCATCGTGCGCCGCTACTGGGACCTGCTGGAAAAGCCCTCCAGGCGCTATGTGATCAGCCGCAAGAACGGCTATCACGGGTCGACCATCGCCGGCGCCAGCCTCGGCGGTATGGGCTTCATGCACAAGCAGTTTGAAACCCTGAGCTACGTGAGCCACGTCGACCAGCCCTACTGGTTCGGTGAGGGTGGCGATCTCGACCCTGAGGAGTTCGGGCGCCGGGCAGCGGCCAGCCTCGAACAGCGCATTGGAGAGCTGGGCGCCGACAACGTGGCGGCCTTTATCGCCGAGCCGATACAGGGCGCGGGCGGGGTAATCGTACCCCCCGACAGCTATTGGCCAGAGATCCGCCGCATCTGCGCAGAGCACGATATCCTGATCATTTCCGACGAGGTGATCTGTGGTTTCGGCCGCCTTGGTGAATGGTTCGGTGCCGACTACTACCAGGTGCCCGCGGACCTGATGTCCTTCGCCAAGGCAGTCACTAACGGCTACCAGCCGCTGGGCGGCGTGATGGTCGGCGACCGGGTGGCGGACGTGATCAAGGCCGACGGCGGGGAGTTTGCTCACGGCTACACCTACTCCGGCCACCCGGCGGCCTGTGCCGCGGCGCTTGCCACTCTCGACCTGCTGCAGGAGCAGGATATCGTGCGCCAGGTGCGCGAGGACAAGGCACCCTACCTGCAGCAGCGCTGGGCGGAAATGGCGGATCATCCTCTGGTGGGTGAGGCTCGCGGCGCGGGTTTTGTCGCCGCCCTGGAGCTGGTGGCCGACAAGGCAACCCGGGCTCGCTTTGACCAGGACGGCAGCGCCGGTGCCCTGTGTCGCAACCTGTCGGTGGAGTGCGGGCTGGTGATGCGCGCGGTGGGCGACACCATGATTATTGCTCCACCGCTGACCATGACGATGGAACAGATCGACCAGCTTATGGAGCGGGCGCGGGCGGCGCTGGATAAGACCTGGGCCGCCCTGGGCCGCTGATTTGACCGATACCCCCAGGCTGCGACAGGTCAAC
>JANQGK010000051.1 GCA_028277365.1 Halieaceae bacterium | reverse complement strand
CCACGATCGGGCCGCCGGTGTCCTCCAGTGCCTGCAGGGCCGTACGGGCGAAGGCCGCGTCTCGCAAGCGCTGGGCCTGCACCATGCGGGGAAGTAGCGGCAGTGGCAGCATATTGCAGTGTGCCGAAAGCTGGTGTGCTTCCCGCGCCGCCTGTTGCGCCTCTGGCAATGGCCTGGTCAACCCGAAACGGGCGGCACCCTCCCCGAATACTGCGGCGGCACCTTCGCTTACGGCCCGGTTGACCTCTGGGCCGGGCAAGGCCATCCCGAAGGCCGGCGTACTCTGGAGTGCGGCAAACAGCGGCTGATACAGCGGCCAGTCCGGCCAGCCGCTGTCGTCCCAGGCCAACGCTTGCCGCAGGCTCTCGCCGCGCTGAGCGGTGCGATTGACGACCTCCGCCTGTGCCGGGGTCAGCATCTCGAAGGCCACCGCGCTGGGCTCCAGTGCCGCGATCAGCTCGGCCTGGGTGCGGTGATGCGCCGGGTTGTCGTGCACCTCACCGAGAATCACGATATCCGCCCCACGCAGCCGGGCCGCCACGTCTATAGCGGGCTGAGAACTGCAGGCAGCTAAGAGGACGGCGGCCGATACCAGCGTCAGACGTATCACCGGACTAAAACGGCAGACGCCACCGTGGCGGCTGACTTTTCTTGAAACTGAGTAGCTGATGCTCACCTCGCGTTGAGCCGGGATAGGCCCTGTCACCACCCTGACAATTCTTTACGCGGCATGTGTGTCAGTAGATTGAGACGTTTGCCCGCACACCGCGTACTTATCGGAGTTGCGGTTTGAGAAGACTTAACCATGCATGAATCATTGGGTGTCATCAAAGGGCTGTTATTGGCGGCTGCGCTGCTTTGTGGCGCGAGCCTGCCCGCGCACGCACAGCAGGATGCCGATGGCGCGGCTGTCGCCGCGGCGACGGGCGTTCCCAGTGCCACAGGCCTGCAACAGGCCGGCTGGCGCAGCCAATGGGGTCTGGGCATGATTGCAAACCCCAAGTTTGTCGGCAGTGACGACTACAACCTGCAGCCGATACCGTACTTCGATTTCCGCTATATGGACCAGAAAGGCACCAAGTACTTCGCCAATATTCCACAGGGCTTGGGCGGGTTTTTCTATCGCGACCGCACGACTGAAACCGGCAGGTTTATCAACGTCGGGGCCGCGTTGGCACCAGGCTTCAACGTACGAGACGACTCTATCGACGGGCTCGACGAAGTCGACCCCTCGATCGAAGCCAGGCTCTACGTAGAGGTCGGCGCGCGCAGCTGGGTCGCGTCCGCGGTGCTGGCTCAGGATGTTGGCTCAGGCCACGAAGGCGCCTATATCGATCTCTCGGTGAACCGCCGCGGCAGACTTGGCTCAGGGAGCGGCTTCTATGCCGTCGGCCCGGTACTGCGGCTGGGTAACGACACCTACAAGGAATCCTTCTTCAGCATCAACCCGGAAGAGTCCATCGCCACCGCGTTCGAGGAGTACGACGCCGACGCGGGGGTCGAACGGCTGGGGCTGCAGGGGCTTGTCAGTCTGCCGCTGGGGCAGAGCAAGTGGCGGGTGACCACGCTGCTTCGGATGAGCAGCCTGATCGACAACGCGGCCGACAGCCCGATTATTGAATCAGAGGCCCAATTCTTCTTCCTGACGGCATTTACGCGGCCGTTCTAGGAACCCTTCGGCAGCCTGAACCAACCCATACTGTCGGCAGTCAGCACGTCACCCTTTCCCGCGCGCCAGGCGATCGGCCGATTTGCTGCCGTTCAGCGGTCGGTGATAACGTCCTCGCTCTAGTTCGCGCCGAGACCCCGACCATGTACAAAGCTGTACCGGCCCTGCTGGGCCTTTTATTGGTGGCCGCACCGTTCCAGATGGCCAGCGCCGAGGGCTGGGATGCCCTGCAATACCGCAACGTGGGGCCGCTGCGCGGCGGGCGGGTGACCGCTGTGGCGGGCACGGTCAAGGAACGAGGCACCTTCTATCTTGGCGCCTCCGGTGGCGGCGTGTGGAAAACCACCGACTACGGTGAGAGTTGGCACAACGTGTCCGACGGCTACTTCAAGACACCGTCCATTGGCGATATCGCCGTGTCCCAGAGCGATGCCAATATTCTCTTCGTCGGCACCGGCACCGACGGCCTGCGCAGCAACATCATCGCCGGCAAGGGCGTGTACAAGTCGGTCAACGGCGGCGATAGCTGGGAGCATGTGGGTCTCGAGAAAACCGGTCATATCGGCGCAGTTGAAATCGACCCGCGCAGCAACAACACCGTGTGGGTGGCCGCCATCGGCCAGGCCTTCAACCCCAACCCCGAGCGCGGCCTGTACAAGACCACCGACGGCGGCCAGAGCTGGGAGCGCGTGCTGTATAAATCTGCGGCCGTCGGCTTCTCTGACGTCGAACTGCTGCCGGGCAATCCGGACGTGGTGTTCGCCACCGCCTGGCGCGCCGAGCGCAAGCCCTGGACCATTGTGAGCGGCGGCAAAAACGAGGATGGCGGCCTCTACAAGTCCGTGGACGGTGGCGCCAGTTGGCGGCGCATCACCGAAGGCCTGCCCGGCGGCAACATCGGCAAGATGGACCTGGCGATCTCGCCGGCGGATTCCAGCGTGGTCTACCTGCTGGTGGAGGCGCCCGGTGACGAGGGCGGTCTGTACCGCTCCAAGGACCAGGGTGAGAGCTTCGAGCAGGTGTCCAGCGACGAGGGCATTCGCACCCGGCCCTTTTACTACACCAACGTCGATGTTGACCCGACCAATGCCGACATCGTCTACGTGATGGCTACCCGCTATTTGAAGTCCGTGGACGGTGGCAAGACCTGGAAAAAGATCACCCCGCCCCACGGTGACAACCATGACATGTGGATCAACCCGGACGACCCGGAGCTGTTCATCCAGGGCAACGACGGCGGCGCCAACGTCACCCACAACGGCGGCAAGACCTGGTCGACCCAGTTCAACCAGCCCACCGCTGAGCTCTACCAGGTGGAGGTGGACGACCAGTACCCCTACTGGCTGTATGCCGGCCAACAGGACAATTGGACGACCATTGCCGTGCCCAGCCGGCCGCCCTGGGGCGCCCAACACCCGCAGGCCTGGCTGATCCAGACCGGAGGCTGCGAAACCGGGCCGGCGGTACCCAGGCCCGGTGACCACAACACCGTGTATGCCAACTGCAAGGGCCGTTTTACGGTGTTCGACAAGCGCACCGGCACCGAGCGTGCTTACTACGTGGGAGCGACCGACATGTACGGCCACAACCCCGCTGACCTGCGCTATCGTTTCCAGCGCGTTTCACCGGTGCACGTGTCCCCGCACGACCCGGGCGTGATCTACCACGGCTCCCAGTACGTGCATCGCACTACCGACGAGGGCCTGAGCTGGGACACCATATCTCCAGACCTGACCGCCTTCGAGGCCGACAAGCAGGTGATTTCCGGCTCGCCCATCACCCGCGACATTACCGGCGAAGAGTTCTACAGCACCCTGTACTCACTGCGCGAGTCCCCGCTGACGCCCGGCGTGATCTGGACCGGCGCCAACGACGGTCCGGTGCACGTGACACGCGACGGCGGTGAGAGCTGGGACGAGGTGACCCCGCGCGGGCTGCCGCGGGGCGGCCGTGTGGATTCCGTGGAACCTTCACCTCATGACGCCGCCTCAGCCTATATCTCTGTGCTGCGCTACCAGCTCGGCGACTGGAAACCCTACGTTTACAAGACTGAGAACTACGGCAAGCGCTGGCGCCTGCTGACCGACGGCCGCAACGGCATTCCGGCCGATCACCCGGTGCGGGTGGTGCGGGAAGACCCGGAGCGCCCGGGTCTGTTGTACGCCGGCACCGAGTACGGCCTGTTCATCTCCTTCGATGATGGTGAGTCCTGGCAATCCTTCCAGCAAAACCTGCCGATCACGCCGGTCACCGATATCAAGTTGCACCGCGGAGACCTGGTGTTGTCGACCATGGGCCGCGGTTTCTGGGTACTG
>JANQGK010000046.1 GCA_028277365.1 Halieaceae bacterium | reverse complement strand
CAGCTGGTGAGGTCATGATTGCGCTGGCGGATCGGCGGATCGCGCGGCCAGAGCAATCATGACCTCACCAGCTGGCTGGAACTGAAGATCACCGAGGGACGCAACCGCCAGGTGCGCCGCATGACCGCAGCGGTAGGCTTCCCCACCCTGCGCCTGGTGCGGGTGGCCATCGGCCACTGGCGCCTGGACGGCCTGGCCCCGGGTGAGTTTCGCCGGGAACGTGTCCACCTGCCCTCAAGGCGGCGCGTCTCGTGACCGACTGGTTTGCCCATGTGACCGTGGCCACCGTCGTGGAACAAAAGGGGCGCTTCCTGCTGGTGGAAGAGCGCGCCGACGAGGGTATCGTGCTGAACCAGCCCGCCGGTCACCTCGATCCCGGGGAATCCCTGTTCGCCGCGGCATTGCGCGAGACGCGGGAAGAAACCGGCTGCGAAGTCGAGCTGGAGGCCCTGCTGGGCATTTCCCAGTACACCTCCCCCGCTAACGGAGCGACCTATCTGCGCACCAGCTTCGCCGCCCGCCTGGTCCGGGAACTCCCCGATGCCGAACTGGACAAAGACATCCTGCGTACCCTGTGGATGACCCCGGCGGAAATGCGCGCCGAGTCTGGTAGAATGCGCAGCCCGCTGGTGTTGGCCAGCGTCGAGCAGTATCTGGCCGGCCACCGCTGGCCTCTGGACCTCGTTAAGTACTTTCCCTGATAGCGCAAGCGATGACGGCAAACCCAGGCAAAAAAGTCATTGTCGGCATGTCCGGCGGTGTCGACTCTTCCGTGGCAGCGCTGCTTCTCAAGGAGCAGGGCTATGCCGTGGAAGGCCTGTTCATGAAGAACTGGGAAGAAGACGACGGCACCGAGTACTGTACGGCCAAAGATGATCTCGCCGACGCACAGGCCGTCGCCGACCGCATCGGCATCAAGCTCCACAGCGCCAACTTCGCCGCCGAGTACTGGGACAATGTGTTCGAGCATTTCCTTGCGGAGTACAAGGCCGGTCGAACCCCGAATCCGGACATTCTTTGCAACCGTGAAATCAAGTTCAAGGCCTTCCTGGAGTACGCGCTGCTGCTGGGCGCCGACCTGATTGCCACCGGCCACTACGCGCGCCGCGGTGACAGCGACGGTCGCGCCACCCTGCTCAAGGGCCTGGATCCCGGCAAGGACCAGAGCTACTTCCTGCACGCGGTAGGCCATGAAGAACTGGGCCGCACCCTGTTCCCGGTGGGAGAAATCGAAAAGTCAGCGGTGCGCGAACTGGCTCGGGCCCACGGCCTCGAGACCCATGACAAGAAAGACAGCACCGGTATCTGCTTTATCGGCGAGCGCCGCTTCAAGGATTTCCTGCAGCAGTACCTCCCGGCCCAACCCGGCGAGATCTTCGACCTGGAGGGGAACCACCTCGGCGAGCATTCCGGCCTCATGTACCACACCATCGGCCAGCGCCAGGGCCTGGGCATCGGCGGCCTGTCCGGACACAGCCACGACCCCTGGTACGTGGTCGGCAAGGACCTGGCCCGCAACCGCCTGCTGGTGGCCCAGGGCCACGACCACCCCGCTCTGCTGAAGTCGAGCCTCCGTACCGGAGACATCTACTGGGTGGCGGGTGAGGCGCCGGAACAGCCCCTGCGCTGCCATGCCAAAACCCGCTACCGCCAGCCGGACCAGGCCTGCACGCTGGTGCGGGACGAAGGCGGCTACCGGGCCGAGTTCGATACCCCACAGCGAGCCATCACACCGGGCCAGTCTGTGGTGTTCTACTCGGGCGAACGCTGCCTCGGCGGTGGCGTCATCGAGAGCGCCGAGTGAAGCACCTCGAAGACCAGGTACTGGCGCTGGCCGGCGTGGTGCAAGTGGCCCGGCTGGTGGACCAGATCTCCCGCACCGGCAGCTACCCGGAAGAGTTCCTCACACCCATGGTGTCGAGCCTGTTCAAGTTCGACGCCGATACGGTGGAAGATGTCTACGGTGGTGTCAGCAATATGAAGCTGGGCCTGCACAACCTGGCCGCCCTGCTCGCCAGCCGCGATCAGCCCGACGGCCGCGACATGATGCGCTACGTGTTCGGCATGCTACACCTGGAGAGGCAGTTTGCCGCCAACCCGGAGATGGCGGCCGTCATGCGCTCGCGGCTCGAGCACACTCAGTTTCGCGCCGAGCACTTCAGTAATCATGTGCAGGAGATTTGTCACAGCCTGTCGGGCATCTACCAGGACACCATCAGCACCTTCAAGTACCGCATCAAGGTCACCGGCAGCGCCCAGCAGCTACAGGACTCGGCCAATGCCGACCTGATCCGTGCCCTGCTGCTGGCCGGCATACGCTCGGCGGTGCTCTGGCGCCAGCTCGGCGGTCGCCGCTGGCGCCTGCTCACCCAGCGCCGCAGGCTGTTACAGGTTGCCCACAACCTGTCGCGACAACTGGGTTCAGTGTAAAATCCTCGCCCTGCGCCGCGTCCGGCACCGCATCACCATCACAAGCAAGGAACCCCGATGGACCTGTCGTCCCTCACCGCTGTTTCCCCCATCGACGGCCGCTACGGCAACAAGACCGAAACGCTGAGAAGCGTATTCAGCGAATTCGGGCTGATGCAGCGACGAGTCCTGGTGGAAGTCCGCTGGCTGCAGGCGTTGGCCGACCACCCCGACATCCTCGAGGTGGCAAGCCTGTCATCGGAGGCCACCGCGCTACTGGCCGCGATTGCCGAAGACTTTGATCTGGCCGGCGCCGAACGCATCAAGGCCATCGAGGCGACCACCAATCACGACGTGAAGGCGGTGGAGTACTACATCAAGGAGCAGTTTGCCGACAACGAGGAACTGGAGGCCGCGTCCGAGTTCGTCCACTTCGCCTGCACCTCCGAAGACATCAATAACCTGTCCCACGCACTGATGTTGCGAGACGGGCTGCGGGACTGTCTGCTCCCCGCTGCGCGCGAGGTGTTGGAAGCCCTGCGTTCACTGGCCCACGCCCACGCCGAGGTGCCCATGCTGTCGCGCACCCACGGCCAGACCGCCAGCCCCACCACCATGGGCAAGGAGCTGGCCAATGTGATAGCGCGCGTAGAGCGCCAGCTCGTCGCGCTGGAGAAACAAGACTTCCTCGGCAAAATCAACGGTGCCGTGGGTAACTATAACGCCCACCTGAGTGCCTACCCGGAAATAGACTGGCAGGCCCACGCCGAAAGCTTCGTCACCGGCCTGGGACTGGCCTGGAACCCCTACACGACACAGATCGAACCGCACGACTACGTGGCCGAGCTGTTCGATACCCTGGCGCGTTTAAACACGGTGCTGATCGACCTGTGCCGTGATATCTGGGCCTATATTTCCCTCGGCTATTTCCGGCAAAAAACCGTAGCCGGCGAGGTGGGCTCCTCCACCATGCCCCACAAAGTTAATCCCATCGACTTCGAGAACGCCGAGGGAAACCTCGGCATGGCCAATGCCGTGTTCGCACATATGGGCGCCAAGTTGCCCATTTCCAGATGGCAGCGGGATCTCACCGACTCCACGGTGCTGCGCAATATGGGTGTGGGTTTCGGCTACAGCCTGATCGCCTACCAGAGCGCGCTGAAGGGCATTGGCAAGCTGGAACTGGACGCAGCGCGGCTGGCGGAAGATTTAGACGGCAGCTGGGAAGTGCTGGCGGAAGCGGTACAAACTGTGATGCGCCGCTACGGTATCGAACAACCTTATGAAAAGCTCAAGGCCCTGACCCGCGGCCAGACCATCACCCGCGACAGCATGCAGGCCTTTGTCGAAACCCTCGACCTGCCCGCAGAGGCCCGCGACGCGCTGCTGGCCCTGACACCCGCCGGCTACACCGGCAACGCCGCGGAGCAGGCACGCAAGGTTTGATCCCGGGCAGCGCCATGGACAGCGCCCGCTTCCTGCGGGACTGCTGGCAGCAGAAGCCGCTGCTGATCCCGGCCGAAGCCGAGTTCACCAACCCGCTGGAGCCTGAAGAGTTGGCCGGCCTGGCACTGGAACCCGGTGTCGAGGCGCGGCTGGTACGCCGGCACGGCAGCGACTGGCAGCAGGACCCCGGCCCACTGCGGGAAGACAGCTTCGATGGCGATGAGCCCTGGACCCTGCTGGTACAGCGGGTCGATCACTATGTTCCCGCAGTGGCGGCACTGCGCCGCTGGGTCAGCTTTCTGCCAGGCTGGCGCCTGGACGACGTCATGGTCAGCTATGCCACCGACGGCGGCGGCGTGGGGCCCCACTACGATAGCTACGATGTTTTCCTGGTGCAGGGCCAGGGCCAGCGGCGCTGGCAGCTCGGACAGCGCTGCGACAGCAGCAGCCCGCTGCGGGACAACCCCGACCTGCGCATTCTGGAGGACTTCGAGGAATCGGCATCCTACCTGCTGAACCCCGGTGACATCCTCTACGTGCCCCCCGGCCTCGCCCATTGGGGCACATCGGTAGGCACCGGCATGACCTATTCCATCGGTTTTCGCGCCCCCCGGTTGAGCGATATGCTATCCCGCTGGGTTGACGAGCTGCTGCCGGGGGTCGACTCCGAGCTACTCTACGCCGACCCGAAGCCGCTGGCCGGCGGGCGCCCCGGGGAGCTGACCGACACCGCCATCGCCTCAGCCCGTGAGCAGCTCAAGGCGCTGCTGATCCGGGACAGCACCAACGCCGACTGGTTTGGCGAGCTGGTTACCGAGACCGGCGTTGAGGCGGCTGATAATGAAGGCGTGCCACTGCCGGCCCGGGTGTACCTGGACCCGGCCGCCAGGCTGGCCTGGCGAGCCAGCGGTGCCGGCGTCACAGTCTACGCCAACGGCCTGGCCATACCCTTCGCCGCAGGCAGTGAGTTGCTGGCGGCGCTTTGCCGGGGCGACAGTATCGAGGCCGCGGACAGCGACGCCAACCGCGAAATCCTGAACACGCTCTGGGAAATGGGATGCCTGCTCCAGGCGAGCAACGATTGAACAAACGATGACCAATGAGCCGCAAATTGAAGTCGTAAGCTGGAACCTGAATAGGGAGACCCTGCGCTCCATCCGCGACAAGGTCTTTATCGAGGAACAGGGCGTACCGGAGGACATCGAGCACGACGACAGCGACGAAACCGCCACCCACTTTCTGATCACCGACAAGTACATAGCCCTCGGCTGCGGTCGCCTGCTCCCCGACGGCAAGATCGGCCGCATGGCCGTGCTGCCAGACCACCGCGGCAAGGGCCTCGGGCGCCAACTGCTGGACTATATCGTCAGCTACGCCAGTCAACGCGGCTACCAGCGCCTGTACCTGCATTCACAGAGCCAGGCCAATGGCTTTTACAAGGCGGCGGGCTTCCAGCCCTTCGGTGAAACCTTTGATGAGGCGGGGATTCCCCACAACGCCATGGAGCTGCATATCGATTACAGCGGCGCCGACGAATTCATCACTGGGGTCCAGTATCCAGAGCCCTTCGCCACCCTGGCCCTGGCCCTGGCCAGCACGGCCAGCCGCAATCTGCGCATCTACAGCTATAGCCTGGACCACGAGGTGTTCGACAACGAGGCATTTGCCGCCGCGGTATCGAGCCTTGCGCGCAGCGGCCGCTATGCCGACATTCGCATCCTGATCAGCGACCCCAAACCGCTGGTCAGCCGCGGCCACCGGCTACTGCAACTGGCACGGCGCCTGTCATCCTCGATCGCCATCCGGGTCCTGGCCGAACACCCCGAACTGCCGGAGGCGACTTACGTGGTACGCGACACCGACGGTGTCGTCTACAAGCCAGATGAGCGCGGGCGAGACGGCTTCTTCGAGCCGGGGTCGCGAGCCTCGGCGAAGAAGTTCGTGGATGGATTTGACGCCCTGTGGCGCTGGGGTGAACGGGACCCGCGCCTGCGGCAGCTGACTATCTAGCTGTATTTGTCGGGACTTATACGTCCCAGACCACGCCGACGTCAGCCCCTTCATAGGCCACCGGCCAGGTCCGCAGCGGGCGGCACTCCTCGCGGGTTGAGGCCAGAACGCGCCCGGTTTGCAGCGAGAACCGGTAACCGTGAAGGGGGCACAGCAGTTCACCGCTCTCGATCCGGGCTTCCAACAGCGGGTGCTCCAGATGTGGGCAATGGGCTTCCACTACGTAGCGCTCGCCCTCCTGTTGCAGCAACAGCAGACGATGGTGGTCGACCTTAAATTCGCGCCGGTAGCCGTCGTGCAGGTTGATCAGTTTTTCCAGGGACAGGAAACGCATGCCGGCCTCACAGGCAATCCAGCACCCGGCAGGCGGCGGTGTAAGGGGTGAGCTCCCGGGCCAACACCCGCGCTTCCAGCTCCGGCAGCAGCCGCTGGGCCTCGGGGTTATTGCGCAGCCGCGCTTTGAGCATTTCGCCGATCAGCTGGTGCATCCAGTCCCGCGCCTGGTTGTCGCGGCGGGCGCTGAACGCCCCACATTCACGCGCGGCCTGCTCGAACTCGCCGATCATCGACCAGACGTCGGTAACGCCGCGGCCTTCTATCGATGAACAGGTGGTCACCCTGGGCTCCCAGTGAGGGGCATGGCGCAACAGCCCCATGGCGGCCTTGTAGTGTCGCCGGGTCTGTTCTGCGAGATTCAGGCTGTCGCCATCAGCCTTGTTGATGACCAGCGCGTCGGCCAGCTCCATGATGCCCTTCTTGATGCCCTGCAACTCGTCGCCGGCATTGGGCAGCATCAGCACCATGAAAAAGTCCACCATACCCGCCACCTGGTACTCGGACTGACCCACGCCTACGGTTTCCACCAGGATCACATCGTAGCCTGCCGCTTCGCACAGCAGCATGGTTTCCCGGGTTTTCTGGGCGACCCCACCGAGGGCTCCGGCGGCGGGGGACGGCCTGATAAAAGCTTCCTGCCGACGGGAGAGCTCTTCCATTCGCGTCTTATCGCCCAGAATACTGCCGCCGGCGATGGGCGAGCTGGGGTCTACCGCGAGCACTGCCACGCGCTTGCCCTGCGCCAGCAGGTGCAATCCAAAGGCTTCGATAAAGGTAGACTTACCGACCCCGGGTATACCGGTGATGCCGACCCGGATGCTGTTGCCGGTGTGGGGCAGGCACTGTTCGAGTATGGCCTGGGCACGGTCGCGGTCGTCGTCGCGACTGCTCTCGACGACGGTGATGGCCTTGGCCAGGGCGCGGCGGTTACCGTCGCGCAGGACAGCCAGATCGAACTCAGCCACCCTGGATCTGGTTTATGGCATTGAGGACTTCGCGGGCAGACTGGGGAATCGGCGTACCGGGGCCGAAGATGCACTTCACGCCGGCGTCATAGAGCACGTCATAGTCCTGGCGCGGGATGACGCCGCCGGCGATCACGATGATGTCTTCACCGCCCTGTTTCTTCAGTTGTTCCACCAGCTGCGGCACCAGGGTCTTGTGACCGGCGGCCAGCGAGGACGCACCCACCGCGTGCACATCGTTCTCGATGGCCTGTCGGGCGACTTCCTCCGGCGTGGAAAACATGGGCGACAGATCGATATCAAAGCCCACATCGGCAAAAGCCGTGGCGACTACTTTCGCGCCCCGATCGTGACCGTCCTGGCCCATCTTGCAGACCAGCATGCGCGGGCGCCGGCCGTGCTTTTCGACGAAGGCGTCGATGTCGCCGGCGATCTCTTTCCAGCCCTGGTCTTCGGAGAAGGCCGCGCCGTATACGCCGGACACGGTCTGCGCGCTGGCCTTGAAGCGGCCGAACTCTTTTTCCATGGCGTCCGATATCTCCCCAACGGTGGCGCGGCGGCGAATGGCTTCGATAGACAAAGCCAGCAGGTTGCCCTCCTCGCCCCCGGCGACCCTTGTAATCTGCGTGAGTATATCGTCTACCGAGGCCTGGTCGCGGGTGGCGCGAATCTCCGCCAGCCGCTTGAGCTGGGCCTCGCGCACCGCCTCGGTTTCGATCTCGAGGATTTCCACCTCGTCTTCGTGATTGAGCTTGTACTTGTTCACACCCACGATCACGTCTTCACCGCGATCGATGCGGGCCTGCTTGGCGGCGGCCGCTTCTTCAATGCGCAGCTTGGGCAGGCCGCTTTCGATGGCCTTGGCCATGCCGCCCTCGTTCTCGACTTCCTCGATCAGCTCCCAGGCCTTGTCAGCAATGTCGTTGGTCAGGCTTTCCATCATGTAGGAGCCGCCCCAGGGATCGACGACCTGGGTGATGCCGGTTTCTTCCTGGATGATGAGCTGGGTATTGCGGGCGATGCGGGCGGCGAACTCGCTGGGTAGCGCGATGGCCTCGATCGTGGTGCGCACCACGTTGTTGTAGGGGTCCTGCTCGGTGAGCGACCAGCCGGAGGTCTGACTGTGGGTGCGCAGCATCGAGCTCTTGGGATTCTGGGGATTGAACTCGGATACGATGCGCGCCCACAGCATTCGCGCCGCGCGCATCTTGGCGATCTCCAGGTAGAAGTTCATGCCGATGCCCCAGAAGAAGGACAGACGCGGCGCGAACTGGTCGATATCCAGGCCCGCAGCAATTGCGGTGCGGATGTACTCTTTACCGTCGGCCAGCGTGTAGGCCAGTTCCAGCGCAGCGTTCGCGCCGGCTTCCTGGATGTGGTAACCGGAGATCGAAATGGTGTTGAAGCGCGGCATGTGCTCTGAGCAGTAGGCGATGATGTCACCGATGATGCGCATGCTCGGGGCCGGCGGGTAGATATAGGTGTTGCGAACCATAAACTCTTTGAGAATATCGTTCTGAATTGTTCCAGAGAGCTGCTCCTGGCCTACGCCCTGCTCCTCGGCGGCCACGATGTAACCCGCCAGCACCGGCAACACGGCGCCGTTCATGGTCATGGAGACCGAGACCTTATCCAGCGGGATACCGTCGAATAGGATCTTCATGTCCTCGATGGAATCTACTGCCACACCGGCCTTGCCGACATCTCCCGCCACCCGCGGGTGGTCGGAGTCGTAGCCCCGGTGGGTGGCCAGGTCGAAGGCCACAGAAATCCCCTGCCCGCCGGCGGCCAGGGCCTTGCGGTAGAAGGCATTGGATTCCTCGGCAGTAGAGAAGCCGGCGTACTGGCGGATGGTCCAGGGGCGCCCGGCATACATGGTGGCCTGGGGGCCGCGGATGTAGGGTGACATACCCGGCATGGTATTGGTGTACGGCAGGTCGGCGATATCTTCCGCCGTATACAGGCAGCGCAGCCTGATCTCCTCCGGCGTAATCCAGGTCAGCTCGTCGGGGGCCAGCCCCTTCATCTGCTTAGTGGCCAGCGCCGCCCAGCTGTCCGGGGTGGCGGCGTCCTTGTCGTAAATCGGGTCGTCGCTCATTGGCTGCTACCTCTTACTTTCTCGCCGGGTTCAATGCTCTTCGCCGGGCTGGTTGAGCTCGATCAGTACGCCGTCACAGCTCTTCGGATGAATGAAAATCGTCAGCGAACCGTGCGCACCCGGGGCCGGTTCGTCGGCCAGGAACTGATAGCCTTTGGCTTTCAATCGCTCGACGTCCTCGTGGATGTTGTCGGAGCGGAAGCACAGGTGATGCATACCACCGCCACGCTTCTCCAGATACTTCGCCACCGGACCTTCGCCGCGCAGCGGGTGTATAAGCTCAATGCTGGTCGGTGGCAGCGGGAAAAATGCGGTGGCGGTCTGGGCCGCCTCTACATCTTCGGTGCCTTCGAACTCCAGGCCGAAGTCGTCCATGAAGCGTTTGATCGCCTTGTCCAGGTCTGGAACGGCGACGGCGATATGGTCCAGTGCGGTGATCATGGTTGCCTCTTACTTGCTGGTTCGACAGGCCTCGGCCGGTCGGTATTGTCTGAAACTCAGGCCACGGTAGCCAGGAAAGCATCGGTGGCCGCACGGCGACGGGCACGGCGCTCGTCCGGTGATTCCTCAACGATGACCTCGTCCGGGGTAATCTTGAAAAGCGGCTGGCCCTTGCTGATGATAATGCCGTCTTCGTCGACCAGCACCTTCTCGATGGTACCGGAGAACGGCGCGTAGACCTTGTTGAACATTTTCATGACTTCAACGATGTAAAGCGGGTCGCCCTCTTCGAAGTGGCTTCCCTCCGCCACATAGGAATCGTGCTCCGGCGTTTCCCTGGAGTAGAACATGCCGCCGCTCTCGGCGAGGATCTCGTCGCTTTTCGCCACTGGCGGCGGAACCAGCACCTTGGCCATTCGCTCCTGCAGGTCCGGGTCCGTCAGCCGCTCGGGAATCTCCATGGTCAGGTCGGTGTTTACGCTGAGCGCGTAGAAGTCCGAGGCCTCCGCCAGGGCCGGCAAAACCGCGAGGATATCCAGGCCCGCCTGGAAGCCGGCATGGGAGGCCTTGACCTGTGCCCACAACTGGCCGTCAAAGCCGTCGGGGGCGTCACCCTCCCGCAGCAGGCTGTCGAGCTCGATCCAGTCTCCGGCGTTGAGGCGGTTGTTAAGCTCGTTGTAGAAATCGATGCCGGACTGCAGCAGCTCGTGGTCGTGATCCCAGATCATATGGGCTGCAGGCTGGCCTTCCTGCAGGTTCATGTCCAGATAATGGTAGGTATCAGCCAGCAGCTCCAGCGGGTTTTCGTTCCAACTGATACGGCCGTCGATCAGCGTGTAGCAGTCGCGATTGACGCTCAGCCAGCCCGACAACAGGTGGGGCTCGGCCATGAGCCGCTCCAGGGGCCGACGCAGCAGGCTGTACTTGCGCTCGAAGCAACCCCCGACGGCTTCTTTCGCCTCGTCATCGGCGGCCGCCAGGGCTCGCTGCATAAGCTGGTCGTAGGCGTACACCAGGTCGATCTGATTGGCTCGCTCCTTGAGCTCACCCACCGCCGTCAGGTAGGGCACGATAAAGCGGGTCGTCGGCCGGGCGTTGATGTTGTTGCCGATAAACCAGTTCACCAGGCCGTAGTGAAACTCCAGGTTGGTGGCCAGGTCACGACCGCGCATGCTGGTGCGGCGGATCACCTCGGCCATATTCTGATAGGTCTCCAGCCGGGTGTCGCCAACGGTGAGCAACAGCGCGATATTGGAATCGTAGGCACCGGCCAGGGTGTACTTCATGAACACGTCGGTGTCCGGGTTGTGCAGGCTGATGCCCTGGTCGTCGCGGATCTCGCCCTCGATGGCATCGGACCAGTACTCCACCACGCCGCCGGCGTGGGGTTGCAAGGCCTGGTTGGTGGCGTTGAGTCGCGCCTCCACCGAGTCATTGAAACGCGGCACGCGGCGGGGCCGCGGCAGCTTCTCGCCGTGGGCCGCCAGCAGCACCATGGCCTCCACCAGCGACTCCACCTGGAAGCAGTCTTCCGGGTTATCCGGGTTGCAGAACTCCAAGGCATAGCACAGCTCGGTCACCCGGTGTTCCACCTGGATGCGGGTGTTCATCTCCATAAAAAAGTGGCTGTCGCGATCGACGATACACTCAAAAGTAGACACCGAATCAAGGCCGGTGGCCTCGCCGAAGCGCTCTGCTTCCGCCTCCATCGCGGCCAGGGTTTCCACATCCTGACGCAGCACCCTCGCCTCCACTTCGAGACCGGCGGCCTCGGCCTGCTCCACCGCCCGCACCAGGGACTCGTGAGTCACCGAGACTTCCAGCAGCTTCTGCTCGTGCATTTGCAGGGAGCAGTCGCGCCCGCCCATGGCCAGGGTCCACTGGCCGTTGCCGATCACCTGGATTTCCTGATGGCGGGTGGTTTCAATATTGAGCTCCACCAGCACGTTCTTGTTGTCGCCGACGCCGGTGGTTTTCACCTCGTTGAGAATCTCGCGCACCATCTCCGCGGTGCGGTCGGCCTCGCCGATGCCGAGAATGCGCTGGCCTTTGCCGCCACCGCCGCTGATAGCCTTCAGGCGCACCCGGTTCTCCGGGTAGTCCGCCGCCATCTTCTTGACCGCCTCGGTCAATGTCTCGCACAGCTCGTCGATGGTATAGATATCGATTTGGGCGGCGTAGGACGCAGCCAACACCCGGTCCGCCTTGTCTTCCAGGGCAATGGAGTCGTCTTCGAGGGCCTCGCCCACATCGAGACCGTGCTCATCACACAGGGCTCTGAGCGCCGCCGCATCCGGGTGCTTCTTGAGCAGGGTCAGCGCTGTGCCGTTGTCGATGCCCGGTGTCACGCTGACGCCGACCGCCAGCGCAGTGCGCTTGGCCTCGTCCTTCAGGCCGGCATCATGCACCGTGCGCGAACAGGGGCCGATAAAATTGAGGCCGGCCTTTTCCAGAGCCGCCACCATGCTCTCGTCCTCGGCCATGAAGCCGTAGCCGGCAAACACCGAGTTGTAACCGTTGTCGTGAGCGATGGCGATGATCTGCTTGATGCGGGCGTTGCGCTCTTCCTTGTTGGCGCCGGTGTAGTCCGGCACCCGGTGCACGCGATCGGGATCGGTGAGCTGGCGCAGTTCAGGGGCCAGCGCGTTGCGGTATACGATCGAGTCTTTTTCCGACAGCAGAATGCCGTAGCCGTTGATGCCCATCTCTTCGAACACATCCATGGCTTCCTTGCGAATCGGGCCACGGCAGATGATCAGGGGCTTGATGTGCTCGCAACCAAACTGGGATACCCAGCTCGACGGGCGCCGCCCCAGGCGGCGATCGCGGTGAACCAGCGGACTGTTGAGATAGTGTTCGTTAGACACGTGGGATTCCTTGCGGGGCTTGGGTTCGGTTCTGTTTTCTGTAACAGGCTTAATGGAATTCGCGTTGCACGCCGCTCATCGGGCTGGGTTCATAGTGCCGCAGATGGAAGGCCATGTTCTCGGCCAGCACCTGCCGCAGGTCGCTGGGCATGACGATCTGCGAGATCGAGCCCAGGCTCAGCGCCTCGTTCGGGTTCATCAGCTCGCGCTCATAGCGCTGGGCCAGCTCGGCTTCCTGCGCCTTGACCCACTGCGCCACCGCGCTGCGGGCAGCGGCTGCTGCCTCCTCCTCGGAAACGCCCTGGGCCAGCTGCTGCTGTTCCACCTCGCGGGTGCGTCCCGCCACCTGGCCGCGAATCTTGCGCAGCTCGTCCTTGTAGACGTACTCGACCCCCGCCGGACCCATCACCGCCAGGCGCGTGGTGGGCAAGGCCACGACAAAGTCGGCGCCGGTCGGGTAATTGTTGTAGGAGGCGTAGGCACCGCCAAAGGCGTTGCGGACGATCACCAGAAAGCGCGGCGTGCGCAGGTCGACGATGGCGTCGAGCATGGCGCGCCCCGCCTGCACGATACCACCCGCCTCCTGCTCCCTGCCGGGCAGGAAGCCGGTGGTGTCTTCCAGGAAGATGACCGGGATGTTGTAGAGGTTACAGAAGCGAATAAAGCGCGCGTTCTTGTAGGCAGCGCCAATATCGATCTGGCCGGAGGCCACGGCGCTGTTGTTGGCCACGAAACCGATGACGTTGCCGCCGATCCGCCCCAGCGCGGTCACCGTGTTACGGGCCCGCTCTGCCTGGATCTCCAGGAAATCCCCGTGATCGCAGAGCTGCTGGATCAGGATCGAGATATCGATGGGGGTGTTGAAGCCGGTGGGCGAGTTGATGGCCTTTTTCAGCAGGATATCGATGTCCCAGGTCTTGCGGGTTACCGGGTCCGAGGACGGCTGGTGCGGTGCGAACTCGGCGTTGTGGCTGGGCAGGTAGTTGAGCAGCTCGCGCACCTTGCGCAGGGCCGACACCTCGTCGGGCACTACGAAATCGTTTACGCCACTCTGGCTGTGAACATTGGGGCCGCCCAGTTCGTCGGGGGTGACGTCTTCACCCAGCACGGACTTCACCACCCCGGGCCCGGTCAGGCCGAAGAAGGTGTTATTGGGCTGGATCAGGAAACTGCCCTGGCGCGGCAGGTAGGAACCGCCGCCGGCGTTGAAGCCGAACATGCACATGATGCTGGGCACGCAGCCGGAAATCTTGCGCAGCGCGGTAAAGGCGTCAGCGTAGCCATCCAGCCCCCCGACCCCGGCCGGGATGTAGGCGCCGGCACTGTCGTTCATCCCCACCAGCGGGATGCGGCGCTTGGCGGCCAGCTCGAACAGCCGCGCCAGCTTCTTGCCGTTGGTGGCGTCCATGGAGCCGGCCCGCACCGTGAAGTCGTGGCCGTAGAGGGCGACGTCGCGCCCGTTTACGCGGATAATCGCTGTCACCAGCGAGGCCCCGTCCAGGTTAGGCCCCCAGTTTTGATAGAGGATGGTCGGGGTGTGGCCGGGATCGTTCAGCAGGTCGATGCGCTCCCACACGGTCATTCGCTGCTTCTGGTGCTGACGCTCAATGTTCTTGACGCCGGCGGCCAGCTGCGGACGCTGCTGAAGCTCGAAGCCCGACTTCAGCGCCTCTTCGTACAACCCGGGCCGGGTGGCGATCTGCCCGGGAACAATGAATTCCCGGTCGACTGCCTGGGCGAAGGGGTTCTTCAGGGAAGGCCCGAGCGGTGCATCGTGAGAGGGTGTTTTAGCCGTCTGGTCTGCCATGGGAAGGACTTCTTTACACTGGGGATAAACGGCGAGTTACGATACGTTTAACGCCTGTTGAAGTCAATTTCGGCGCCGTTCGCAGCACAAAAAAACAACAGATGTACTCAGGGTAAACACTGTAACGCGCAATTTCAGCGCGTGGATTCTACGAAATATGGCAACCGGTACGCTACAACTCGAGGAACTGCCCTACAACCCGGACAGCGGCGCCTGGTTCGAGCGCCTGCGCGGCCTCAGGCGGCCCTTGCTGCTGGATTCCTGCCGCCCCCACAGCAGCCAGGGGCGGTTCGACATCCTGTTGGCAGAACCCACTGATGAGTTTGACTTTACCTGTTCTAATTCAACGAGTTACGAAGCTATTGTAAAGTACTTTCAGGAGCTGGAAGCGGCCTGGATGCAGCAGCGCTGCGATGCGGCTGACACCCTGCCCTTCTGTGGCGGCCTGGCGGGCCATATCGATTACGAGCTGGGCCTGCCCCTGCAGCATCTACCGCCCCGACCCGGCGCCGGCGCACGGGTGGCTCGCTACGACTGGGCCCTGGTGCAGGACCATGTGCTGGGCCGCTGTCACTTCGTCTCCCTCCCGGGGATCGACCCGGCCCGGCGACGGCGGCTGCTGGAGCGGCTGCGGGAGCCGCACAACGACGCAGCAAACGCGGGCAGCTTTGAGCTGGCAGCGGGCTTCACTAACGGCTTGGCACGGGACGACTATGAACGGGCCTTTCGCCGGGTGCAGCAGTACATCCACGCCGGCGACTGCTACCAGGTCAACCTGGCGCGCCGCTTCACGGCACCCTTCGACGGCGATCCCTGGGTCGCCTACCAGGCGCTGCGCGGGCTGGCCGCCGCTCCCTTCGCTGCCTATCACGACTGCGGCGACGAGCAGTTGCTGTGCCTGTCGCCGGAGCGCTTCCTGCGGGTGGCGGGGCGGCATGTGGAAACCCGCCCGATCAAAGGTACCCGGGCCCGTTCTCGGGACCCGGGCGCCGATCGCCTGGCGGCGGAGGAGCTGCAGCGCTCTCCCAAGGACCGCGCCGAAAACCTGATGATTGTCGACCTGTTGCGCAACGACATCGGCCGCAGCTGCCGACCGGGCAGCATCCAGGTGGACGGCTTGTTCGAGTTGGAGAGTTACCCCAGTGTTCATCACCTGGTGAGCACCGTATCCGGAGAGCTGCGAGCGGACTGCAGCCCTCTGCAGCTGCTGCGGGACAGCTTCCCCGGCGGCAGTATCACCGGCGCGCCCAAGCGCCGCGCCATGGAGATCATCGGCGAGCTGGAGCCAGTGGCACGCACGGCCTACTGCGGCAGCGTGTTCTACCTGAGCGCAGACGGCAAGCTCGACAGCAACATCGCCATCCGCTCGCTGCTATGCCGGAACGGTGAGATTCACTGTTGGGGCGGTGGCGGCCTGGTGGCCGACTCCCGCTGCCAACAGGAGTACCAGGAAACCTGGGACAAGGTAGGGCGCTACCTGGAATATCTCGAGCACAACCGGCTCAGGGGATGATATTGCGCTCAGAGGCCTTGCAGATTTCCTCCCTCAGCGCCTGGTAGCTGGTGACTGAAGGATACTGGGGAAACTCGGCGATCACGTTATCCGGCGCCCGGAACAGAATGCCGGCGTCGGCTTCGTCGAGCATGCTGGTGTCGTTGTAGGAGTCCCCGGAGGCGATGATCCGGTAGTTGAGCGTGTGGAAAGCCTGCACCGAAGCGCGCTTTGGATCGGGCTGGCGCAAGCGGTAGTCAACCACCCGGCCGTCGTCGTCCACCATCAGGCGGTGACAGAACAGCGTCGGCCAGCCGAGCTGGCGCATTAGCGGCGCGGAGAACTCATAGAAGGTGTCGGACAGGATCACCACCTGGAAGTGCTCTCGCAGCCAATCGAGAAATTCGCCGGCGCCGTCCAGCGGCGACATGTCGGCGATGACCGCCTGGATATCGTCGATCTTCAGACCATTCTCGTCCAACAGAGACAAGCGCTGCTTCATCAACACATCGTAATCGGGAATGTCCCGGGTGGTGGCCCGCAGCGCATCGATACCCGTGCGCTCAGCAAACTCGATCCAGATCTCCGGGATCAGCACCCCTTCGAGGTCCAGGCAAACCAGTTCCATTTAGCGTCGCTCCAAACGTTGGGGCCTGTTCACACTCACTGAGTTGGCCCTAGTGGGTGGGAATATCCATGTCGGCAAACAGCCCGTCCAGCTCGGACTTGCTGTGGCAGGCGAAAGCCTGGTCGACCCGGTCGCGGGTCAGGTGCGGGGCAAACAGCTCAATGAACTCGTACATATAGCCCCTCAGGAAGGTGCCGCGCCGACAGCCGATCTTGGTGACGCTGGGAGCGAACAAGTGGCTGGCATCCAGCGGCACCAGGTCGCTGTCACTGTCTTTATCGTAAGCCATGTGAGCCACAATACCGATGCCCAGCCCCAACCTCACGTAGGTCTTGATGACATCGGCGTCCGCCGCCGTGAACACCACCTTGGGCACCAGGCCTTTTTCCATGAAGGCCTCGTCGAGGCGCGAGCGTCCGGTGAAGCCGAATACATAGGTGACGATGGGATGTTCCGCCACAGCTTCGAGGGTCAGCCGAGAGAGCTCCGCCAGCGGGTGATCCCGCGGCACCAGGATGCAGCGGTTCCAGCGGTAACAGGGCATCATCACCAGGTCGCTGAACAGCTCCAGCGCCTCGGTGGCGATGGCGAACTCTACCGTGCCATCGGCGGCCATCTCTGAGATCTGCATGGGCGTGCCCTGGTGCATATGCAGGGACACGTCCGGGTAGCGGTTGATAAAGGTGCTGATGGTTTCCGGCAGGGCGTAGCGGGCCTGGGTGTGGGTGGTGGCCAGTGACAGGCTGCCCTTCTTCTCGTTGCTGAATTCCTGCGCCACCGACTTGATGCTGTCGACCTTGCGCAGGATTTCCCCGGCTGTCTTGAGGATGGCCTCCCCGGCCGGGGTCACGTGCGTCAGATGCTTGCCGCTGCGGGCGAAAATCTCAACGCCCAACTCGTCCTCGAGCAGGCGAATCTGCTTGCTGATACCGGGCTGTGAGGTATACAGACTCTGTGCGGTGGCGGACACGTTGAGCTCGTGGTGGGCGACCTCCCAGATGTACCGCAGCTGCTGTAGTTTCATCGCCAGTCCCGCACAAGCCCTGTTTTCTTATGAAGAATAGCGCTTAGCAGCTTTATTGCAAACCTCAAAAAGGAATAACGCTTTCCTGGCTTGTGGGCCTTGAAAACGGAGCTACTGGTTGGCTATTCCGTGGGGCACATGGCCGGTGGCAACGTGGCTGCCGGCGCTGTCGCAGTGGGTCTGCTGGTCGTCAAAGAACACGTCGGCCTGGTAGGCCTTAAGGAATTCCCCCTTGTCCAGGCCACCCAGGAAGATCGATTCGTCGATGCGAATCTCCCAGGCCCGCAGGGTGCGGATCACCCGCTCGTGAGCGGGCGCGGAACGCGCCGTTACCAGGGCCGTACGAATGGGCGACTCAGTGGCGGGAAACTCACGCTGCAAGTGCTGCAGAGCCGCCAGAAAGGGCTTGAACGGGCCGCCACTCAGCGGCCGGCGGGCAGCCGCCTGTTCGCTGTCCTGGAAGGCCGCCAGGCCCTCGGTTTTATAAACCCGCTCAGCCTCGTCGGAAAACAGCACAGCGTCACCGTCAAAGGCGAAACGCAGCTGCTCGGCATCGTTGCCGGCCTTGCGTTTGGACACGAGGTTGGCGGCGGCTACGCCGTGGTCCAGGGCGTGCCGTACATCTTCCGGCTCGGTGGACAGAAACAGCTGGGCACCGAAAGCTGAGATATAGCGATAGGGACTCTCCCCACCGCAGAAGGCCGCGCGTTGGATGTCGAGCTGGTAGTGCTGGATGGAATTGAACACCCGCAGGCCGGTGTCGGCACTGTTGCGCGACAGCAGAATCACCTCGACCCGGCCGTCCCCGTCCAGCAACTGGTTGATGCGCAGCAGCTTTTGCACCATGGGGAACGCTTCGCCGGGCTCCAGCGGTTCGTCCTCGCGCTCGATCTGGTAGCGTGAGTAGGCCTCGAGACCGTCTCGCTCGTACACCTCGTGGCTGTCGTCGAGATTGAACAGCGCGCGAGAGGAGATCGCGATGACCAGCTTGTCGCTTGCCTTGTCGGGCATGGCTATACCGATGAGTTCACCTTGCAGAGCTTACCAGAACACCGCGGCTTCAAACGTGGTTGGAGAAGTCAAACTCCCCGCGCTGCGGGGCGTTACGCTACGCCCTGTCTGGAGAAGTCAAACTCCCCGCGCTGCGGGAACAAACCGAAGATCCCCCCGGTGTGCACAAAAATGATATCACGGCGCCCGGCGAAGCGGCCGCGGCGGATTTCCTCCAGCATACCGTGGAAGGCTTTGCCCGTGTATACCGGGTCGAGCACCAGCCCTTCCCGTCGGGCCAGCTCGGCGATAGTGGCAAACACCTGGGGAGTAGCGCGCCCGTAGCCGGGACCCACATAGCCGTCCACCACCCGCGGCCGGTATTCCGGTAGCGGGCCGGACAGGGCGGCGGGATAGCGCCGCTGCCAATCGGCGATATCCTCCGCGATCTTGTTGAGGAACCAGGCCTCGTCATCGCAGACATTAAAACCCCAGACGTCCACCGCCAGGCCCTCCAGGGCGGCGCCCAGGGTCAAGCCTGCCTGGGTGCCGCCGCTACCGGTGGCGCAGACCCAGTGGGCCTGGTCGAGCCCGGCCCGGCGCATATCTTCAGCGAGCTCGGCGGCCCCGGCCAGATAGCCCCAGATGCCCAGGCCATCGCTGGCGCCGGTCGGGATGCAAAGCGCTTTGTGGCCCGCAACCTCGTAGCGCGCTCGCCAGTAGTCAAACAGCTCCGGCAGCTCCGCCACGTACTGGCGCTTCGGATAGTGGGATATGGTCGCCCCAGCCAGGTGGCCCAGCAACAGATTGCCATCGGGCTCCGCCGGGGCTTCTCCGCGCAGTATGAGGTGTACCTTTAAGCCCAGCCGGGCGCCCACCAGGGCGGTGGCGCGACAGTGGTTTGACTGGACGCCGCCACAGGTGATCAGAGTGTCGCAGCCCTGCTCCCGGGCGGCGGCGGTAACGAACTCCAGCTTGCGCAGCTTGTTGCCGCTGATGGCAGCATCGGTTAAATCATCGCGCTTGACCCAAATGCGATGCCCGTTGCCCAGCGCGCTGCTGAGGCGCTCCAGCGGCTGCAGCGGCGTGGGCAGCCGCGCCAGCGGGACCCTTGGCGGGCACTCTAAATGGACTTGAGCGTCCCCTTGGGGAGTACTGCGTTGATGTAGGAGCGCTGGAATTTCAGCTCCACGTTGTCCGCGACCTGCAGAACCACGAAATTGTCCTCCAGGCGGGTGATCTTCCCGAGAATGCCGCTGGTGGTAATCACCTCATTGCCCTTCTCCAGGGCAGCGACCATGTCCGCGTGCTCTTTCTGCCGCTTGCGCTGGGGCCGAATGGCGATGAAGTAGAAGAGCACAAACAGGCCGATGAGGAAAACAATCTGGAACATCTCACCGCCGGGGGCCGGCTGGCCCGCCGCCTGGGCGTGGGCATTGGCTACGAACAAACTCATGGAAAAACCCTTATTGAAGCGGGCGCACAATGTATCAGGGGTCTATATCCCAATCAAACACCATGGTGTGCGGCGCGTGGTCGGAGAAGCGTTCGTCGCGATAGATATCGGCGCTGCGGACGCGGTGTTTGAGTCCCGGAGTGATCATCTGATAATCCAGCCGCCAGCCCACGTTCTTGGCCCAGGCCTGGCCGCGGTTGGACCACCAGGTGTACTCGTCCGGGTCCTGGTTCACCAGGCGAAACGAGTCGATATAGCCGAGCTCGTCGTAGACCCGGTCCAACCAGGCCCGCTCCTCGGGGAGGAAGCCGGAATTCTTCTGGTTCGAGCGCCAGTTCTTGAGATCGATTTCCTTATGGCAGATGTTCCAGTCGGCACAGATCACGAACTCCCGGCGCTTGCGGCGCAAGGCCCGCAGGTGCTCGTAGAACTGGTCCATGAAGCGGTATTTTTTCTGCTGCGCCTGTTCACTGCTGGAGCCGGAAGGCACGTACAGGGCGATCACGCTGAAGCGATCATAGTCGGCCTGAATATAGCGCCCCTCGCCGTCCAGGGGCTCCCAACCCAGAGTCGTGGTTATTTTCCGGGGCTTAACCCGGGAATAGACCGCAGTGCCGCTGTAACCCGGCTTGACAGCGTCATTATAGGTGCAGAAGTAGCCCTCAGGGTGAAACACCGGGTCCTCCAACTGGTGGACCTGGGCCTTAGTCTCCTGGATGCAGACCACGTCAGCGTCTTGTTTTGCCAGCCAGTCGAAAAAGCCCTTGCGGGCGGCCGCGCGGATGCCGTTGGTGTTGCAGGTGATGATTTTCGCCATTGATACCCCAGTTCGAATCGCAAACCGGCGCATCATACCCTGACGCAACTACCCTGCGTACCGGGAGTTGGCAAAACAACCTATCCTAATTAAGCTAATTAGCGGTACACGACAAATGCTCGCGGGCAACACTGATGGAAGACAGGTATGTCTTCAGGGGTAGAAAAATGATTAAGGAAGTCACATCAACGGACCGAAAACCGCACTTGTCCACCAACCTGGGCCGCCTCCTCTTGGAGTTCGGCAGGGACTACGAACGGCGCGTTATGGGTCTACTGCACGAGCGCGATCACCCGCTTATCCGACCCTCCCATTTCACCGTATTTGCGAACCTCAGCGAAGGCGCGGTACGCGTCACAGAGCTAGCGGAGCGGGCCCACGTGACGCAGCAGGCCATGGGCAAGATGCTCAAGGAGATGGAGCGCATCGGCTACATCGTGCGCGACATTGACGGCAGCGACCGCCGCGCTAAGAAAATCCGACCGACTCAGCGCGGTTTGGACCTGATGCGCGACAGCGCTGAGGCCGTTGATGAGGTGCGTGGTTTTTACCTGCAGCAGCTCGGCGAGGACGCCATTGCCGGACTGGAGAACTCCCTCGCCGACTGCGTCAGCCGCATGGAGCTGACCAGCATCAGCCGTTGGAAAGAAGACTCCCGGGTCGCCTAGCAGCCCGCCTTCGGCTCTGCTGAAGCTGCATCCGCAGTCAAAAAGGCGGACAAAACCTGGACAGAATCGGCAGTCAATTAGCGCCGATTAGTCTCTCGCTTCGACTATAGCGACATAAAGTCGGGGGTATTGAACACCCAGCTTTTCTCCTCGACGCGGGAGGCGATACGCCAGCCGACGCCGGTGCGCCGGTAGTGGTCCACGTACCACAAGCCCAGCATGAACAGCTGGGTGCCGCCTCCCGGCAGGCTCATTTCCTGGGGGTTGAAGCACATCACCCGGCCGCTGGCCTCGTCCCCAGCCAGCTCGATGCGGATGTTCGCATTGAGATGCTGATGCGCCGGAAACGCCTCATCCGTAAGGGCCTGCTTGAGGAATTCGATGGTCTCGCCGACGCCACCGACACTGCCTCCGAAGACGCTGTAATCGATATGCGCATCCTCGGTAAACACCTCGCTCGCCAGGGCATCGAATCGCTTGCTGTCGATCAGGTCCGCGTAGCGATAGCAGAGGTCTTGTATCTCCAGCCGGTCGGATATCTCCTGTTGTGAAAGCATTGTGATGTGTTCCTAAAAGTCCAGTGGGGTCTTGATATGCCGCGCGTAGATCCGCTCCCGGTGCTGCAGCAACAGCGGGTCCAGTGCCGCTTCCAGCGCCTCGCTACGATAGCTGTAAGCGCTGCGCATTTGTGGCGGCATGGGGTTCATCGACTCCGGCAGCGGGTCCAGCATGCCGAGGAAATTGGCCAGGTACAGGTCCGCTGCGCTCAGTTCTGCGCCCACCAGATAGTCGCTGCCCTGCCCGGCCTGCACGGCCAGGCAATTCCGCAGCCAGTTCAGGGTTGCCACCAGCTTGCCTTCAGAGGCGGCAAAAGCCACCTCTGAATAACCGTAGCGGTCTGCCATGCGCTGCATATAGGGTGGCGCCTCACCGCGGCTGATCACTGTGCCCGTCAGCTGGGTGCGGCGATTCCAGCCCAGGCCGTCCTCACCGGCAATGCCGTGACACAGGCCCACCACCTGCGCCCGCTGCGCAGGCGCCCGGCCCAGCAGCGGCCGTCGCGGCTCCAGTGACTCAACCAGCTCCAGCTGTGCCAGCCAGCTGATCCGCGGCGGAGTGTCGTTCCAGGCGAGCACCGGCGCGCTGGCCTGCCCCGTCCATGCCACCAGAGCGGTGTTTTCACCGCCAGCTTCCTGACCGGCCGCCACATAGCGCAACTGCTTGACCGCCAGGACCGACTTGATGGCCTCACCCCAGGGCCCCGGCAGGCCGGCGGTCAACACCAGCCGCAGCCCGTCGCGGTACCTGGCCTCATCGATGCTCAAGTAGTCCAGCGGCCTAATCCCAGCTGAGGATCAGTTTGCCGATATGGGCACTGGATTCCATCACCCGGTGCGCATCTACAGCCTCGGCGAAGGAGAACACCTGGTGAATGACCGGCTGCAGAGTGCCGTCGTCGAGCCACGGCCAGGCCTTCTCCCTCACCTCCGCCACCAGCGCCGCCTTGAACTCAGGCTCGCGAGCTCTCAGGGTGGAACCGGTCAGTACCAGGCGCTTGAGCATTACAGGCATCAGGTTGGCGGTGACCTGCGAGCCCTGCAGGTAGGCGATGTTGACGATACGGCCGTTCACCGCCGCCAGCTGGATATTGCGATCAACATAGTCGCCCCCCACCATGTCCAGGATGACATCGACGCCCCGGCCCTCGGTGGCCCCGGTAATCACTTCGACGAAATCCTGCTCTCGGTAGTTAACGCACAGCCGGGCGCCCAGAGCCTCACACACTTCGACCTTCTCGGCGGAACCGGCGGTGGCGTACACCGGGCAGCCGTAGGCAGTCAGCATCTGGATGGCCGAGGTACCAATACCGCTGCTGCCGCCATGCACCAGGAAGCTCTCACCGGGCCGGATAGCGGCGCGCTGCATGACGTTGGACCAGACCGTGAGTACGGTTTCCGGCAACCCCGCCGCCTCTTCAAAGCTCATCTCATCCGGGATGGGCAGGCACTCGGCGGCGGCCGCAACCGCCAATTCCGCGTAGCCGCCACCTGCCAGTAGTGCGCAGACCCGGTCCCCTTCCGACCAGGCGTCCACGCCCTCACCGAGAGCCGCGACCGTGCCGGCGACCTCCAGTCCCGGCGTGTCCGGTGCGCCCGGTGGCGGCGGATAGAAGCCCTGGCGCTGCACGATATCAGCGCGGTTGAGGCCCGCGGCATGAACCTTGATGAGTACCTCGCCCGGCCCGGGGCTCGGGTCCGGCAGTTCGGTAAGCACGAGAACCTCGGGAGCGCCGGGTTCTGAGATGGCAATGGCGCGCATAGATTGCCCCTGTCAGTGACTGTCTAGCTCGCTGTATGCTCTCCGGCGGCGGGCAAAACGTCAAAGCGAATTGGCATGGCCTTGATGCCGTTGATGAAGTTGGAGCGCAGCCAGCGAATCTCGCCATCGAACGCCGGGTTGGCGATGCGGCTGAGGATCTCTTCAAAAATCACCCGCAGCTCAAGGCGCGCCAGGTGGGAACCCAGGCAGAAGTGCTCACCGATTCCGAAAGCGCGGTGATTGTTGCGCACGTCCTCCCGGTCGGCCCGGGTGATATCGAAACGGTCGCCGTCCTCGAACACCGCCTCGTCGGCACTGGCGGCACCGTAGAACATATGCACCTTGTCACCCTTGCTGATCTTCTGGCCGCCGATTTCGGCGTCTTCGACTGCAGTACGGCGGAAGGCGATTACGGCGGGGTTGTAGCGCAGAAACTCCTCGATTGCGCCTTCCAGCCATTCCGGATGCTCCTGCAGGGCCTGGTACTGGCCGGTTTCCATCAGCAGGCGCATACCGTGGCTGGTGACCGTGCGGGTGGTCTCGTTGCCGGCCACGATGAGCATCAGGAAGAAGTAGCAGAATTCGTCGTCGGTGAGCGGCTCGTCCTCCACAGTGCCTGTGAGCAGCACGTTGACGATATCCTCCTGGGGATTGGCCCGGTGCTCAGCCGCCAGCTCCTGGGCAATGCCGAACATTTCCATCATCGCCATCATGCCCTCTTCCTGGGTGGTGGCCAGCTCCGGGTCGTCCATACCGATCATGATGTTGGTGAGCTCGAAAATGCGCCGGCGCCGGTCCAGTGGCACACCCATCAATTCGCAGATGGCGATCAACGGCAGCTCGGCGGCGACCTCCTCGACGAACTCGCAGCGGCCACCCTCCACCGCCGCCGTTACTATCTCTCGCGCCACTTCCCGAAACCGCGCCTCGTAGGAGTCCACCGCCTTGGGCGTAAAGGCATTGCGCACCAGGCGTCGGTACTTGAGGTGCTTGGGCGGGTCCATGTTAATGAGTTGAAGCTGCATGAACGGCAGGGTTTCCTCATCGTGCTCGTGCAAAAAGCAGGTTTCCACTTCAGAGGAGAAGATCTGCGGGTTCTTGGAGATATAGTCCAGGTCCGCATGGCGAGTCACGGCCCAGAATCCGCGGCCCTGGGCAGGGTCCTCATGCCAGTACACGGGCGCTTCGCGGCGCAGGTAGCTAAAGGCCTCGCGGGGCATTCCACCCTTGAAAGCGTCGGGGTCGGTCAGGTCAACGTGGGGGCACTTGGCGGGCGCTTCGGGCATGGTCTACCTCCTTAGCTATGCGGCACTACCAACACTGCTTCTACTATAGCCTACTAGTTGATAGTTTGATGTGCCAAAAGAAAGCGGGCGGTGCCCGCTTTCTCAACTTAATCAGCCGGCCTCGTCGACACAGCCCACAAAGAACGTCTCCGATCTTCCAGCGACATCAACCGTGATCGTAATCTCCCCATCGAGATC
The DNA here is from genome assembly GCA_028277365.1 of Halieaceae bacterium. Classification (GTDB taxonomy): domain Bacteria; phylum Pseudomonadota; class Gammaproteobacteria; order Pseudomonadales; family Halieaceae; genus JANQIO01. Next base: position 10,917 of record JANQGK010000046.1, on the reverse strand, counting down.
TTCCGTGTTGTCGCTTTGGTTCCGCACGGTGAAGCCCACGCGATACGCACCGGTGGAAGCAAAGGACGGCACCGTATCCGTGTCACCGCCAATGATCTCGCAGCCATTCGCGGAGACCGTGATGGACGCGCCTGCCGGCGGAGGATTGTTGAATTCATCGGACACAGCCACTTCAAAACTACGTGCCCCGCCACCGGACGCCATAAAGACTCCGGTGCTCACGACCTGCCTGGCCACGAATACGCCGTCGCCGGGGTCCGGATCAACATTCTCATAGAATCCAACAAACTGTGTTTCCCCCGACATCATGATCAAACTGCGGCGTCGAACGTGAAGCAGCTGTTGTGAACACTGGCCTGCATCCGCCAGCGCCTGGGGACAGAGCGACCCGTTGTAGATGCCGTTGGCCTGATCGTAGACGCCGTCCTCGTCGAAGTCGAAGAAGATTTCCTCCTGGCCTTCGGCGCAGAGGCGCCCAGCCTGCGTGGCGCGATTGATGGTGCACAGCGGCGGCGTATTGTCGAACTGGCCATTGTCGTTCTTGTCGAGCCAAGCCTCCGGCAGGTCATCGAAAGGTTCACCCACATCGTAGAGACCGTTGCCATTGGTATCAATAAAGCTCTCCTCACCCACCGCGATCACGGTGATGGCACTGAGGCGGCCGATGATTGGGCCCGGATCGGTGACACTCGCCTCCAGCGGACATGGGAGCCCGGAGGGGGCACCGGCGAGGTACAGACAGGGGCGATTGAATATGGTGGAGACAAATGGATCCGTACCGGTGGTGTCATTGTAAATCAGCGGTAGGCGCGGCTCCTGGCTGGTCCAGGTGACGCTACAGCCGCCGCCTGTCAGCTCACAGCTATCCTCGATGGCGCCGTACTCGCTGGTGAAGAAGGCCACGGTGCCATCTGGAACCGGGTTGTTGAATTTGTCGGCCATCCGCACCGTGACCACCGTCGTCACACCGTCATCACGACCCCCGCCCGGGTTGAGCGTCTCCGCTGCCATGGATACGGAGTTCTGGTCGGGCAGACCGGTACTGACGATAAGACGGTCAGAGACTGTGCTCAGCTGGGCGCCGCTCACGTCAATAGTGGCGGTAACCCGCACGGAGGTTGAAACGTTGCCAGCCTGTACAATGGCCCGAGCGATTCCCTGTTCATTGGTGGTCGCTTCTGGATTGGTGAGACTGAGTCCGCCGATGGTGGTTGACAGGGTGAAGGCTACATCGACGCCTGACGCCGGCGCACCGGTGGTATCCAGTACCTGGAAAGACACTGAAGATGTCTCGGAGCGCCCCGCGCCCCCTGTGCCCTGTAGCGCGATGGTTTGTGGTTCAGCATCGAGGAACGCAATCGAATTGACGTCCGCGGTGGCGATCGTCAACGTGACAGCGGCCGTCTGAGTATTGCCCTGCACGATGGCTGCGGTGACGGTGTCGGTGCCGGTACATCCCGCCGAGGTGAAAGTGGCCGTGGCGACGCCATTGACCGTATTGACCTCCGAGGGAAGCTCCGCCAGCGGCGGTGAAAGACTGGCACAACCGCTGGAGAACTGCACTGGCACAACCGTGGTAACCACCGAGTCATCGGGCTCCACCACGGTGACGGACAATGGAGTGGAACCCGCCGCCGGAAGCGATGTGGCGCCGGCCTGAATTTCTCCCTCTACGAAATTGCCCCCATCGAAACGGCCAATACGCAGGTTGGCCTCACCGATCTGATAGTTCACAGAGGCAGATGCGCCACCGAGTGTTGCCGTGGCGCTGCCGGCGCCCAGCGACCCACCGGAGCTGATCGTGAAAGTCGCAACACCGGTCAGGTCAGTCAGGGCGCTGCCGGAGTCAGGCGCCAGCACACCCAGCGAGGCGGTCGCAGTAACAATCTCGTTCGCCACAGCTTGCCCGAATGCGTCCCTTGCCGTGACCGTCAGGGTAGCTGGACTGATATCAGTAATATTATTGGTCGGATTGCCTGCGTTGTCAGTGAGCGCCAGCACCAGAACATTGTTGCCTGCGTTGACAGATTCGATTTGGAAATTCAGTGACGCTTCGCCGCCAGTAGTGGTCGCGGTGACGGTACCCGCGCCGGACTGATCGTTGGCTTCTAACACGAAACTGGCGACACCGTCTTCATTGGAAAGGCCTGATGCAGGTGCGATTGCGCCAACGGTCGTGGTCACGCTCACCAGAATGCCAGCGCTACCCACTGTCACCAGGACAATGCCAGGGCTGGACTCGCTAACCGTGTTTGTCGGGTTGCCGTCGGTATCAGTCAAGGTAATCGATACGCCGCCGGTGCCCCCGCCACCACCCGTGCCAGGGTCGTCGATACCACCGCCGACGAAGCCGGGGCCACCGCCACCGCCGCCACAGGCGCTGACTGCCGCCAGGAAAAGCCCTGTGAGGACGAGCTTGATAAAGCTGAACTGCCGCAATTCCGTCATGTTTTCAATCCCGGCCGACTGGGTCGGCTCATTATCATTGGTCCAAAGGCATCGCGCATGGGTGCCGCGGGTCCCCACCCGGGCATTCACACGCCGGTGACGGCAGCCTGGGCCGCGCCGTCCTGTTTATTATTCGGGATTCTGTCGCTGCGAATGCACCCGACGCAATTTGGCTTGCGCATTTCTGGTGCCGCGTCACACAACGACGCGAAACGCACCGCCGCACCCTCGGCGTCCATCCCCGTGGAAGCCGGTCGGGCAGGCAGCGATGCCCCGAGTTATCTCGAGTTTACAGGGGCTTAGGAGCGAATCCTATGGTTTACTTGAGCAGAAAAAGGGGTATTATTGTCAGTCCTCCCTGCCAAAAAGGCGCCTGCCTTCTCGCCGCAGGCACCGCGAGTCACTTCCCTTAGAGATTGAGCTCGTCGAGCAGCGTCAGAACGTCGTCGTGATGTGACTTGGTTTTCACCTTGTCCATGATGTGCTTCAGGCGCCCGTCCTTGCCAATGATGAAGGTCGTGCGCAATACCCCCATAGACTCACGGCCCATGAACTTCTTGAGGCCCCAGCAGCCATACTTCTCAGTCACCGCGCGGTCCTCGTCGGACAACAGGGTAAAGTTGAGGCCTTCCTTGTCAATGAACTTGCCAAGGCGCGCCACCGGGTCGGGGCTGACACCCAGAACCACCGTGTTGGCTTTCTTGAAGGCAGCCTTGCTGTCGCGGATGCCGCAGGCCTGATTGGTGCAGCCCGGCGTCATGGCCTTGGGATAGAAATACAACGCCACGTTGCTCTTGTCGCGAAAATCCTTGAGGCTGACCTTGTTGCCGTCCTGGTCAAGCAGGGTGAAGGCAGGCGCCATATTGCCGATCTTTGGAAATGCCATGTAGTTCGTCCTTCCTATTCTGAGTGTTCGCCGTTGTTCCGGTTGCCGCCGCGATCGAGCTCCAGGACCGCTGCGCCCTCCTCTTCAGGCGGCTCATCGCCGCTATCGTTCTCTATCATCTCTTTGGGTAGCGCTCTACGGGTTCGCGCGCCCAGCTTTTCAAGGTCCCTGACCCGCTTGACCAGATTGCCCCGGCCGGTGGACAGGCGCGCCCGGGTCTTATCCCAGCTCTCGTGGGCCCGGTCGATATGTCGGCCGAGGTCCGCCAAGGACTCCAGCACCAGAGCAAACTGGTCGTGGATGGCACCCGCCTGGGACGCGATCTTCTCTGCGTTGCGGTTCTGGTGCTCGTAGCGCCACAGGCTCTGAACCGTGCGCAGAGTAGCTAGCAAGGTCGTGGGGCTGACCACGATGATCTGCTTGTCGTACGCCCGGGTGAACATGGACGGATCACTGTCGAAGGCCGCCATGAAGGCCGACTCGATAGGAATGAACAGCAACACGAAGTCCAGACTGTTGATGCCCTCCAGCTGCTCGTACTCCTTGAGGCTGAGGCCGTCGATATGCTGCTTCACCGCCTGCACGTGTTCCGCCAGCGCCTGTTTGCGCTCGACCTCGTCTTCGCAGCCGATGTAACGGTCGTAGGCCACCAGCGATACCTTGGAGTCCACCACGATGTCTTTACCTTCCGGCAGGCGCACTACCACGTCGGGCTGGCGTCGCTGGCCCTCCCCGGATGTGGCGCTGAACTGGGTCTCGTATTCATGGCCCTTGCGCAGGCCCGATTCCTCCAGCACCCGCTCCAGCACCACTTCCCCCCAGTTGCCCTGGGTTTTCTTGTCACCCTTCAGCGCCCGGGTCAGGTTGACTGCATCCTCGGACATGCGCTGGTTGAGCTCCTTGAGCGCCGTCAGCTCGTGCTTGAGCGACAGCCGGTCGCGGGTCTCGCGGTCGTAGACGTCCTCCACCTTGCTGCGGAAATCCTTGAGCTGGGTGCGCAGCGGGTCGAGGGTGGCAGCCAGCGTGTCCTTATTGGTTTTCAGGAAACGCTCGCTCTTCTCCTCGAAAATACGGTTGGCGAGGTTGCTGAATTCATCTTCAAGCTGTTTGCGCGCCTTCTGCAGCAGCTCGAGTTTTTCCGAGGCAGCCTGGGACTCACTGTGCAACTGCTGCTGCAGGCGGGCGTTCTGCTCACGCAGCTCGGCCAGGGCCTGGGCGTGTTCGAGCTCCCGGGCCTGGGCCGCGCGCTGGGCGCGCAGCGCCACCAGCCCCCAGGCCAGCAAGACACCAAGCAGGAAGCCTGCGCCTGCGGCGGCCAGCAGTATTTGTTGTGCTTCCGTCATCGCTTGATCGCAGACACGCGCACGGGCCAATGGGCGTTGGTGCGGTCGTGAAAAAACTCCCGCAATGTGTGGTACACCACCGGGAAGGCGATTTCGTCCCAGGGGATACTGTCCTCCGTGAACAGCTCCACTTCCTGTGATTCGGGACCTACCCCGTAGGCGCCGTCGACGACACGAGCCCGGTAAAACATGTAGACTTGGTTGATACCCGGCACATCGAAAATGCGATAGAGATGCTGTTCATAAACCTCGGCACGTGCCTCTTCCCAGGTCTCCCGAGCCGCTCCCTGCAGGGTGGTTTCGCCGTTCTCCATAAAGCCCGCCGGTAGGGTCCACAGCCCGCTGCGAGGTTCAATGGCGCGGCGGCAGAGCAGTATCTTGCCCTCGTATTCCGGCACACAGCCGACGATCACCCTGGGGTTGCTGTAATGAATGGTGTCGCAGCTGTCGCAAACGTGGCGCGGCCGGTCGTCCCCCTCAGGAATCCGAAAGCTGACCTTGCTGCCGCAGTTGCTGCAGAACTTCACGGGCTAGCTGGCCAGCTCGGCATAGGCGCCAGAACAGAACACCAGAGGTGCGCCGCTGTCGCGATGGCTCATCGCCAGCACCCGCGCTACGAGGATCACGTGGTCGCCGCCGGCGTGGCGGGCCTCTTCTTCACATTCGAAGCTGACCAGGGTATCCGGCATGATGGGGATACCGGTGACACCAGGCTCGAAGTGCGCAGCATCCAGGTCGTGCTCCCCCTTGACCGCGTAGCGACCGGACAGAGCCTGCTGGTCGGCGCGCAGGATATTGACCGCCCAGCGCTTGCAGGTGTTGAAAGTGTCGTACATGTCGGAGTCGTTCTGCAGGCTCCACAGGATCAGCGGAGGGTCTAAGGACACCGAGGCGAAGGAGTTGACGGTCATCCCGAAAGGGGCGCCGTTGTCGGACTGCCCGGTAATGACACAGACACCGGTGGCGAAGCGGCCGAGGGCGTCGCGGAATTCACGGGATGAAAAACTCATGTCATCTCCTTGCAGGATCGAAGGCCGGGATTATACACAGCCGGCGTGCTAATCCCCTGCCGGCTCGCTCGCCAGGTCCCAGCGCGCCGCGGCTGCATCGTCACTGTCCCGTGCATCCACCCAGCGCGCGCCTGACGGTGTGGTCTCCTTTTTCCAGAACGGCGCCCGGGTCTTCAGGTAGTCCATGATGAACTCGCAGGCTTCGAAGGCTTCGCCGCGGTGGCCGCAAGCAACCCCCACGTAAACAATCTGGTCCCCAGGCCTGAGCTCGCCGATCCGGTGAATGACCCGCACCGACCGCAGGGCCCAGCGCTGCCGCGCCTCGTCGACAATGGCCTGGATGCTGCTCTCGGTCATACCCGGGTAGTGCTCGAGCTCCATTGCCAGCACGGCGTCGGAGGCGGCAGCTTCCTTATCGGGCACGCCACGCACACAGCCGACAAACACTGCCGCGGCGCCGATGCTCGTGTCCTGCCCCAGCAGCTCACGCTGCAGCTGGCCCACATCAAAATCTTCTTGTTGGATACTGACCTCGACCAAGACGGCCTAGCCCCCGGTGACCGGCGGATAGAAAGCCACCTCGTCGCCCGCTGTAAGCGGCTCGTCGCCCCGCGCCTGCTGCTGGTTGACGGCGCACAGCACATTGTCTGCCGACAGCGCCGTTGACCAAGGCTCACCCCGGGCAGTCAATCGCTGCCTCAGCTCCGCTACGGTGGTCCCGGCCTCCTCAGCGGACAGCTCCATTTGGCCAACATCCAGTTGTTCGCGCAGTCTCGCAAAAAACAGCACCCTGATCATGGCGCTTCCCGCTGCCAGTCACCCGAAGCCCCGCCGCTTTTCTCCAGCAGGCGGACCTCGCCGATCACCATGCCGCGGTCCACGGCCTTACACATGTCGTAAATAGTCAGCGCCGCCACCGAGGCCGCCGTCAGGGCCTCCATCTCCACACCGGTGCGCCCTGCCAGCTTGCAGGTGGCGGTGATATCGACACTGCCAGCGGCGGGATTGGCTTCAAGCTCGACCTTGACGCTGCTGAGCGGCAGCGGGTGACAGAGGGGTATGAGATCGCTGCAACGCTTGGCCGCCTGGATGCCGGCGATGCGCGCCACGGCGAAAACATCACCCTTGCTGTGGCCGCCGCGCTCGATCAGCGCCAGGGTTTCCGGCTGCATGAAGATAGAGGCGGCGGCCACCGCCTCGCGCCGGGTTACGTCCTTGTCGCCGACGTCGACCATGGCGGCGCGGCCGGACGCATCGAGATGGGTGAGTTCCGTCATAGGCTGGTTTCCTGCATGCTCCGGTGCATTATACTGCGGCTTCTGTAGATTTCGGCGATGGAACGAACGTGAGTAATTTGAAGCTGGGATTGCAACTCGGGTACTGGGGCGCGCTCTATCCTGCATCCCATGTGGAACTGGCACAGGAGGCGGAGCGGCTGGGCTACGACTCGGTGTGGACCGCAGAGTCCTGGGGGAACGACTGCTTCACACCGCTGGCCTGGATCGGCGCCCATACCTCGAAGATTCGCCTCGGCACCGGCGTGGCTCAGCTCTCCGCGCGCACTCCCACCGCCTGCGCCATGGCCACCCTGGCCTTGGACCATATGTCCAACGGTCGCATGATCCTGGGGCTCGGCGTCTCCGGCCCCCAGGTTGTCGAGGGCTGGTACGGTCAGCCCTACAGCAAGCCGGTCTCGCGCACCCGTGAATACGTGGACATCATTCGCAAGGTACTGGCTCGAGAAGCGCCGGTGACCAACGACGGCGAGCATTACCCTCTGCCCTACAACGGCCCGGGCGCCTGGGGCATGGGCAAGCCCCTGAAGCCGATCACCCATCCGCTGCGGGCGGATGTTCCCATTTTTATTGGCGCTGAAGGCCCGAAAAACGTCACCCAAACCGTGGAGATCGCCGATGGCTGGCTGCCGCTGTACTACTCCCCCTACCGGCAGGAGGTGTACGCGGATCAGATTGCCCACCGCAAGCCGGGCTTTGAGATTACCGCCGGCGCCATCGTCAGCATCAACGATAACCTTGAGGAAGCCCTCTACCCGGTCAAGGCCATGCTGGGTTTCTACATCGGTGGCATGGGCTCCAAGCAGCGTAATTTCCACAAGGAGCTGATGGCCCGTATGGGCTTTGCCGACGAAGCAGAGCAGATTCAGGAGCTGTTTTTTGCCGACCGGCGCGACGAGGCGATCGCCATGGTACCCACGGCGTTCGCTGACGAAATCTCTCTGTGCGGCCCGAGAGAGCGCATCGCAGAGAAACTCGAGGACTGGAAGAAGTCGCCGGTCACGACCCTGTATTTCCATGGCGATGTGGACACGCTGCGGGGCATGGCTGAACTGGCGCTATGAGGATTCCCGACCATGCGTAGTCTTGCACTGATTTTTGCATTCACAGTGATTACCATCACCGGCGGCCCGGCCGCCGCAGACACCGCGCCGGAGGAAACGCTGCAGTCACCGCTGAAGCTGGCGGAACAGGCGCGGGCGTCGATCAGGGAACTCTCTCCGGCGGAACTATCCGCCCTGCTGAAGACAAATCGCGACCTGCTGCTGGTGGATGTGCGCACCGAGCGCGAGTACCAGGCCGGCCATCTGCGCGGCGCCAACTGGATTCCCCGCGGCAAGCTGGAATTCGCCATAGGCAGGATGCAGGTGTCCGCCGATCACGAGATCGTTCTCTACTGCCGCAGCGGCAGCCGCGCTGCCCTGGGCGCCAGGGCGCTACAGGACATGGGTTACACCAATGTCTCGAGTATGGCGGGCGGTTTCAAACAGTGGGCCCTCGGCGGCAATAGCATTTACAACCGGCACGGCGAAATGCGGGTGTTGGATTTCGAAGCTTCCGAAGCTGACCAGTGATATAGCTGGCGTCATTGCCAGCATTAACGAGTGCTCCAGTAACCCCGTATCCGGCGACGGCGATCCTGTTATAGCCAATGCTAGTCGTCGTAATCGTCGTCATCATCATCGCCGCCGCGCTCAAGCTCCAGGTCCTGCCAGATCAGGTGATGATCAGATGAGACTACCGGAAAGCCATCGCCGACCAGCGGCCGCGTGGCCTCGTTGCGCTGCGGCCAGAAAACGCCGCCACACGCGATTTCGGTGCCTCGCCTCGAAGGCAGAACGTAGTCGACGCGCAGGTTGCCAGGCCCCGCGGGGTTGAAATCCGCGGTGTCAAATCCCGGGTTGCCCGCGTGGCTGTCATTCAACAGACCTTCCAGCGCGCTGTCCTCCACGCCGCCGAAGCTGGCCGGGGGCATGCCGGAATCGATGACGGGATGCTCCAGCAGTTGCAGGATCGCCTGTTCGAAGCTGTCTCCGTCGAAGGGGTCGGCATTGTAATCGCCCATGATGACGAAGGGATCGCGGCCGCGCAGGCCGCCGTGGCGACCGCGGTCGTCGTAGATGTAACGAGCATCTCTCCTGGGTCCGACGTAGTCGGCCCAGAAGCGGATTTCATCGAAGTTTCTGCGGCCATTGCTGTCCTCGGGCCCGTCGAATACCGGCGGTGTGGGGTGGGCGGCCAGCACATGCACGCGCTGCCGCCCCACCTTGAACACTACGTCCCAGTGGCTCTTGGAAGACAGCCTGAAGACTTCCAGGGCCTCATCGGAGTAAAAGTCAGGGGGAATGACATTGTCGGGCATATCGGCCCAGCGGAATTCCTGGAAAGTGCGCGATCGTTTCTCATCAATCGGGAAGCGGCTCAGCAATACCATCCCGAACTGGCCTGGGAAAAACCCGAAACCAAAGGCGTCATTGGGGCCACCCACACTGCCGTCGCCGTTGAGATCGACCCCGGAGGGCACCCCGGTATTGGATGCTGCATTGAACACATACTGGTAGTGGATGGGGGCCTGCCCATTTTGGCTGACTCCCAGATAGTTTTCCTGGAACAGGGCGATGCCCTCCCCCGCCGCGTCGTAGTCGAACTCGTTCAGCAGCAGCACGTCCGGCCGCACCCGCTGGATGATTTCAGCTACCGCGCGAATCTGGTCCTGCATGGCGGGGTTGGAGGCGAGGTTCTCGATAAGCTCACCTTCATTGTCACGGTTCAGAAACGCATTGAACTGGGCGAAGCGTACCGCGTCGCCATCTTTCTCGATGGTGGCGTCGAGGCTCTCCGGCAGGCAGACTTCGTCGGCCATCGCGGCCTGGGAGGTCAGCGCAGCCAACAGGACAATGGGAAGTGCGTTTTTCATGGCGGATTCCTTAACAGATGCCGAGTACCACCATCCTAGGCAGGGTCCGTGATTGTTTTTTGTCAGCGGGAAGAAGGATCGAAGTCAGTTTGGTTGCAGGGGGTATGAGAGGGAGTCAGGCAGGTGGTCTGAGTGAGAGGGTGAGGCAAACGGTTGCCTTGCGCAGCAAGGCGTGCAGCCGAACGACAGCCAGCTGTGCTGGCTGGCCGGAAATCCCGAGGAAGTGGCAGCTCCCGCAGGGAGATGGCCCGCCCGAGAGGATTGATCAGAGCACCCTAAGGGGTGCTCTGACCCTCCGGGCGTCCTCGCGCTTCGCGCTGCGGGCGTCCAAAACGCTCCTGTGGTCGCGTTTTGTCGAACGGAGGTTCGAACCAAGTCCCTCCAGCAGACCGGATAACTGAAAAAGCCACCGCGAGGGTGGCTTTTTCAGTTATATGGCCCGCCCGAGAGGATTCGAACCTCTGACCGACGGCTTAGAAGGCCGTTGCTCTATCCAGCTGAGCTACGGGCGGATATCTGGGGCGTTCGAATTCTCCCGTGCCATCTCAAGGAAGGCAAGCCTGACGGCTTGCTGTTGCTCCCGCTCCGCGGCCCGGCCGGCGAGCACAGCTCGCCGTCGTTCGGTCGGCCGGCGCTCCGGGGTGCGCAAAGCTGTGCTTTGCAATCGCTTGCCTCACCCAGCTGAGCTACGGGCGGATATCTGGGGCGTGTAAATTTTCCCGTGCAGACCGGGGGATAGCAAGCACAGACCGGCACATTGCGCTCGGCCGCCGTCGCTTGAGGTGGGAAAATTGGGGTGGCCGAGGGGTCTCGAACCCCCCACCTCCGGAGCCACAATCCGGTGCTCTACCTGATGAGCTACGGCCACCACGTCTACCCGCGAAACCTGTTGCGGGCGCTCTCCTGAACCGGGTGTGAATTGGTCGGGGTAGAGGGATTCGAACCCCCGACATCCTGCTCCCAAAGCAGGCGCGCTACCAGACTGCGCTATACCCCGACGCCCTGAACATACCCTGCT
>JANQGK010000039.1 GCA_028277365.1 Halieaceae bacterium | reverse complement strand
AAGGCCCCAGGCGGGCGAGACCGTGGTCATTCCGGCCGCCACCGGGGGCGTGGGCGCCGTGGCGGGTCAGCTTGCCAGCGCCGACGGCTGCCGGGTGATTGGCGTCGCAGGTAGTGACGAGAAGTGCCGCCAGGCGACGGAAGCACTCGGTTACACCCACTGCATCAACCGGCGCAGCGACGACATAGCGACAGCCCTGGACGAGTACTGCCCCGACGGAATCGACGTCTATTTCGATCTCGTGGGCGGCGAACTGCTGACCCTGGCCAGCGAGCGACTCGCCCAGGGCGGGCGGGTACTGCTCTGCGGCCTGATGGCCGATTACAACAGCGATAGCCGTCCGGCCGGGCCACCGCCAGGCCTCTGGATCCGGGCTCGGGCGATCATTTATGGACTTGTCGTTTACGATTTCGAGGATCGGCGCGACGAGTTCCTTGAGGAAGCGCTAGCGCTCCACGACAAGGGAAAGCTGCAGTCCTGGGAAGACGTCAGTCGCGGCCTGGCATCGGCGCCGGCAGCCTTTGCACGCCTGATGCGTGGCGAAAACCACGGCAAGGTTGTGGTTGCGATGGATGACGGACGTTGACTGCGCAACTGGGCGACCGCCTAAGGTCATTTATCAGTGGTGCATACGCACCCTTGCAGAAACGTGTGCACGGATTGCTCAGCCCAGGCTTCGGGATTCCTGAAGGGCGTTGAATCCACACACAGATTCGCTCTCACCATACCCATGCCCTCCCACATGCCCAGCAGCATGTCTGCAAGGTCAGTGTGTGAGCAGTTGAACGTACAGGTTTGAGATAACTCTGCCTGCCTGAACAGCTCCCGCAGGTAGTCCAGGGTCCGCTGGTACGCAGCGCCATAAAACGCTCTCGCGTTGTCCGGGTGCGCTCGCGCTTCCTCATGCATCAAGTGATTGAAATGAAGAATATCCGGTTCATTCAGGAACGTGAGCAGCCTTGTGCCGTAGTCAATTAACGCCGCCCGAAATGCCTCAAAGGTTTCAACCGGCGGCACTGACGAAGGTTCGAAGCGATCCCCCTCCACTGCGGTCACAGCGACGAGCACCTCGGACATGTTTGGAAAGTATTTGTACAGCGTCGCCTTCGACACTCCCGCTTCTTTACACAAGGCGTCGGTGGAGATTCGACTGAAACCGACCTCGAAGAACAACTTGCGGCCCGCCGTAACGATGCGTTCCTGGGGGCTGCCCGCGGTGTAGGTGGCCGCGTCGGGGATTGCAGGTTCTCTACTCATATAAATTTCCAGCCCTGAAAAGGCTCATTGCTTGTGATCTGTATAGGTGTACTGTACCGTACTGTTCACTGTACAGTACCGTACAGTACACATTAGGGGTCACCCACGATGAAGTCAAACGCACTTGAAACCATGGGCAAGGGCATCGCCACCCTGTCTATCCGGCTGCGGTGGCTGTGTCTGCTGCTAGCCGCTTCTACCTGTCTGGGACTCGGCATGGGCGCCGGCACCCTGCAGTTCGCCGGCGACTACCGGGTCTTTTTCGGCCCGGACAACCCCGACTACCTCGCCAACGAAAACGTCCAGGGGACCTTCGGCAAACCCGACAATATCGCCTTCGTCATCACCCCCCGTAAAGGTGACATCTACACCAGGGAGACGCTCGCTGCAGTTTACGCACTGACCGAACGCGCCTGGACGCTCCCCTACGTCTCGCGGGTGGACAGCATCACCAACTTTCAGCACACCCGCGGCATTGATGACGATCTTCTGGTCGAAGACCTCGTCCTGAAGCCCTCGACACTCACAGCTGCCGATATTGCTCGCATTCGCAGTACCGCCCGCGGGGAGCCTCTGATCGATGGCTTCATCGTGTCCCGGGATGGGGGCGCCGCGCTGGTAAACGCGGTCATCCAGTTGCCGCCGAACACCCAGAGCGCCGCCAGTGCAACGGTGGCCGCAGCGCGAGAGATCAAAGCGGCCATTCTGGAAAAGTACCCGAACCATGAGATCCACCTCACGGGCGTCGCGGCGCTGTCGGCGGCGTTTGAGGAAGCCGGCGTACGCGACTCCTCGACCCTCATCCCGGCGGTGTATGGGTTCATTCTGCTGGTGACCCTGGTGGCGCTGCGTTCGCTGTCGGCGGTGATCGCGACTCTCCTGGTGATTGCGCTATCGACCCTGGTTGGCGTCGGTATCGGCGGATTGACCGGCGTGGCGCTTACGCCCATTTCCCTGGCGGCGCCCACGATTATCCTGACTATCGCAGTAGCCGACGCTATCCACATCATCGCCGGCATTCGCACCAAGATGATGACCGGCGCCGCCAGGCACGACGCCATTATCGAATCCACGGCAGTGAACTTTGCGCCGATCTCGATTACTTCGTTAACCACCGTGATTGGCTTCCTGACGCTTAATTTCTCAGATAGCCCTCCGTTTCACCACCTCGGCAACATGAGCGCGGCAGGTATCGCCGCCGCCTGGGTGTTGTCAGTTACCTTCCTGCCCGCGGCCCTGAGCCTATTGCCCTTGCGCTTCAGGTCGAGCGGCAGCGCCACCTCTGAGGCGTCGACCAATCGATTGGTGCGCGGTATAGCGAACGCTGTGATTGCGCGGCCTGTGACGGTGGCGGCGGCCTCGCTCACCACCTACATCGCCGCCGCCCTGGCAATACCGACGCTTACCGTTAACGACCAGTGGTCGCTGTACTTTGATGAATCGCTCGAGTTCCGGCAGGCAATCGATGCATCCAGGCCCTACTTCGGCTCGGACAATATCGAGTTTGTTCTTGATCCGGGCGTGAACGGTGGCGTCACCGATCCGGAATTCCTGACGGCGCTGGAGGCGTTCACGGCCTTCCTTCGTACGCAATCGGATGATGTGGCGCATGTTTTCTCCTTGTCCGACATCGTCAAGCGGCTAAACAAAAACCTGAACGGGGATGACACCACCTACTATCGCCTGCCGGAGAACAGTGCGGTCGCATCTCAGTATCTGCTCGTGTACGAGTTATCGCTGCCTTACGGCCTGGATCTGAATGACCGCGTCGACATCGATCGCCGGTCGACGCGCGTGACCGCGACAATGCGGGATATCACGACCGCGGACACCCGCGCCTTCATTCAGCGATCCCGCGACTGGTTTGCCGACTACGCCCCGGGCTTCACCCTCGATGTGACCGGCTCCAAGGTGCTGTTTGCGTTCGTCGCGCAGCGCAATATCGAGGCGGTGTTCGAGGGTGCGCTTTACCTGGTGGCGGTCATTTTCGTCATCCTGGCCGTCACCTTCAGATCCGTGAAAATCGGCGTGGTGAGCCTGATACCCAACGCGCTGCCCATACTGGCTGCCTTCGGCATCTGGGCAGTCCTGGTCGGTGTCGTTGGTTTTTCTATCGCCGCAGTGGGCGCTGTGGCGGTAGGCCTGATCGTCGACTACACGGTGCACTTCTTGTCGAAGTACCTGCGCGCTCGCCAACACGCTGGGATGACCCCCGAGGACGCGGTTCGATACGCCTTTGATACCGCCGGTATGGCCATCTTTTACACCACGGTCATTCTGGTCGCCGGGTTCTGCATTCTGGTCACGTCCACCTTCAAGCTCAACGCCGACCTGGGACTGCTCACCGCCATTGCCGTGGTGCTGGCCATGATCGTGAATTTCACGCTTCTGCCAGCGCTGTTCCTCATTGCAGACAAAGCCCTGTCGGTGGCCGGCGAGCCATCGGGGGTGCCCATCGATGCACAGGAGACTATGCCATAAAAGCTTTGTTGAAACCCCTCTTGCTGACCTGTGTATGGGTTAGCGCTACTGCGTCCTCGCAGCCATCTGGGCTACTCCCCGAGGAGCCCCAAGCCCGAGGCTACGCCATTGCCGAACGCTCAGACAGATCCGACGCCGGCTTCGGCAGTTCGTCCGTGAGGCTGACGATGACCCTGGCTGATCGCCTCGGCAGGGAAACCGTGCGTGAACTCCAGATCGATACGCTGGAAAAACAGGGCAAGGGCAATGGAGATCGCGCCATGACCCGCTTTTTCTCTCCGCCCGACGTGGAAGGTACGGCGCTGCTCTCTCACGCGCGCATTCTGGAGTCAGACGATCAATGGCTGTACCTGCCCGCTCTGCGGCGGGTGAAGCGCATATCCTCCTCCAATAAATCGGGGCCTTTTGTCGGATCGGAATTCGCCTTCGAAGATCTAACGGCCAATGAGCTCGGCAAGTATGCCTACACCTATCTCGGCACTGAGACGTTGGAGGACGGAACCGAAGTCGACAAGGTTCTCTGTGAGCCACTCTATGAGCGCTCCGGGTACACCAAACTTCACTGCTATTTCGATACGGAGATCTATCAGAGCAGGAAAGTCGAGTTCTTCGACCGCGGTGGTCTGCTGTTCAAGACGCTGGAGCTCACGGACTACCGAGAGTATCCCGGAGGCTACTGGCGGCCCCATCGGCAAACCATGACCAACCATCTCACCGGTAAAACGACGGTCCTGAACTCAGAGCCTTACGACTTCTCGGTGGATCTGAATCGCAGGGACTTCGAGCCCGCCGCACTCGATGCGTTCTAAAGGAAGCTGGCTACCGGCATTGGTGGCCGCGATGACGGCAGCGGCCAGCCCCTCTTACGCGAGTGGCAGTACGCGCATCACACCAGAGATCGCGCTTGAAGCCCGCTGGTTTCCTGAGGACCCGCAATTCGAACAGCAGTTTGATGGCGTGCAGGCCGGTGTGATTTTCAGTGGAGACCTTCGCTGGCGCAGCGACGACAGAGCCTCACGTGTACGTGTTGAGCCCTATCTCCGCCTGGACAGTCAGGACTCCCAGCGCAGCTACTTTGATATCCGTGAAGCCAGTTGGACCCACCGGCGTGGCGACTGGGAGTTGCTCGCCGGCGTCGGCCAGGTCTTCTGGGGCGTCGCGGAGTCCAGGAACGTGGTAGACATCATCAATCAGTTTGACAGCGTGGAGGACTTTGATCAGGAGGAGAAACTGGGCCAACCCATGCTCAGGCTGGGCAGGCGGTTCGACCGCGGCTCTCTCGAAGCCTACTACCTACCCTACTTCAGGGAGCAACGCCTGCCGGGAGAGAGCGGCCGCCTGCGGGTCGATCCGGTAGTGGAGACCGGCAATCCCGACTTTGAAAGGGACGGCGATGAATGGGCCGGGGACCTCGCGCTCAGGTATGCCCTGACAATGGGCCGGTTTGACATTGGCTTACATGGCTTTCACGGCACGAGCCGTGAGGCCCTGTTCGTACCGGACCTGGAAGAAGAACGCTTCACGACCCTGTATCAGGAGCGCTCTCAAATCGGCATAGATGCTCAATACACACACGGCCCCTGGCTGCTCAAGGCCGAAGCCGTGGCAGCCGATGTATCCGGCGACCGCTTTCTATCCAGCGTTTATGGGTTTGAATACACGTTCTTCGGGGTTACCGGCTCCAGCACCGATATCGGCGTTATCGTCGAACACCTTTACGATGACCGCGATAGCGTCAAGTCGCCCATTACTCTGTTTCAGGACGACCTGTTCCTGGGCCTGCGCGTTACCCCAAACGATGCGCAGGACACGGAGCTGCTGGCGGGTGGATTCGTCGACACCGAGACCAGTGCGGTTATTGCTTCGATCGAGTTCACCCGACGCATTGCGAGTTCGATGCTGTTTGAGGCGGAACTGCGGTACTTCAATGACAGTGATGGGCCTCTGGTGGCGTTCTTTGAAGACGACAGCAATATCCTTTTTCGACTGACGCACTACTTCTGAGCCGCCGTTCTGCACTGGCACTATCACCGGTAATACTACCCACTGATCACACCCCTTCATTACAAAAAGGTGACACAGGTTCGATCTGTGCAGTTGGACGCTTGCGCGCGATACCCTGAATTCGCTTATCTGCATTCAGAACAGTGAAAGCGCGGGGAAATCGCCATGCGAATTGCCAAATACCTGGTCCTGTCCTGTGTGCTGCAGGCCGGTCTGGCCTGGTCTGAGCAGCCGACGGCGCCTGTCTCGATACAGGCGCCTGCCGCAGAGTTGAAGGTGGAAATACTCTCGCCGACTCCCGGCCAGTTCCTGCCCGGCGACAATCGCCGCGTAGTGGTGGATGGTGGCGCCTCGAACATCGGTGGGGTGCGCCACCTCGACCTGATGTTTGTGCTCGATAGTTCCAAAAGCCTGTATCGCACAGACCCGGACAACTACCTCGATGCCGGCACCACCGGACTGATCGAGAACCTGCACGCCAAAAGCGATATCCAGATCGGAGTGGTCAGCTTTGATTTTGAGGCGCGACTGCTGCAGCCCCTGACGGCGGACCGGCCGACGGCGATAAAGGCCCTTGCCAACCTCGACCGGGACGGGGGCACCGACATTGCCGACGGCATCACCACGGCACTGGCCGAGCTTGAGGCCAATGCCCGCCCCGGTTCTTCCCGGGCCATCATGCTGTTCACCGACGGACGCTCCAGCGAGCGCAAGGCTCGCCTTGCCATGGAACAGGCTGCAGTCAGCGGCGTGGCGATACACACCTTGCAGCTCGGCAATGATGAAGACGGCACCGAAATTCTGCGTGAGATCGCCGCGGGAACCGGCGGCAGCTTTATCCAGGTGACCGATCCCGCAGGACTGCCCCAGGCGTTTCTGGACCTGCGCACCACCGGGGTGGATGCCGTGGCGCTGAAAGTTAACGATGGCGCACTGATTCCTGCCAGCCTGGCCGGCGGCAGCTTCTCCGCACCGGTGGTACTTAAACCTGGCGAAAACCGCATCGTCGCTATCGCCACCGGTCTCGATGGCAGCACCGCCAGTGCCGAAATCCTCGTGAACTCCGGCCCGCCCAACTGCGCGGCTCTAGAGGTGGAGGCGTTTCGCAACGGCCTGCCCACGGCTTTCCTGGACGAACGTTCCATCCAGTTGGTGGTGGATGCCTCCCGCAGCATGTGGGGGCGCATGGACGGCGAGCCCAAAATGGCGGTGGCCAAGCAGACGCTGCTTCAAGCCTCGAGCCAGTTCCCCGGCCACTCCCGCCTGGCTCTGCGCGCTTACGGCAACAGCAGCGCCAGTGAAGAGCGTAACTGCAACGATTCCGCGCTGCTGGTCGACTTCGGCCGCAACAACCATGCCGATCTGGAGACTGCCATTCAAAAGCTGCAACCCCGGGGCCAGACGCCGCTGGCCTATGCCCTTAGCCAGGCGGGTGAGGATTTCCGCCAGATCGACGGCGACAAGGCGGTAGTGCTGGTGACCGACGGCATCGAGAGCTGTGGAGGTGATCCCGTGGCAGAAGCCAGCCGCCTGCGCGACCAGGGGGTTGCCATTCACGTGATCGGCTTCGGTATGGGCAGCAGCCTCGATGAAGACAGCGCCAGTCTGGATGCTATTGCCCAGGCAGGCAACGGGCGCTTCTTTATGGCGGGCAGCGCCGAGGAACTGAAGCACGCGCTGGCGGGCACCGTGGGCACGCCAATCCGCATCTACGACGGCGTGCGACTGGTGGCCAGCAGCGTATTGGGTTCCGACAAACCCATCCTGCTGCCCGAGGGGCAGTACCTGGTGGAACTGGACACCTCTCCGCCACAGGAGCTGGCTGTATCGCTGGTCCCGGGTGAAAAGCTCACCCTGACGCTGGAAAAACAGGACTGGGAGCTCAACGAGCGCCAGCAGCGCCAAACGGTGGGTTATACACCCTGTCCCGCCGACGTTGCAGACGCAGCGCTTGCGGGCAGATAGAGGCTGCGGCGATGACGGTGCTAGTGAACCGAGTCGCCTGAACCCAGGAAGCTCATGAACTCCTGGCCGTCCAGCGCCCGCGACCAGTAGAATCCCTGCCCCACGTCGCAGCCCAACTCAACCACCTTGTCGGCCACCGCCTGGCTGTCCACACCCTCGGCCACCGTGGTGAGCTCGAAACTGCGTGCAATCCCCAGCATGGCCTGGACCAGCGCCTCGTCTTCCCCGTCGGTATCCACCTTTGAAATAAAACTGCGGTCGACCTTGAGTACGCTGGTTCGCAGCCGTTTCAAGTACTGCAGGCTGGAGTAGCCGGTGCCGAAATCATCGATGGCCAGCGACACGCCCATGTCACTCAGCCCGTCAATCGCCTCCCTCACCGGCCCGCGGTACTCCACCAGCATAGTCTCGGTCAGCTCCAATTCGAGAAAGCGCGGCGCCAGCCCGCTTTCCGCCAGCGACCGCTGCACCAGTTCGACAATATGGCCGCGCTTGAAGTCTATGGGGCTCACGTTGACCGATACCGTAAGGTCCGTGAACCCCGCCCGGTGCCAGCCCATGCACGCCCTGCAGGCTTCGGGGATGACCCACTCGGAGATGTCCACGATCACCCCGCTGCGTTCGGCCAGCTGAATAAAGCTACCGGGGTACAACAACCCCTCCCTGGGGTGCCGCCAGCGCAGCAGCGCCTCTGCCCCCACCACCTGGCGGCTTTCCAGGGCCAGCTTGGGCTGGAAATGCAGTTCGAACTGGTGGGCCGATACGGCTTCCCGCAGCTCCGTGAGCAGGTTGAGGTTGCGAGTGGCGTCGATGTTCATGGCGCTGTTGAAGAACAGGTAGCCGTTGCGGCCTTTCTCCTTCACATCGTACATGGCGATGTCGGCAAGCTTGCTGACCACCTCAAAGTCCTCACCGTCGGCGGGCGACATGGCGATGCCGATGGAAGCCGTCAGCACTACGTTGGCATCTCCCAGCTGGGTGGGCTGGCGAATGGCGTCCAGCAGTTTCATGGCGATGCTGGCGGCCTGCTCCTGGGACTGGATGTCTTCGAGAATCACCAGGAACTCATCACCGCCCTGCCGGCATATCTGGTCGCTGTCTCGCAGTGCGGCCTCCAGGCGCACCGCCACCTTGACCAGCATTTCGTCGCCGGACTGGTGCCCGTAGGAGTCGTTGACGGACTTGAAGTGATCAAGGTCGACAAACAACGTCGCCACCATCCTGTTCTGGCGCCGCGCCAGTGACATCGCGTGGTTGAAGAATTCTCGCGCCAGTGAACGATTGGGCAGGCCTGTGAGGGCGTCATGGAATACGAGCCGCTCGATGCGGGCCTGGGATTCCAGCGCCCGCTGGTTCTCTGCCCGCAGGCTGGCAAATAGATGGCGCAGGTCGCGGGAGATCACCCAGGCGATATAGGACGACACCAGCAACACCACCAGGATTACCACCATGGCGGTCAGGCTGGAGTACGCCGGCGCATAGCTTCGCCAGCCGAAATGGCTGGCCAGGCCGATAGCTGTGACCGTGAACACCGCATAGGCCACCATGCTGAAAAACAGTTTGCGATGGCCCATCAACGCGGTAAACACGATGAGGACGGGAAAACCCAGCAACACCTCGTCGCGCAGTCCTTTGAACAACCACATAAACAAGCTGAGGAGGACAGCGATCATACTCAGCAGCAGCACCCTCGCGGGGTCCACCTGGCCGCGACCGGCCAGCCAGGGCACCAGCCACATGGACAGCGCGGTAACGGTCAACATGCCCTCGACAAGCCCCACCTCACCCTGGCCAAGGCGCAGCAGTAGCACCGAGACGATGCCAATCTCGAGGGCCCAGAAGAGGTGCTTCAGGTGGTGAAAACGGAAGCCGGTTTCCGTTGTCCGCAGGGTATCTACCCTGCTGAGTGGTTGTTTGCGATCCTGATCCATGGCCACTTTCCTTATGACCGCATGGCGAACTGCCGCATGCGCTTCAGGAAGTGTGGCACAGGCCAGGAATTTTGCCCGGGTTAGTCTTCGCCCCAGTCGAAGTCGTCAGCAGCGAACTCTTCTTCCAAGGGTGCCTCACTGATCCCCTGACGGCTGTCACCGCCGTAACACTCGTCCACCTCACCCTTGGCGGAGATGTAAGCCAGCAACAGCTTGCGTTTGACGTCCATCTCTTCCAGCAGGTTGAGGTCTTCGTACATCAGCGCGTTGCCATAGTCTTGCAGTTCGCCTTCAATGGGGCGCGCACAGCGGTGGAGGGGCATATGACCCGGAAGCTGCTCATCCGGGCGGAACATGAAGATTTGCAGGTCGTCCGCGAAATACACGTAGTCGACGTCCCCGTCCCGGGCGCGGTCGGTCATACACATGGTGTAAACCATGAAGGAATCGCAGGTGGTCAACCCGGGGTTGTCCGCTGCGGCGTTTTCGGCGCGCTGCGTGGAGGCACAAGCGGTAGTCAGCGAGACCAGGGCCAATGCCAGGATGCGTCGCAGGTACTGTGATGAACGCGTCATTGGGGCTAGAAACGGTAAAAACACGCGAAGTCTACGTGTCTGCACCGGGATTGTCTGCGTCTGGAAGGTGCTTGTCGCACGTTTTGTGTACCATATCGCGGTTTTTCGTAGTGTAGATACGTTGTGTTACGGATTTCTGACCAGATTTCCATTCCCGAGGACGAGGTGGAGCTGAGCGCAATCCGCGCCCAGGGCGCCGGCGGCCAGAATGTCAACAAGGTCTCGAGCGCCATTCACCTGCGTTTTGACATCCCTGCCTCCTCCCTGCCTGACGTCGTCAAAACGCGCCTGCTGGACTCCCGCGACCGCCGTATCAGCAGTGATGGCGTACTGGTCATCAAAGCCCAGCGCTTCCGCAGCCAGGAAAAGAACCGGGCCGATGCGCTGGCGAGACTGACTGACCTGGTGGCCGGCGCCACGCGGGCGGAGAAGCCCCGGCGGCCCACCCGGCCGGGCAACGCCGCGCGCAAACGCCGCATGGACGAGAAAACCCGCCGCGGCCAGACCAAGGCCATGCGGCGCAAGCCAGAGCTCTAGGACGCACGCGCTTGGCCTCAGACGCAACGGGCGATTACACTAGTTTGCTGTTACAACACCACAGGCTTTCATCAAACGGATGTCTGCGTCAGGCCGCGGCCCGGCCTGCGCTGGCGCGGGTGCCGAAGTGATCGGCAGCCTGCCCATGACATACGAGAACTGAATCGAGCAACTATGGACCCCGTCAGCCAAGGCGTGCTGGGCGCCGCCGCACCGAAGAGCATTGCTCCGCCGGAACACGCGCGGATCGCTTGCCTGCTGGGCTTCCTGGGCGGCATGGCGCCAGACCTAGATGTGCTTATCCACTCCCCGGAAGACCCGCTGCTGTTTCTGGAATTCCACCGCCAGTTCACCCATTCCCTGTTCTTCATCCCTATCGGTGGCATGATTGTCGGCTGCCTGCTCCACTGGCTGTACGCGGGCCGACACGGGCTGACACTGCGGCGCAGCGTGCTGTACTGCACGCTGGGCTATGCCACCCACGCCCTGCTCGACGCCTGTACCACCTACGGCACCCAGCTGTTGTGGCCCTTTAGCGACCAGCGCTTCGCCTGGAACACGGTATCGGTTATCGACCCGGTGTTCACGGTGCCCATCCTGCTGCTGATCGGGCTCGCGACATGGCAACGGCGGGCCTGGCTGGCGCGGTTAGCGCTGGCCTGGGCTGTGGCCTATCCGAGTTTCGGCATCATCCAGCGTGACCGCGCCGAGGCTGCGGGCTGGGAGCTGGCGGCCAGTCGCGGCCACGAGCCTATCCGGCTGGAGGCCAAACCCAGCTTTGCCAACCTGCTGGTGTGGAAGGTGGTGTATGAAACCGGGCAGCGCTATTACGTGGATGCCGTGCGGGCCGGGCTCTCGCTGGAGGTGTTCGAGGGTGACAGCACGCCGAAGCTGGACGTGGCGCGAGACTTTCCCTGGCTGGTGCCCGGCAGCCAGCAGGCGCTGGACATCGAGCGCTTCCGCTGGTTCTCCAACGACTACCTGGCGGTGGAACCCGGTAACCCCTACCGCATTACCGACATCCGCTACTCCATGGTGCCCAACGAGATACGCGGTCTCTGGAGCATCGAGCTGGACCCCGCTGCACCGCCGGGCAAGCACGTGGACTACGTGGTGGAGCGGGGCGCAGATGAACGCGCTGTAGGTGCCTTTCGATCAATGCTTTTCCGTTAATTAACAATAAGATACGTAGTTTTTATTGAGTAAGTTCAAGCCTTCGACAGCGGCCGCCGTCGTCATCGCCAATATGATTGGTACCGGAGTGTTCACCAGCCTCGGGTTCCAGCTGGTGGAACTTGAGTCCGGTTTCGTGCTGATGATGCTGTGGGCCGTGGGCGGCCTGGCGGCGCTGTGCGGCGCCCTCAGCTACGCAGAGCTCGGCGCTGCCCTGCCCCGTTCCGGCGGCGAATACAACTTCTTGTCCGAGATCTACCATCCGGCGGCGGGATTCATTTCCGGCTGGGTGTCCGCCACCGTGGGCTTCGCAGCGCCCACCGCACTGGCGGCGCTGACCTTCGGCAGCTACCTGGCGTCGGTCGTCCCGGGATTGTCGCCCCTGTGGCTTGCCACCGGCGTGATCGTGCTGCTGACCGCCATCCACTGCACCAGCCACAGCCAGTCCGGTGCCGCCCAGGGCCTGCTGACGGTGTTAAAGCTGCTGTTGATCCTGGGGTTCAGCGCCCTGGCCCTGCTGCTGGGAGACAACCCCCAACCCATCGAATTCCAACCCGTTGCCGGTGACGGGGAACTCCTGCTGAGCGGTGCTTTCGCGGTATCGCTGATCTACGTGAACTACGCCTTCTCGGGCTGGAATGCCGCCACCTACATCAGCGGCGAATTGGACGACCCCCAGCGCTATCTGCCTCGGGTACTGTTCGCCAGCACCGCCCTGGTGGCGCTGACCTACCTATTGCTCAATTACGTGTTTCTCTCGGTGGCGCCGACTGAAGCCATGCGCGGCGAGGTGGAAGTGGGTTACATCGCCGCCCGCTACGTGTTTGGCGCCTCCGCCGCCGCGGTGATGGGCAGTCTGCTGGCCCTGCTATTAATTTCCACCGTCAGCGCCATGATTCTGGCGGGGCCGCGGGTATTGCACGTGATCGGCGAGGACTTTCCCCTGTTCCGCGGATTGGGTCAGACCAACACCGACGGCATCCCGGCGCGCGCCATCCTGCTGCAGGCCGGCGTCAGCCTGTTGTTCCTTTGGACCTCCTCTTTCGAGAGCATCCTGGTATTCGCCGGCGCCACCATGGCGCTGAATACCTTTTTCACGGTGCTCGGGGTCTTCGTGCTGCGCTACACCCGGCCGGAGCTGCCGCGACCCTTTAAGACCTGGGGCTACCCGCTACCGCCGCTGGTGTTCCTGCTGATCACGGGCTGGACCCTTCTCTACACTGTCGCCCAGCGGCGCGAGGAGGCCTGGCTGTGCCTCGCGGTCGTGGTATCCGGCGGCCTACTCTACAAACTGAGCGTCGCCCTGGGCAGGCGCTCCCGAGGAAATCAAAACCATGGATTTTGAGCTGGCTGAAGAGTACCGCATGCTGGAGGAACTGGTAGCCAACTTCGTGGCCGACCACCTGCTGCCGCTGGAACCCGCCGTGTTGGCGCGAGAGGCTGCCGGCGAGGGCGCGCACATCACCCATGATGAGCGGCAGGCGCTGGATGCGACGTCCCGGGAACTGGGTCTGTGGGGGCTGGACGCGCCTGCATCCATGGGCGGCATGGACCTGCCCGCGGTAGCCCTGGTGGCGGTGAACGAGCATATCGGCAAGAGTATGGTGCCCTACGTACTGCCACCGGATTCACCCAACCTGCGCATGCTCGACGCCACGGTCAACAGCGAGCAGCGCAGCCGTTATCTGGAACCTTATGTGCGCGGCGAAACCGTTTCGGCGATCGCCATTTCTGAGCCCGGCGCCGGTTCCGACCCAGCAGCTATGAAGACCAGCGCTGTGCGCGACGGCGAGGACTGGCTGCTCAACGGTCGCAAGATCTGGATCAGCAAGGCCGATGTGGCCGACCACTTCATCACCATGGCGGTAACCGACAAAGCCCTGGGCGCACGCGGTGGCATCTCCGCCTTCCTGGTGGACCGGGATGCTCCGGGCCTGAGCGTGGCCCGCAAGATACCCATGCTGGGCGGCAATGCCACCTTTGAACTGGAGTTGCAGGACTGCCGCCTGCCCGGCGCCGCCCTGCTGGGGGAAGAGGGCAAGGGCTTTGCGCCCATGCAGCTCAGGCTGTCGACCCGGCGGCTGGAAATGGCCACCTGGTGTATCGGCATCGCTCAGCGGGCGCTGGATATGCTGGTGGAATACGCCCCTCAGCGTGAAACCTTCGGCAGTGCCCTGGCCGACAAGCAGACCATCCAGAACTGGATCGCCGAGGCCGCCACCAACATCCATACGGCGCGCTTGATGGCCTGGCACACGGCCTGGAAACTGGATCGGGGTGATTCGGTGCGCCGTGAAATCTCTATGCTCAAGGCCCACGCGACGGAGATGGCCTGGCAGGTGGTTGACCGGACCATGCAGCCCTATGGCGCCACGGGCATGACCAAAGCACTGCCGCTGC
>JANQGK010000028.1 GCA_028277365.1 Halieaceae bacterium | reverse complement strand
AAAGGCATCGGCGGTGCCGCCGGCAAATCCCGCCAGCACCCGATCCCGGTAGAGGCGGCGTACCTTGCGGGCGTTGCCTTTCATGACGGTATTGCCCATCGAGACCTGGCCGTCACCGCCAATAACGACCTTGTCGCCGCGGCGAACGGAGAGAATCGTGGTTCCCCGGTATTGTTCCATGTGTGTCTCCTGCGTTTAGCAGGATATGGGGGCGGGATCTCTTAAAACAAGAGATTAATCAGGCGCCGGCCTGACGAGTGCAGCTCAGCCTGCCGGTTTAGCGGGCCGCTTCAGCAGCAGTGTGTCGATGCCTTCCTGGGCGGTGCGGTTGCGTGCGCTCTGCAGAGCCGAGCGTGATTCGAAGGGGCCGATGTAGACCCGGAACCAGCGGCCGTTGTCGGTGGTGGCTTCCTCGACGTTTGCGGTGAGCCCCAGCAGCAGGAGCTGAGCCCGGCGCCGGTCGGCGTCTTCGGCCTGTTTGAAGCTGCCGGCCTGCAGCAGGAACTCGTCGCTGGGGGTGCTGGTATTGGCCATCGCCTCCGGGTTGATGTCCACATCGATACGCTGCTCTGGCAGCAGCGTGTAGAAGTCAAAACGCGGTGTGGGCCGCGGCTTCTCACTGCTTTTCTGGGCCACCACCGCTTCCTCGGCAGTGGCATCGGGCTGCTGTGAGGCCAGCCACACCAGGCCGCTCAGAAATACCCCACACAGCAGGCCTGCCAGGAACCAGGGCCAGGGGGCGGTGCTGGCCGGCGCCTGCTGGCGGCGGCTGGCATTGGCCGGCTTCTTCTTCGCCGTGCCCCGGGTGGCGCTACTCTTATTGGCGAAATCCCGGGTCACGGTCTGTTTCCGGCTTTGGGCATCTACATGCTCTCCGGTGCGCTGACGCCCAACAGGGCCAGACCGTTGGCAATGGTTTGCCGCACCGCCGCGGACAGGGCCAGGCGGGCATCGCGCAGCTCGGTATCCTCCAACAGCACCTTGTGGGCGTTGTACCAGCTGTGGAATTCGCCTGCCAGTTCGCGCAGGTAGTTGGCGACGTTGTGGGGCTCGGATTTTTCTGCGGCCGCCGCCACCAGTTCCGGGAACTGGTCCAGACGCTTGAGGATGGCCTTCTCTTCCTCCTCGCCCAGCCGATCGAGGTGGGCCAGCGCCGCCTCGGGTTGCCAGCGCTCGCCGGCTTCCTCCAGCTTGCGGAACACGCTGCATACCCGGGCGTGAGCGTACTGGATGTAGTACACCGGGTTGTCGTTGGACTGGGCCAGCGCCAGATCGATATCAAAGGTGAGCTGCGAACCCGGCGCCCGCGCGGACAGGAAGTAGCGGGTGGCATCGCGCCCCACTTCCTCGATCAGTTCCCGCAGGGTGTAGTAGCCGCCGGCACGCTTGCTGATTTTCACCTCACTGCCGCCGCGCATGACCGTGACCATCTGGTGCAACACGTACTCGGGCCAACCCTCGGGGATACCCGCGTCCAGAGCCTGCAGGCCGGCGCGCACCCGGGTAACGGTGGAGTGGTGGTCGGCGCCCTGCACGTCGATCACCCGCTTGAAGCCGCGCCGCCATTTGTTGTGGTGATAGGCCACATCCGGCAGGAAATAGGTGTAGCCGCCGTCGCGCTTGCGCATGACCCGGTCCTTGTCGTCACCGTAGCCGGTGGTC
>JANQGK010000376.1 GCA_028277365.1 Halieaceae bacterium | reverse complement strand
TCGCTCAACTATGCCGAGCTGTTGGGGCTGCTGGTGGGGCTCTCCGTGATCATCCCCTACATTGGCGCGACGGTGGTCACCATCCCGGTGGCGCTGATCGCCCTGTTCCAGTGGGGAATTGGTTCGGAATTCTATACGGTTATATTTGTCTATCTGGTAATCCAGACGCTGGATGGCAACGTGCTGGTGCCGCTGCTGTTTTCGGAAGCGGTCAACCTGCACCCGGTGGCGATCATTCTCGCGGTGCTGTTTTTCGGCGGTATCTGGGGCATGTGGGGGGTGTTCTTCGCGATTCCCCTGGCGACCCTGGTCAAGGCGGTCATCAATGCCTGGCCGCGACCGATCGAGCCGACACCGGGGCTCTAATCGCAGCGCCAGGGCCGTCTGGCGCATTCTGAACCAATGTTTACCGGCCACGCGTATGGTCGGCTGCACGATACAAAGCATGATACGACAGGAGTTACCGATGCTGCGCACTCGCACCTCACTTCTCTGGACACTGCTCGCCGCGCTGTTGCTGGCGGCCTGTACCCAGCAGGCGGTGAAACAGGACAGCCTGCCGCTGGCGCCCACCCAGAGCCCCAGCGACGACCGCGAGTACCGCTACATCGCGCTCGACAACGGTCTGCGCGCGCTGCTGATCTCCGATGCGGATACCGAGAAGGCTGCGGCGTCTCTGGATGTCTATGTGGGCAGTGCCAGCAACCCGGAAAATCGGGGCGGCCTGGCGCACTTCCTGGAGCACATGCTGTTCCTGGGCACCGACAAATACCCGGATTCCGGCGAGTACGCGCGCTTTATCAGCGAGCACGGCGGCAACCGTAACGCCTACACGGCGTTTGAGCACACCAACTATTTCTTCGATATCGACAAGGGCCACCTCGAGGAGGCGCTGGACCGCTTTGCGCAGTTCTTTATCGGGCCGCGCTTCGATGCCGAATACGTGGGTCGCGAGGTCAACGCGGTCAACGCCGAATATCAGATGGGCCTCAACACCGACGCCCGCCGCAACCTCGATGTCGCGCGGGAAACTGTCAATCCCGCGCACCCCTTCAGCGTGCTGGGGGTGGGCACCGCGGACACACTGGCTGACCGTCCCGACCACGCGGTGCGTGACGACCTGTTGGAATTCTACGCCGAGTACTACTCCGCCAACCTGATGACCCTGGCGGTGCTGGGCGGCGAAAGCCTCGATGAACTGGAGGCCATGGTGCGCGAGATCTTCGCGCCGGTGCCCAACCACGAGGTCAGCATTGCCGATATCGAGGCACCCCTGTACACCCCCGAGCAGCTGCCGCAGCTGGTGTATATCCAGCCCCAGGCCAGCGCCCGCACTCTGTCGGTGGCCTTCCCGATTCCCAACCTGACCGATCGCTACCGCGCCAAGCCGTTGATGTACATCGGCAACCTGATCGGCCACGAGGGGGAGGGCAGCCTGCTATCACTATTGAAAGAAGAGGGCTGGGCCGAGGCGCTGGGCGCCGGCTCCGGCCTCAGCTACCGCGGCGGTGCGGCCTTCCAGGTGTCGGTAAACCTCACCGAGGCCGGGCTCGCCGAGCGCGACCAGGTGGTGCGCAAGTTGTTCGAGTACATCCAGATGCTGCACGAGGAAGGCCCGCAACGCGAGCTGTACCGGGAGCAGGCGCAGCTGTCGACCCTGGCCTTCCGCTTCCGCGAAGAGGCAGAACCCATGGGCTACGTCGCAGGTCTTGCTAATGATATGCACACCCTGGCGCCCCGCGATGTGCTGAACGGCAATTATCTGATGGAGGATTACCAGCCGGCGCTGATCGAAGAGTTGCTGAGAGACTACTTCGTGCCGGCCAACGCAGTGATCACGGTAACGGCGCCGGACCTGCCGGTGGACCGCATAAGCGAGTTCTACGGCACGCCTTATTCGGTGCGCACGCTGGACCTTGCCGCCACCGGCTGGGACGACGTCCAGACCGTGGATGCGCGCCTGCACCTGCCGGCGGCCAACGAGTTCATTGCCGACAATGTCGAGCTGCTGCCGGCGCCGGCGGAAGAGGCGGCAGCGCCCGAGCTGATTGTCGACCAGCCGCGGCTGCGCGTCTGGTATCGCCAGGACGCGACCTACCAGGTCCCGCGCGGCGGGCTGTGGGCAATGTTCCTGACCGAGCAAGTGGCCAGCGACGTGCGGGAGGCAGTGGCCTCGGAGCTCTACCTGGCGTTGATCGCCGATGCGGTAAACGAATACACCTACCCGGCTTTGCTGGCGGGCCTCAACTTTGGCGTGTCAGCCACCGGGCGTGGAATCTCGCTGAGCGTCGGGGGCTACAACGACAAGCAACTGGTGTTGCTGGAGCGTATTGTCGACTCCATCGTCAACGCGCGCTTTGATGAGCGGCGCTTCGAGAATATTCGCAGTGATCTGATTCGCGGCCTCGAGAACTCTACATCGGCGCCCGCCTTCCGCCAGGTGTCCACCGATGCCCGCCGGCTGCTGCGCACGGGTCTCTACCGCGAACAGGACATGATTGCCGAACTTAAGCAATTGACACCCGACGCTGTGGCGGCACACGGCGAGAAGCTGTGGAACAGTAGCCGGCTGGACCTGTTGTTGAACGGCAACTACACCCGGCAGGACGCGGACGACGCGGTCGCCACGCTGGCGCCGCTGATGGCGCAGAAGCAACCGCTGGCCGCGCCCGCGCCCCGGCTGGTGCGACTCGCAGCGGGCGATGACCTGGTCTACCGTACCGATGTCGACCATGAAGACTCGGTGCTGTTCTGGTACCTGCAGGGCCCCGACGACAGCGACCGTGCTTTCGCCATGGCAGGCTTGACGGGCCAGGCGATCAGCGCGGACTACTTTGAAGAGTTGCGCACCGAACGGCAATTGGGCTACGTGGTGAGTGCCTTCGCCTGGCCGCTGCTGGATGTACCGGCAGTGGCGATGATGGTGCAGTCGCCGAGTGCCAGCGCGACCGATGTGCTGGCCGAATCCCAGGCGTTCCTGGAGCGCCAGCTGAGTGATCAGGGAGTTACCGAGGAGCGGTTCGAGCGGCACCAATCGGCACTGCTGAAGGACATTCTGAAACCGCACAAGAATCTCTGGGCTCAGTCCCAGTATTTCTGGGGCGAAATTGCGCGCGGGCGCTTTGCCTTCGACGGGCGGGAGCGCTACGCGGCAGCGGTCCGTGATATCAGCTACCCTGACTGGCGCGATTGGTATCAGGAGGTCATGCTGGATGATCCAGCCTCGCTGATACTGGTGGCGCCGGGCCGCTGGGGGCAAGTGCCGAGCGGTACCCCGGTGAGCGATGACGCCAGTCTGCGGGCCTCCCGACCTTTTTATGAGTTTGAATGACGCCCGCCGCTGACATGCAGCGATAAAGTACGCAGCGATTACATTTCATTCGTATTCATAGGGCTTCCGGCATTGATTGCAGTGTTGGCGGCCCGGCTCGCTTGAAACGCCATGTTTGCGGGGTAAAATCGAGTGCCCCGCAGATACCCCCGGGCAGGAGACCCCAATGATCGAGGACAAGGACCCTATCGAGACCCAGGAGTGGCTCGACGCGCTGGATGCTGTGGTCAAGCACGAGGGTCCTGAGCGGGCAGCCTACCTGCTGCGCCGGCTGTCGGAGCAGGCGGTGATGCGGGAAACCCGGCTACCGATGGCGATCACCACGCCGTTCCGCAATACCATTTCGCCGAGCGCCGAGAAGCGCATGCCGGGCGATCTGTTCATGGAGCGCCGTATTCGCTCGCTGGTGCGCTGGAATGCGCTGGCTATGGTGATGCGCGCCAACGACAACAACGAGGGCCTGGGCGGTCACATCTCCAGCTTCTCCTCCAGCGCCACGCTCTATGACGTGGGCTACAACTATTTCTTCCGCGGCGCCGAGGGCGAACACCTCGGTGACATGATCTTCTACCAGGGCCACAGCGCGCCGGGCATGTACGCACGCTCTTACCTGGAGGGCCGCTTCAACGAGGAGCAGCTCGACAACTTCCGCCGCGAGGTGGACGGCAACGGCCTGTCCTCTTACCCACACCCCTGGTTGATGCCGGAGTACTGGCAGTTCCCCACCGTGTCCATGGGCCTCGGTCCGATCCAGGCCATCTACCAGGCCCACGTGATGAAGTACCAAAAGAGTCGCGGCCTGGTGGATCACGGCGACCGCCGGGTGTGGTGTTTCATGGGCGACGGCGAGTGCGACGAGCCGGAGTCTCTGGGGGCCATTTCCCTGGCCGGCCGCGAGAAACTCGACAAGCTGACCTTCGTGGTGAACTGCAACCTGCAGCGCCTGGATGGTCCGGTGCGCGGCAACGGCAAGATCATCCAGGAGCTGGAAGGCATTTTCCGCGGCGCCGGCTGGAAGGTGTTCAAGGTGATCTGGGGCCGCCATTGGGACCCGCTGTTGGAGAACGACGAGTCGGGCCTGCTGCAGCAGCGTATGGACGAAGTCTGTGACGGCGAACTGCAGAACTACAAGTACAACGGCGGCGCTTACACCCGCGAGCATTTCTTCGGCAAGTACCCCGAGACCCTCAAGCTGGTCGAGCATCTTTCCGACCAGGACATCATGTACCTGAACCGCGGCGGCCACGACCCCTACAAGATTTACGCGGCGTACGCGGAAGCGGTGGCGACCGAGGAGCGCCCGACGGTGGTGCTGGCCATGACCGTGAAGGGCTACGGCACCGGCGAGGCCGGCGAGGCCAACAACGAGACCCACTCGCTGAAAAAGCTCGATATCGAAAGCCTCAAGGCCTTCCGCGACCGTTTCGGCATTCCCATCAGCGACGCCGAGTTGAAGAACGTGCCCTACTACCGGCCCTCGCCGGACAGCCCCGAGTTGCGCTACATGCGCGAGCGACGGGAATCCCTGGGCGGGCAGATTCCCAGCCGGCGCAATGCGTTCGATGGCCTGGAAGTGCCGTCACTGGAAGACCTGGGCGGCCAGCTCAAGGGCAGCGGCAAGCGTGAGATCTCGACCACCATGTCCTTCGTGCGCACCCTGTCGACCCTGGTGAAGGACAAGAAGGTGGGCGAACGGGTGGTGCCTATCGTGCCCGACGAGGCGCGCACGTTTGGCATGGAGGGCATGTTCCGCCAGCTCGGTATCTACTCGTCCGTGGGCCAGCGCTACACGCCGCAGGATGCCGGCCAGATCATGTTCTACAAGGAAGACATCAAGGGCCAGATCATGGAGGAGGGCATCAACGAGGCCGGCGCCTTCTCGGCCTGGCTGGCCCATGCCACCAGCTATTCCACCAGCGGGTTCCCGATGGTGCCGTTCTACATTTTCTATTCCATGTTCGGCTTCCAGCGCATTGGCGACCTGGCCTGGGCGGCGGGCGACAGCCAGGCGCGCGGCTTTCTGATCGGCGCCACGGCGGGTCGCACCACGCTGAACGGCGAGGGTCTGCAGCACCAGGACGGTCACAGCCATATGCTGGCCGGCACCATCCCCAACTGCCGCGCCTACGACCCGGCCTATGCCTACGAGCTGACGGTGATCATCCAGGACGGCATGCGGCGCATGTTCGGAGACAAAGAAAATGTCTTCTACTACATCACCACCATGAACGAGAACTACGTGCAGCCGGAAATGCCGCCGGGTGCCGAGAACGGTATCGTCAAGGGCCTGTACCCGCGCAGCAAGAGCAGCAAGCGGAATAAACTCGCGGTCGACCTGATTGGCGGTGGCACGATCCTGCGCGAAGTAGAAGCAGCCGCGGAAATTCTCGAGCGGGACCACAAAGTTGCCGCCAACGTCTGGAGCATGACCAGCGCCAACGAACTGCAGCGTG
The DNA here is from genome assembly GCA_028277365.1 of Halieaceae bacterium. Lineage (GTDB taxonomy): Bacteria > Pseudomonadota > Gammaproteobacteria > Pseudomonadales > Halieaceae > JANQIO01. The sequence goes on along the minus strand of JANQGK010000376.1, from coordinate 781 downwards.
AAGGCAAGTCGGTGGAGCGCTGGAACCTGATGCACCCGGAAGAGGAGCCGCGGGTGCCCTATGTGACCGAATGTCTGGCAGACGCCAAGGGGCCGGTGATTGCGGCCACCGACTATATCAAGGCCTACGCCGACCAACTGCGCGAGTTTATTCCCGGCCGTTTCGTCACGCTGGGCACTGACGGCTTCGGCCGCAGCGATACCCGCAGCAAGCTGCGCAAGCACTTCGAGGTCAGCCGCGAGTACATTGTGCTGGCGGCGCTGAAGGCGTTGGCGGATGACGGCAAGCTGTCGGCGGCAGACGTGGGCAAGGCCATGAAGAAGCTGGGCATCAATCCCGACAAGCCTGACCCGGTGACGCTGTGATGGGGCCGGTGAAGAGTAACGGATTAAGGACCGCGTAGTGGTGAAAGAGACGCTTAAAGTCCCTGATATTGGTGGCGCAGAAGACGCCGAGGTCATCGAGGTCAGTGTTGCGGTGGGCGACAGCATCGAGCTCGAGCAGAGCCTGATCGTGCTGGAGTCCGACAAGGCCTCCATGGAGATTCCCGCGGAAGTGGCGGGCACTGTCGTCGAGGTGCTGGCTAAGGAAGGGGATAACCTCAAGGAAGGTGACCCCATCGTGGTGGTGGAAACCGCCGGTGCGGGTTCGGGCGCCGCCTCTGCGGCGGGCTCTTCAGCCGGCGCGGGTGCTTCCGCGGCGGCCTCGCCGGCGGTTTCCACCACCACGATGGGGTCACCTTCCTTGAGGTTATCCCCTTCCTTAGCCAGCACCTCGACGA
>JANQGK010000375.1 GCA_028277365.1 Halieaceae bacterium | reverse complement strand
TGGTGGCGATCTTCACCCACTGGGGTTACCCGCTGCTGATCATGACCTCCATCCCACTGGGCATTGCCGGCGGCATCGTCGGCCTGGCGGTGTTGAATGCGGTGGGGGCACTGCTACCGCTGTTTGGCATACCGCGGCTGGTACAGCCCTTTGACATGATTTCCATGTTGGGCTTCCTGATCCTCATGGGCACGGTGGTGAATAACCCCATCCTGGTGGTGCACCGGGCGGTGGAAAATCTGCGCGAAGGTGCGGAGTCGATCGTCGAGGCGGTGCATGAAGCAGTGGACGCGAGACTGCGGCCCATCGCCATGTCGACCATCACCACCATCTGCGGCCTGGCGCCGTTGGTGCTGATCCCCGGTGCGGGCACCGAGCTCTACCGCGGCGTGGGCGCCATCGTGATGTTTGGCATTATCGGTGCCGCCATCGTCACCCTGACCATGTTGCCGGCGTTGACGGTGATCGTGCTGGAGTGGGGTCGGCGCCTGGGAGCGCCGACCACGCTTCCGCAATCCTCGGGGCGAATACCCGACGGGTGAGATGTAGGCGCGCTCCCGGGTCGTCGAACGCAGTGGGGCTGCCCGGCAACCAGCAAGCTCAGTGTGCTTCTGCGGCCACCCCAATATCGGTGTCCAGCTGGGTCACCTTCGGAGCGCGGCGCCGGCGGGTGCGAGCGGGAATCATGCCGCGCATGGATTCCAGCTTGCCGAAGCACAGCAGCTTGTCCCCGGCCTCCAGCTCACGGGTGCCCTTGGGGTTGGGTATGACCTTGTTGCCGCGGTAGAGCGTCAACACGTTGATGTCGTTTTCGTAGAGCTGGGTCTCGATAATCGTCTGGCCGACAAACTTCGATCCCTCGGGGACGTAGATCTCGCTGACCCCGTAGCCCTTGCTCACCGTGAGTCGCTGGCGCACATCGATCTCGGGAAAATCGACCTGGGCCGCGATGTACTCCACCACCGCGCCGGCGATATCCAGCCCGGTGCAGGTTTCGATGCCCTCCAGACCCGGGGAGGAGTTCACCTCCATGACCTGTGGCCCGTCCTTGCCTTCCAGCATATCTACTCCCGCCACCCGCAGGCCCATGATCTGGGCGCAGCGCACCGCGGTCTCCACATACTTATCGTCCAGCTCCACCTGTTCCGCCTTGCCGCCGCGGTGCACGTTGCTACGAAACTCCTGGCCCTGGGCGACCCGGCGTATAGCGGCCACCACCCGGTCGCCGACCACGAAGGCGCGGATATCCTTGCCCTTGCTCTCCGCCACAAACTTCTGGATCAGCACGTTCTGCTTCTGGCTTTGCAGCAGCTCGATGATCGATTCCGCCTGCTTGACGGACTCTGCCAACAGTACGCCGATGCCCTGGGTGCCCTCGATCAGTTTGATGATGACCGGCGCGCCGCCCACCCGCTCGATGGCGGGCAGCACGTCCTTCTTGTCGCGTACGAAGGTGGTGCGCGGAATACCGATGTGATGTCGGCTGAGAATCTGCAGGCTGCGCAGCTTGTCCCGCGAGTTGAGAATGCCGTGAGCCGTGTTGGCGCAGAACACGTCCATTTCCTGGAACTGTCGCACCACCGCAGTACCGTAGTAGGTGATGGAAGCACCGATGCGCGGCAGGACCGCGTCGTAGTCACTGAGCTGCTTCTGGCGGAAGTACAGGTCAGGCGCGCCGCGCTCTAAGTCGATGGCGAACTTGAGCGTATCCAGCACCTTCACGTTATAGCCGCGCTGCTCCGCGGCCTCTCGCAGGCGGCGTGTGCTGTAAGCCCGGGGTGCGCAGGAAAGAATGGCGAGTTTCAAGATGCTGCTCCTGGTGCGAATTGATTAGTAACTATAGACCTTACGGGTGACCCCGCAGCCTGGCTTGCTCAGAGTGGGTGTTCTCAGGTTTCAGTGTGAATCCGGTTCCCGCTGCACCAGAGCATCACCTTGAGCGTTCGGGGCGCCGGCCTTCGCCCACAGGAAAACGCCGTAGGTCAGTCCGATGGACAGCGGCGTATCGAGGAAGGTGGTGTAGGTGAGCCAGGTATCCTCGGAGAAGAGTACTGCCACCCAGTAGTTGAGGCCCGCCATCAGCAATCCCACGGCGCCCATGCCGGCGGCGACGCGCTGGGGCATGATGGGGAAAGGCAGGTAGCGCTGGATGCGCTCGCCGAAAAACTTGCCCTTGCGGAAGATGCCGTCAGCAAACATCAGCCCCACCACAAGCAGCCCCAGCACGGTGCTCTTAATTTGCACCATGAACTCGCTCTGGAAGGCCAGCGAGAAACCCGCTGAGATCAGCAGCATGACGGTGCCGAACACGGCAAAGCCACCCAGCAGATCTACCTTCACGAAGCGCTGCGCCACTACCAATGCCAGCCCGGCGGCGGCACCGATCAATGCGGCGGTGGACAGGTCGCCGGTTAGCTTGCCGGCGGCAAAGAACACCAGACCCAGGCCGATGTCGGCGTAGATGGTGTACTTGTTTCTGGCCCAGTTCTCCTTCTGCGCCTCTTGCATCTGGATGCGCTCTGCCTTGGGGCCGTACTTCTTTTCCCCGTGATGGATATCGCGTCCCGGGTGGCTCTCGTGCACCAGCTCGCCGTCGACGAATACCCGAATGCCTAGCGACCAGAAGCTGATAAAGCCGACCTCGACGCGCAGTCGGCCGGGCTGCCCCGTCAGTTCAACCAGCTCCAGCTCGTGCACCAGGGTGCGCCAGCCCTCTGAGCCATCGCAGTGCAGTTCCTCGAGGCAGCGCTCACCGAACATCAGCCGCGAAGTCACCGTCGTCAAGGTGGAAGGCGCCTCAACCCGCCAGGGCTGCCCCTGGAGCTCAAATTCTCGGCGGTAGGTATACAGATGCATGGCTGTCAGCGAGTCTGGTTTTTCGGTTACAGAGAATAGTTGATGGCAGCGCCGATGAAGCGCGGCTCGCCGCGACGGCTGACCAGGCCGGCGCCGACGTCGTCCTGGAAGATTACATAGTCTTCATTGGCCAGGTTGCGGCCAAACAGATCGACGCGCCAGTGATCCGATGGCGCATACCAGGACAGGCGCGCGTCGTGGCGCCAGTAGCTGTCCTGGGAGGCCTCCTCAAGGTTCAGCACCGAGAAGAACACCTCGTCCTGCCAGGCACTCAGCCAGTTGAGGCCGAGGCTGCCCCAGCGATAGCGCGGTGAGCGCCAGTTGAGAGTCAGGCTGCCGGCATACTCCGGCGAGAGCACCGGGCGGTTGCCCTTGAGGTCGCCGGTGTCGGTCACGGTGCGCTTGAACTCGGTATCCAGCCAGGATGCGGTGGCGCCCAGAGTGAGGCCCTTCAGCGGCAGCCAGGTGAGTTCCAGCTCCAGCCCCTGACCATCGACGCCGTCTACATTGCCGGTTTGGGCAATGCCGTTCTCGATAATCTGGACCTGGTAGTCCTCGTAGTCATAAACAAAGCCCGTGAGCTGGTAGCGCAGCCGCTGGGCGATGAGGTCGCCGCGCAGGCCCAGATCGATGTTCCAGACCTCCTCCGGGTCGAATACCGATAGCTCACGGGTCGCTTCCGGGTCGAAACCGCCGGCCTTGAAGCCCTTCGCGGCATTGGCGAACAGGGTATGCCGCGGACTCAGCTGCCAGCTTGCGTAGAGGCGCGGCTGCCAGTCGTCCCAGTCCTCCTCAAGGGATTCGACGCCGTTGGTGGCATAGCCCAGCAGGTTGCCGGCGGGGTTCAGGTCGGTGGCATTCAGCGCCGCCACAACGCTGGTGACCGGGTCCGCGCGGTACTCGAACTGCTTGTCGTCATAGCTGTAGCGCAGCCCGCCCCCGACGCTGATGTCGTCGCTGATGCGCCAGCTCACATCCCCGTAGAGGCCTGCACTAAAGTAATCGCCCTCCTGGGTGGCGACTTCCAGCACCGCCTCCTGGCAGGGGCCGAACACCGGGACGAAGGCCGGCGAGCACAGCGGTGTGGCCGCCAGCAGGTTGGTGTCGCTGTAGCCCAGCTCAATGGTGGTGTCGATAGATTCGTCGAACACGATGCCGCCCATCACCCAGTCAAAGCGGCCGCTGCTGCCTGTAAGGCGCAGTTCCTGGCTCAGGGTTTCGCTGTTGCGGTCTGCAAAGCCCGCCGAAGTCAGGAAGATGGCACTGCCGTCCACGTCAAAGTCGTTGGGGCTGTCGTTCTTGTGCCAGGCGGTAATCGATACCAGGCTGATGTCCTCGGTCAGCTCCCAGCTGAGGTGCAGGGAGACATCGCTGCTCTCGATGTCGTCGAAGGTGTCGATGTCAGTAGCCAGCACGCTGTCGAAGGGGTTGGCGGTCACGCCGCCGGCGGCGGCCAGTGCGTCGTCCAGGGTTTCATAGCCCAGGCCGCCGGTGTGGGTTTCCTGGTAGGCGGCGCGCAGCACAGCATCGAAGCGGCCGCGGTGGTAGCCCAGCGCAAACTGGGCACCCTCGGTGTCGCGGTCGCCGATGGGTTCATCGGCCACCAGGTTGTCGGCGTCGCCGTCATCGTCGTAGCTGAACACCGAGCCGCGCAGGGCCCAGTGCTCGTTCAGCGGCAGGTTGGCGGTGGCGTAGCCGCCGAAATAGTCATTTTCGCCCGCCTCCAGTTGGATGTTTACTGAGCGCTGCTGGTCCGGGCGGAAGTGACGTACCAGGATCGCTCCCGCCGAGGTGTTGCGGCCGAACAGCGTGCCCTGGGGCCCTTTGAGCACCTCAACCTGTTCCACGTCGACCAGGGTGATGGCGGTGCTGTTGATTCGTCCGCGATAGGTGTCATCCACGAAAAAGCCGACGCTGGCTTCGCCGCCGATGCCGAAACTGTTGGAGCTGATGCCGCGAATCGCAAACAGCGGCGTGCTCACACCCTGCTCCCAGCCGCTGAAATTGGGAGTGGCGAGGGCGATACTCTCGAGGCGCTGCAGGCGATTGGCCTGGAGAAACTCGCTGTCGAACACCGAGATGGCCAGCGGGGTTTCCAGCAGTGTGGAGTCCCGGTGCTGGGCCCGCACTACCACTTCCTCCATCGAACGCTCGGCAGCGGCCTGCTGGCTGGCCAGCAGTAGCAGGGCGGACAGTAGACTCATAGGCCTGATCACTAACGCAGTCCTTGTTCCCGGGAAAGGCTCGAGTATAGATAGCGAAGGGTTTCGATTCCTAGCGCGCTCCAAGGTTTTGTCACGACGCAAGATGCGTCGCCCGCGCTTAAGGAACCTCTGCATTACCGAGTTATGCAGAGGTTGCTTAAGTCTTGCAGTAAGATGACGGCTCTCATGACTTCGGACTCCGGCATGCTCAAGCGTATTTTCAAGTGGATGGGTGCCCTGCTGGCGGCCTTGCTGCTGATAGTGGCGGTGTTCGCCGTCAATGCCATCTGGTTCAAGCCCTTCTTCATCAACGTGTTCTTTGAGCGCGTATTTATCGAACTGGCGCTGGAAGACCCGGAGCTGCTGACCACTCTGCGGGTGTTGGAGCCGCTGGGTATCGACGGCCACAACGCCCGCCTGACCGATGTGTCGCCGGCGGCCACGCTGGCGCAAAATGAAAAGGTCGTACGCGACCTGGCCACCCTGCGCCGCTACGACCGCGCCTCCCTGAGCGGCCAGACCGCTTTGTCCTACGACACGCTGGAAGACTTCCTCGCAGGCCTGGTCGACGGCATCCCCTTCACCTGGCACAGCTACCCCGTCAATCAGCTGTTCGGGGTGCAGAGCAACCTGCCGGAGTTCATGGTCTCTCGCCACCCGCTGGATTCGGAGCGGGGGGCAGAACACTACGTCGCGCGTCTCGAGCAGTTCGAGACCAAGTTCTCGCAGCTCATCGAGGACCTCAGGCTGCGTGAGTCCAAAGGCATCATCCCACCGCGTTTCGTGGTGGAAAAGGTGCTCAGGGAAATGCGCGGTTTTATCGGGGCACCGGTGGAAGAGAATATTCTCTACACCCACTTTGCGGATGCGGTGGCTGGGTTGCAGGATGTGCCCGAAGAGCGAGCAGAGGAACTCCTGGCCGCGGTGCGCAGCGCAATAGAGGGCGCGGTCTACGCCGCCTACGGCGAGCTGATTGCCTACTTCGAGGCACTCGAGCCCAGTGCCATCGGCAACCATGGCGTCTGGGCGCTACCCGACGGCGATGCGTACTACGACCACCGATTGCGTGTTTCCACCACTACCGATCTCAGCGCCGACGAAATCCATGCCCTGGGGCTCCGGGAAGTGGCGCGCATTCAGGCGGAGATGGACGCCACTCTACGGGAGCAGGGCTATACCGAGGGCAGCGTGGCGGAGCGCATGACCGCACTCGGCGGAGAGTCGCGTTTCCTGTACCCCAACACCGATGCCGGCCGTGAACAGATACTCGCCGATTTCCGGGTCATCATCGAGGAAATTGACCGGGAGATGCCGGCCTGGTTCATCACTCTGCCAAAAAGCGCGGTAGAGGTCGTGCGCGTGCCGGAGTTCCGGCAGGAGGGTGCCGCTGGTGCCTACTACACCCTGCCCTCCCTGGATGGCTCTCGGCCTGGCCGCTTCAATGTCAACCTGCGCAATCTCAAGGAGCTGCCCAGGTACAAGATGCGCACCTTGGCCTATCACGAGGCGGTGCCAGGCCATCACTTGCAGACCGCTCTGCAGACCGAGCTCACCGGTGTGCCCCAGTTTCGCCGGGTACTGCCGTTTACGGCGTTCTCGGAAGGCTGGGGGCTGTATGCGGAGCGCCTGGCCTGGGAAGCGGGGTTCCAGGAAGATCCTTTCGACAACCTCGGGCGCCTGCAGGATGAGCTGTTCCGCGCGGTGCGCCTGGTCGTCGATACCGGCATTCACCGCATGCGCTGGACTCGGGAGGAAGCCATTGCCTACATGCTCGACAACAGCGGTCTGGCGGAGACCGACGTGGTCGCTGAGATCGAACGCTATTTCGTGCTACCCGGCCAGGCCACGGCCTACAAGATTGGCATGATCAAGATCCTCGAGCTGCGCGAGCGTGCTCGCAGCGCCCTGGGTGAAGACTTCGATATCCGCCAGTTCCACGAGGTGGTGCTGCGCAACGGCGATGTGCCGCTGACCATCCTCGAGCGAGAGGTCGACAGCTGGATCGCGGCGCTGCAGGCCAGCCGGGCGTGACGCTCAGTTGCGCCGCGCGCTGATCAGTACGTAGCGCAGCACCGTCTTGTGGTAGGCCCAGCCCAGGAAGCGCGCCGTGACGGCGTACTTCAGACGTGAGCGCGCCGGCAGGTGGCTGGCGCGTCGGTGGTATCGCGCCCACCAGGCGGAGAAGCCCAGCATCACCGATTCGCTCAAGTCCCTGATCGCTACCTGATCGAAACCCGCCTCAAAAAGCTGTTCGCGATATCGCGCCGTCGTTACCAGGTTGTCCCGGGGAATACGCGAGCCCCGCAGCATGGCGTGCAGCGGCAGCGAGCGCAAGCCGCCCTGGAAAGACTCCGGGAGTACAAAATCCGTGACACATAGCACGCCGCCGGGCGCCAGGCTGCGGCCGGCCTGGGCCAGGAAGCTGGCACGGCCGGGGAAGTGGTAGGCACCGTCCAGGCAGAGAACGCGGTTGGGCCGGGGCGCACCAGGCGCAGGCCAGTGGGCCGAGTTGTGGATGTCGCCCTGGCGCAGGGTTTCACAGTGCTTGTGGTGACCGTGGCGTTTCAGCAAATCCAGCGCCCGGCGGGTTTGCGTCTCAGATAGGTTGACGCCCTGCAGGGTCGCCACATGAAAGTGCTCGAGCCACAGCAGCAGCTGATCACCACAACCGAATCCGGCATCGAACACATGGGACTCTGCATCAAGCCCCGCTTCGATGCCCAGTGCGAGCGCTAGCCCGCGGCAGGCATCAGAATAACTGTCCTCGTCTTGCCACAGGCCGAGGTTGCCCCAGGATTGATCGCCCGCGTTGAGTGCAACTTCCGCGGTATCGAAAAACTCAGTCGCCACCGGCATCGGACCAGGGAATGCCTGCCCCCAAACCGCCGGCGACCCGCATCGCCGATTGCACCGCCGCGTCGAGCAGGGGCACGCGATCGGTCATATAGGCGCCGCACAGCCACAGACGATTACCCGGCTGCTCCTGCAGGGTTTGCAGCGCTGTCACCGCCGGGCGGCTTTCCCGCGTCACCACGGGTCGAGTGAAGCTGGCCCTCGCCAGTTCCCGCTCCGGGGGAATATCGATCAGCGGGTGCCAGGTCTGGTACACGGGCGCCTGCCGGCGGAAGCGGGAGAAGGCCCGTGTCATATCCACGGATACCTGGGCCCGCTTGCGATCCGCCGGCAGTGTGTAAGCCACCGGCGAGCGGGGTCCAATGCTGTCCGGCATGACCCGGCCGTCGGTGTGAATGCAGAGCTCGGATCTCTCAAAAGGTATGAGCCGTAGCTGAGGCACGTGGTCCGTGAAAGCCGGGAGCATGGCCGCTGCCTGGTGCGCCTGGGCCGCCACGATGACGTGGTCGAAGTCCTCATCGCGCCCGTCCCGCAGCTGGACGCGCAATCCTTGAGGCACGGGGAAAACGGTTTCGACCGGCGCGTTAGTGTGTAGCCGGGTGCCCTCCAGCAGGCGCGGCACGATATTGTCGACGCCGCCCTCGGCGTACATCACGCCGAAGTCGTGGATGCCGCCGGCCAGGTAGTCGATCATGATATCCGCGGGGTAGCGCAACACGCTGGCGTAGTCGCAGGTGCAGGTGACCGACAGGACCGGCAGCAAGGCGTTATCGATAAAGTCCCTGGGGGTGGGCAGGGAGTCGAGGTAGTCCGCAAAGCTGAGGTCTCTGAACCGGGTGCCGGCCTTGGCATCGCTTTTCACTTGCCGGAAGAAACGCCGGCTCGCAGCGGCCAGCCGCCACGCCCGCGGGCTGATCACACTCTCAGGCTTCAGGTAGGGCAGCCTGAGGCCGCCTGCGCGCAGGGTTCCGTAGTGCAGCAGGATGCGCCCCGCCTCATCGGCAAACACGCCGGCATGGTCGCTCTGGATCGCCCGGACACCCAGCGCCTGATACAGCGACAGCAGGTTGTGATAGTAACCGCGGCAGAAGATGCGCAGCGGAATATCGATGCGGGTTGTGCTGCCGCGGCTTTCATAGTCCACCGCGTAAGCGCCCATACCGGCTCTGGGCCCGGCCTCGAAGAGCGAGACCTCAGCCTGCTTGCGCAGCAGCCAGGCGGCGGTCAGACCGGCAATACCGGAGCCGATGATGGCGATGCGCGAAGGTCCGGGCTGCATGGTAGGGAGCTGGCCGCGGGCGGCTAGAGTGCTGCCTGAATCTCCTGGAACTGCAGGGACAGGGCTTCCAGCCGCTCTATGGCGTCGCGCCCTGGAGCCTGGTCGGCCTCCTTGAGCATGTCGTAGAGGTAGTCCACCTGGTCGATCAGGGTCGGCAACTGATAGGTGCCTTCAGCAGTAACCAGCTTCGCCAGCGCCTCACCGATGAAGATGGCACGGGGGTTCGATGCGTCCAGGCTCTCGCGTTCCTTCTCGAGGGCGACAGCCAGGCGGCGCGCCGCGTCCAGTAGCTCGACAATACGGCGCTCCACGGCCACCTGTTCGATCACCATGGCCGCAGTCACCCCGTTCTCCAGCACCCGCGGGTCCATCACCAGGCTGAGCGGCACTTCGCTGCTGGCACTGCCTGCGGTCAGCCG
>JANQGK010000324.1 GCA_028277365.1 Halieaceae bacterium | reverse complement strand
ACCTGGTGGGGCGGGTTTTCCTCGAACACCACCGGGCTGCCCGCCGCGCCCAGGTTGTCCACCAGCACGTTGATCTGGAACAGCGAGTACTGCCGCGCCCTGGCTCCCACGTGCTCCACCTCCGCTTCGCCGTCGGCCGGGAGGAAATCTTCGGCGTTCTCGATGGCGTGGTCTTTTACCCCGTGCAGGTACTCGATCACCTCGGGCTGCTCCTGGTATTTGTTCTCGAGCCAGGCAATGAGCTGTTCGACGGTGAACTCGGTAATCTCCTTGTGCAGCGCTTTGATGCGGTGGGCCGCCTCCCGCTTCAGCAGCGGCAAGGTGTTCAACACCTTCTGCAGCTCCGACTGCAGTTCGCCTATCACGGTCTCGAGAGCCTTCTGCTCCTGCTTGGAGAGTTCGGCGAACTGCTCCGGGGTGACCACCTCGCCGTTGCGAGTGGGGGCCAGGGTGTACCCCATGGGAGTGCGCAACAGGGCCACGTCCCGCTCCGAGGCGGTCTCCCCCAGCTCGCGGAAGGCGGCCTCGTAGCGCTCGCCCACGTCGTCCTCGATTTCCTTGCGACGGCGCTGATACTCCTCGTCGTCGAAGGAGGAGGGCAGGGCGGTGAGCAGGTCTTCCACCAGCTGCTGCATGTCGCCGCTGAGTTCCCGGCCCATGCCGCCGGGCAGTTTCAGCAGATTAGGTTTCTGTGGGGCATCGAAATTGGCGACGTAGCACCAGTCGAAGAGCGCTTCGGCATTCCCGGCGCGCTGCGCCAGGATGCGCTCCACCAGTTCGCGCTTGCCCAAGCCGCCCTGGCCCAGGGCGAAGATGTTGAAGCCCGACCGGCGAATGTCCATGCCGAACTCCAGCGCTTCCCGGGCCCGGTCCTGGCCCGGGCCCAGTGGCAGGGCCTCCAGTTCGCCGGTGTGCGAAAAGGGGAGGCTGGTGGGGTCGCAGCTCCGGTAGAGTGCGGTCGCGGGCAGGGTTTGCCGGGCCATGATTGTCGCTCGTCGGGGTCTGGATTCAGCCTAGGCGTAGATGCGGGCGAGGACAATTGACCCATCTCAGGCAAGGGCTAATATAAAAAATACAGTCAATCCTGATTGTTTCTGATAGGATTGAGAACTATAAGAACATTCAGGGAACGATCATCATGTCAGCACCCGATAATCGCAGCCTTCAGGATATGCCGCTGATGGACCCGGCAACCCTCCGGTGTCCGTATCATTTCGACAAGACCTTGCGCGAGGAAGCGCCGGTCTGGCAGGACCCGCAAACCGGTATTTTCGTGGTAGCCACCTACGACCTGGTGCGCGAGGCGCACCGCAAGCCGGAGGTGTTTTCCAACGAGTTCGGCCTGGCGCTGGGCTCGGCTCGCCAGGTCGACCCGGACGTACAGTCGGCCATGGATGCCACCTACAACCTGGGCAAGGGCACCCTGCTGACTATCGACGATCCCGACCACAAGATTTTCCGCGACGCGGTGCGGGAGTATTTCACGGCGCCCTACCTGGAGCGCTATGAGCCGTGGATTCGCGAGCGCACCCACACCCTGGTGGACCAGCTCGCGGCCAAGGGCGAGTGCCACTTCATCGAGGAGTTTGCGCGGCCGCTGCCGCTCTCGGTAATCATGCACGTGCTGGGCATGCCGCTGGACATGATAGACCTGGCCTTCAAGTGGACTGAAGACAACGTGGTGGCCCTGTCCCAGGTGGCGGACAAGGAAGCGCTGGTCGCCGCTCAGCAGGGCATCAAGGACGAGTACGACTGGTTCGCCGAGGCCCTGGATGCGCGCCGCGGCAAGCCGGCCGAAGACATGCTGGGCGTGATCGCCAATGCGAAGTACCAGGACCGGCCGCTGAAGATCGAAGAGCAGCTCTCCTACTGCACCCAGTTCATGGTGGCCGGCAACGAGACCACCACTGCCACCCTGGCCGAATGCATGCGTCAGCTCTGCCTGTTTCCGGACCAGGCGGCCAAAGTGCGGCAAGACCGTTCACTGATTCCCAATATGGTGGATGAATCCCTGCGCCTGGCCTCGCCCACCTCGAACATGTGGCGGGTGGTGAAGTCCGATTACACGCTGGGCGGTGTGGACATCCCCGCAGGCTCCATGGTGCTCCTCAAGTACTTCTCCTCCGACCACGACGAAACCCATTTTCCGGAGCCGCTCAAATTCGACGTCGCCCGGGAGAACGCCAAGCGCCACGTGGCCTTCGGCTTCGGCACCCACGTCTGCATCGGCCAGCACCTGTCCAAGCTGGAACAGCGGGTGGCTTGGGAAGTGCTGTTCGAGCGCCTCGACGACTTCGAGTTGGCCTGTGCACCGGACGACCTGCAGTACATGCCCAACATCCTGCTGCGCGGCCTGGTAGAAATTCCCATTAGGTACAAGGCTTCCTGACGGCTTTTCTGAAGGGCCATCAGCCAGCTTTTCTGAAGGGCCACCAGCCAGCTTTTCTGGAGGGCCACCGGCCAGCTTTTCTGGAGAGCCACCTGCCAGCTTTTTCTAAAAAGCCGCCGGCGGCGCCAAAACATTGAGTGAGGTCAATCACCCGGGCACCTGTCGCGACAGGTGCCCGGGTATCTTCTACCTTATTGCTTGATGAGATGTACGCCGCAAGCGTGGGAGTGAAGAGCGATGGCTGCCGATATTGCTACAAGCCTCGGTGACGAGGCCGAGTATCTGCTGGACTACCAGTGCACCGGCATTCCCGGTGAGACGCTGCACCTGCCGGGGCCTGACTACATCGAGCGGGTGGTCAGCAGCAAGCACCGCAACCCGTCGGTGCTGAGAAGCCTGGGTGCCATGCTCAACCACGGCCGGCTCTGCGGCAGCGGTTACCTTTCCATTCTGCCGGTGGACCAGGGCATCGAGCACACGGCGGGAGCCTCCTTCGCCCCCAATCCGCGCTATTTCGACCCCGCCAATATCGTCGAGCTGGCCATTGAGGGCGGCTGCAATGCGGTGGCCTCCACCGTCGGCGTGCTGGGCTCGGTGTCGCGCCGGTACGCCCACCGCATTCCCTTCATCGTCAAGTTGAACCACAACGAGCTGCTGACCTACCCGACCCTCCACGACCAGACCCTGTTTGCCAGCGTCAAGCAGAGCTTCGACCTGGGGGCGGTGGCGGTGGGCGCAACTATCTACTACGGCTCGGCGGAAAGCCGCCGGCAGATCACCGAGATCGCCGAGGCCTTCGAATACGCCCACGAACTGGGCATGGTCACCGTGCTGTGGGCCTATCTGCGTAATAGTGATTTCAAGAAGGACGGTGTTGACTACCACACCGCCGCCGACACCACCGGCCAGGCCAACCACCTGGCCGCCACCATCGAGGCGGATATCGTCAAGCAGAAGCAGGCGGAGGGCAACGGCGGCTTCCCGGCCATCGGCTTCGGCAAGTCCCACCCGGCTATGTACGACACTCTGACCAGCGACCATCCCATCGACCTGGTGCGCTGGCAGGTGGTCAACTGCTACATGGGCCGTGCTGGCCTCATCAACTCCGGCGGCCCCAGCGGCGAAGACGATATGCACCAGGCTGTCCGCACCGCGGTCATCAACAAGCGTGCCGGTGGCATGGGCCTGATTTCCGGCCGCAAGGCCTTCCAGAAGCCCACCGAAGAGGGCGTGGCCCTGCTCAACGCCATCCAGGATGTCTATCTGGACCCGAGCGTCACTATCGCCTGACTTCCCCGTTGTTCCCCCGCGCGGGCCTCCGCCTTGGTGGGAATGACGGTGGTGGTGCAACGCCGGGGGTTCCGTTGAGTGTGCACTCTGTTATGGTCACCACAGTGCCCCATAACTAGACTAATGGCATGCTGTCACCGTCCAACCTGCTGAGCCTGGCGCTCCTCTACATCTGCCTGCTGTTCGCGGTCGCCTGGTTTACCGACCACAACTCCGACGCCGGCACCGCCCGGCGCGGCGCTCGCTGGCGGGGGTGGATCTATGCGCTGTCCATCACCGTGTACTGCAGCTCCTGGACCTTCTACGGGGCGGTGGGCAGCGCCACCGCGGTACCCTGGAGCCATGCGCCGATCTACCTCGGCCCGATTCTGGTATTCACGTTGTGCTGGCCGGTCATTCGCCGCCTGCTGGCTGTGGGCGAACAGCACCGGGTGACCTCTATCGCCGACTATATCGGCGCACGCTACGGCAAGCGCCAGTCGCTGGCTTTCATCGTCACTCTGGTGGCCGCCGCCGCTGTGCTTCCTTACATCGCCCTGCAGTTCAAGGCCCTGGCCCAGGCCTGGACCACCATCGGCGGCGGTGAGGTCAATGCGGTCGGTGGTGATACGGCGTTGCTCACCGCCATCATCCTCGCGGTATTCACCATCCTGTTTGGCACCCGGCGGCTGGATGGCCGGGAACGCCACCAGGGGGTGATGACCGCGGTGGCGGTGGAATCCCTGGTGAAGCTGCTGGCTTTTTTTGCGGTGGCGGCGCTGGCGCTTTTCTATCTCAACGGCCTGCCGGAGGCGGAGTATTCTCTGGCGGAACACAGTTGGCGCCTGCCCCTGTCTGCCGATTTTGCCGCCCAGACGCTGATATCAGCGCTGGCCATCCTCTGCCTGCCACGCCAGTTTCACGTGATGGTGGTGGAGGCCCAGGGCGAGCGCAGCGCGGGCACCGCCCGCTGGCTGGTGCCCCTGTACCTGCTGCTGT
>JANQGK010000276.1 GCA_028277365.1 Halieaceae bacterium | reverse complement strand
TTGAACTGGGGGGCACGCTTCTGCAAAAAGGCGAGCGCACCTTCGCGGGCGTCCTCGCTGTTCATACAGATTTTCTGCAGCCGTGCCTCGTTGCTGATGGTTTCATCCAGCGGCTGCACGCTGGCGGCGTGCAGCGCCTCCTTGGCGTAGCGCAGGGACAGCGGCGCTTTGCCCGCCAGCTCAGTGGCAAGCCCCTTGGCCGCGGTCATCAGTTCCTCGCCGGGCACCACCCGGTTGCACAGGCCCAGCGCCAGACAGTCGGGCGCCTTCAACTTTTCTCCCAGGGCGATAAGCTCGTAGGCTTTCTTCTTGCCCAGGGTCTGCACCAGATGCCAGTGGGCGCCGCCGTCGGGAATCAGGCTGATGGCGGCGAAGGCCTGATACAGGTACGCGTCTTCAGCCATCACAGTCAGGTCGCAATTCATGGCAAAGGCGCTGCCAATACCCGCTGCCGCGCCGTTGACGGCGCTGATCCAGGGCTTGGGCGCGTTAGTGACGGCCATCAGCGCGTCCTTGTACTCGGTGTTGAGCATGACCTCGACATCAAAGCCCTCAGGGGTTTTCTCGGTGAGATCGGCGCCGGCACAAAAGGCCCGCCCCGCTCCGGTCAGGATTACCACGCGAATGCTGTCGTCTTCATTGACCTCGTTGGCCGCCACCAGGAATTCGCGACGTATGCCCGCCTCGATGGCGTTAAGGCTGTCCGGGCGATTGAAGCTGACCACGGCAATGGCACCGTCGCGTTCAACTCGCATGTTCTCGTACTCTGACATCATCTCCTCCCAGCTCAGCCGATGCTGCCGCCTGCTTTCAGGCTGGCAATTTCCTGCGCTTCAAATCCCATGTCACTCAGCACCGCATCGGTATCTTCACCGATGTCGTGCGCCCCGTGGCGGACTTTCGCCGGCGTGCGGCTGAAGCGCGGCGCCGGCGCCGGCTGCGTAATGCCGTCCACCTCTACATAAACCTCACGGGCCACGTTGGCCGGGTGCCCTGGTGCGTCCATGAAATTGAGTACCGGCGCGAAGCAGACGTCGCTGCCTTCCATGATGTCGCACCACTCGGCCTGAGTTTTGGTCTTGAAGACATCAGCCAGCTTGGCCTTGTATTCGGGCCACTTGTCCTTGTTGTGCTGCTCGGCGAAGTCTTCAGGGTCCAGTCCGGTTTTTTCCATCAGCAGCGCATAGAACTGCGGCTCGATGGAGCCGATGGAGATGTACTCGCCGTCAGCGCACTCGTAGCTGTCGTAGAAGTGCGCGGCGCCGTCCAGCATATTGGCCTCGCGCTGGCTGTGATCCCAGCCGCCGGCGGCCTGGAAACCGTGGAACATCCACATCAGCTGGGCGGCACCGTCCACCATGGCGGCGTCGATGACCTGCCCTTTGCCGCTGTTGTGGGCTTCCAGCAGCGCCGCCAGCACGCCGTTGACCAGCAGCATGCCGCCACCGCCCATGTCGCCGACGATATTGAGCGGCGGCACCGGCTTCTCGCCGCCGCGGCCGACCGCATACAGGGCGCCAGTGATGCTGATGTAGTTGATATCGTGACCCGCCGCCTTGGCCAGCGGACCGTCCTGACCCCAGCCGGTCATGCGCGCAAACACCAGCTTAGGGTTGCGGGCCAGGCAGACTTCCGGGCCGATGCCGAGCTTTTCGCAGACACCGGGCCGATAGGGGTCGATCAACACGTCGGCGTTCTCGACCATGCGCAGCAGCGTCTCCACCCCCTGCGGGTCCTTGAGGTTCAGCACTACCGACTTTTTGCCACGGAAGCTGACATCCTTGCTGAGCTTGGGACTGAATGCCCCCGCCCGCTCGATGCGGATGACCTCGGCACCCATGTCGGCGAGAATCATGCCGCCCATCGGCGCCGGCCCGATCCCCGCCAGTTCAATCACCGTGTAACCGTTCAAAGGACCCATCGCGCCCTCCTCTCTTTGACATCCAGGCAACCGTCAAAGGCAGCCAAAGTCCTTTTATCCAACATTATCAACAACTTAAGACGCTATCTAAATGTAGGTAATAGCTTGCGACTGATGCGTGCAGGTCGAGGCTGCAAGCTCGAACCCCGGAGGAGCGAGGATTTTTGCTTGAGATCGAGGCGCGCGGCTATTTCCAAGCGGAGTGTATACGGAACATACATGAGCATTGGAAATGGCCGCGCAACGAAGAGCTCGAGCAAAAAGACCGCTCCCCCTATTGAGGCTACCTACTTGGGCTGCATTCTGATGCCGCCGTCCATCCTTATACATTCCCCGTTAACATAATCGTTCTCGACAATGTACTGGGCGGTATGGGCGATTTCATCCGGATCGCCGAGTCGCTGCGGGAACAGCACCTGGCTGCCCAGCGGCTTGAGGAATTCCCAGATTTCCGGGGTCAGCTCTTCAGCGCCGCCCATCATCAGCGGCGTGGCGATGAGGCCCGGCACAATGGTGTTGACGCGAATCCCCATTACCGACAGGTCGCGGGCGATGGGCAGGGTCATGCCCACCACGCCACCCTTGGAAGCAGAGTACGCGGCCTGGCCGATCTGGCCTTCGTAAGCGGCGACCGAGGCGGTATTGATAATCACGCCGCGGCCGCCGTCGTCGTTGAAGGGCTCGTTCTTGCCCATCTGCTCGGCACACAGGCGCAACACATTGAAGGTGCCCACCAGGTTGACGTTGATCACCATCTGGAAGGCATCCAGCGGGAACGGTCCGTTCTTGCCCATGGTGCGGATCGCGTTGCCAATACCGGCGAAGTTGCAGTTGATATGGATGGCGCCAAACTTGTCCAGGGTGGCAGCGATAGCGGCTTTCACCGATTCCTCGTCAGCAACGTTGACCTGCTGGAAGATCACGGCATCGCCCAGCTCTGCGGCCAGGGCGTTGCCCTTCTCTTCATTCATATCGAAGATCGAGCACTTGGCGCCGGCGGCCACAAAGCGCTTGACGGTGGCGCGGCCGAGGCCGGAGGCACCGCCGGTGACAACGGCTACTTTATCTTTCAGGTCCATGGTGATTCTCCTGCGTATTGCGGTGTTAAGTTGCGGTTAAAACGGTTCGCCGGCGACTCGGGTCGCCACTATCGTTGATTAAAAGTTGCGCGCGTTAAACGGCGTGTAGTCATCGCCCAGACAATCCCGGCTGATGATGATCTTCATTACCTCCGACGTGCCGGCGTAGATCGGCGCGATCTTGGCATCGGTAAACTGACGCGAAATCGGGTACTCGTCCATGAAACCGGCGCCACCGTGCAGGTGCACACCGATGTCGGCTGCCTTGAGCTGCAGCTCTGACGTGACCAGCTTGGCCTTGGCGGCGTCTACTGCGGTCAGCCGGCCGGCGTTGAAGGCGGCCACGCACTGGTCGACATAGACCTGCGCCAGGTCCAGCTCGGTGCGCAACTCGGCCAGCTTGAACTGGGTGTTCTGGTAGGCCACCAGCGGCTTGCCGAAGGTCTTCCGCTCCTTGACGAACTCTGCGGTCAGGTCCCAGGACAGCTGCGCGGCGGCCAGATAGCCGGCGGCGCCAATCAGCCGCTCCTCGGCCAGGCCCTCCATCATGTAGATGAAGCCCTTGCCC
>JANQGK010000061.1 GCA_028277365.1 Halieaceae bacterium | reverse complement strand
CAAAACAGGTCGATGTCGCCGCACACCGGAACGCCCGCCTCGATTGCGGCCGCCACCGCCGGCTCGTCCAGGGCGACACCGGGGCTGACCACCAGCCGCCCGGCACGCTTCAATATCTCGGCGTCCAGGGGCTGCACCGACAGTTCGGGATCGAGTTGGCGAAGCTCTTCGCGGCCCGGTGGCTCGGCGCGGGAATCCACCACGGCACAGGGAATGCCCCGTGTCGTGAAATAGCGCACGCAGGACAGACCGGTACTCCCCAGGCCCACTACCAGGGGCGCCTCGGAGCTCGCAATCAGTCTGTCAGCCATGGCGACTCCCATCTCCCTAGCGCAGCTTTAAGGTGGCAAGGCCGAACAGCACCAGCATCACCGTGATTATCCAGAAGCGCACGATGACCCGCGGCTCCGGCCAGCCCTTCAGCTCGAAGTGGTGATGGATGGGCGCCATGCGGAAAATGCGCTTGCCGGTCAGCTTGTAGCTGGCCACCTGCAGGATTACCGACACCGTCTCCAGCACGAAGATGCCACCCATAATGAAGAATACGATTTCGTGCCGGGTGATCACTGCCACTGCCCCCAGCGCAGCCCCCAGCGCCAATGCTCCCACATCGCCCATAAACACCATGGCCGGGTAGGTGTTGAACCACAGGAAGCCAACTCCGGCGCCGGCCATGGCCCCGCAGAACACCACCAGCTCGCCGGTGCCCGCCACGTAGGGAATATGCAGGTACTCGGCAAACTGCACGTTGCCGGTGACGTAGGCGATGATGCCCAGCGCCGAGCCCACCAGCACCGTGGGCAGGATGGCCAGGCCGTCGAGGCCGTCGGTGAGATTGACGGCATTGCTGGAGCCCACCACCACAAAATAGGTGAGCAGAACGAACAGCGGTCCCATGTCCCAGGCAAAGTCCTTGAAGAAGGGGACGAACAGCTGGGTGGACACCGGCGTAACCGAGTAAAAGTACAGGTACAGGGCGAAGCCCAATCCGGCCACCGACTGCCAGAAGTACTTCCAGCGGGCGGGCAGGCCGGTGGGATCCTTGCGCATCACCTTGCGCCAGTCATCAACCCAGCCCACGGCGCCGAACACCAGGGTGACGAACAGCACCAGCCACACGTAGGGGCTACCGAGGTCACTCCACAACAGAGTGCTCACGAAGATCGCCACCAGGATAAGGGCACCGCCCATGGTCGGCGTGCCGCTCTTGCTGAGGTGGGTTTCCGGCCCATCGTCGCGCACGGCCTGGCCGATCTGGTGGTAGTTGAGCCGGCGAATCATGGTCGGTCCCACCAGCAGCGAGATGGCGAGAGCGGTCATGACGCCGAGGATGCCGCGGAAAGTCAGGTACTGGAATACGGCGAAGCCGGAGTCCAGCGTTGCCAGGTACTCCGCCAGGTACAGCAGCATTCAGGCACCCTCCCCGTTGGCGGACCCGGGCAGCAGCCCCGCCACCACCTGTTCCATGCCCGCGCTGCGGGAACCTTTTACCAGCACCACATCCCCGGCCCGGGCGAGTTCCGGCAGTGCCGCCAACAACCCGTCGCGGGTATCGAAGTGTTCTGCACCGGCGCCGAATGCGGCCGCTGCCTCTGCCGTATGCGGCCCTGCGGTCCACAGCACATCAATGCCTGCCTCACGAGCGTAGGCACCGATCTCGGCGTGCAGCGCGTCTGCGGCATCGCCGAGCTCCGCCATGGTGCCCAGCGCCAGCACCTGCCGACCGGCCATGGTGGTCAGCACGTCGATAGCGGCTTTTACCGAGCCCGGGTTGGCGTTGTAACTGTCGTCGATCACCGATATCCCGTTGCGACCGGCCCGGCGCGACAGGCGACCGCCGGTGGGCTCGACTTTCGCCAACCCCGCCTGCACCTGCG
>JANQGK010000034.1 GCA_028277365.1 Halieaceae bacterium | reverse complement strand
GGCCCTGTAGGGCGCCTGCCCGGTTGATGCGATGCCGGTGAGCAGGGAAGACTGGAACCAGCCGCGGTGCTGGTCAGAGCCTTCCAGATACAGGTCGGCGGGGAACTGCAGGCCATCGCGCCGGCGCAGCACACAGGCATGAGTCACGCCGGAGTCGAACCAGACATCCATGGTGTCGGTGGACTTTTCATAGTGCTCTGCATCGTCACCCAGCAACTCGGCGGGCTCCAGCTCGAACCAGGCGTCGATGCCACCCTGCTCCACCCGCTCGGCGACCTGCTCGATAAGCGCCGGGGTATCCGGGTGCAGCTCTCCGGTTTCCCGGTGCACAAACAGGGGGATGGGTGAACCCCAGGTGCGCTGGCGCGATATACACCAGTCGGGGCGGCCCTCCAGCATGGCGGTCAGCCGCGAGCGCCCCCAATCGGGCATGAAGCTGACATCGTCAACCGCCGCCATTGCCGCGCCCTGTAACCCGGCCTGACTCATGCTGATAAACCACTGCGGGGTAGCCCGGAAAATGACCGGCGTTTTGTGGCGCCAGCAGTGCGGGTACGAATGTGAATACTTTTCCGCGTGCAGCAGCGCACCGCGCTCTTCCAACAGGGCGATGATATTGTCGTTGGCCTTGTTGATGTGCTGGCCGCCGAAGATGTCCGTATCCGGCAGGTAAACGCCGTTGGGACCTACCGGGTTCAGCACCTCCAGCCCGTATTTCTGGCCCACCACGAAGTCGTCGTGACCGTGGCCCGGAGCGGTGTGCACCGCGCCGGTACCCGCCTCGGTGGTGACGTGCTCGCCGAGAACTACCGGCACCTGGCGCTCGTAGAAGGGGTGCTGCAATAGCTGACCTTCCAGGGCAGCGCCGGCCACGGTGCCCACTAGCTGGTAATCACTCCAGCCAATGCGGGCGCACACCGCTTCCACCAGCTCGCTGGCCAGTACCAGACCGCGGCCGCCGTGCACTACCAGGCTGTACTCGAGCTCCGGGTGCAGGCTCACCGCCAGGCTGGCGGGCAGCGTCCAGGGCGTGGTGGTCCAGATGGGCACGGCAATCTCCGCATCGGCACCGCCGAACAGGCTCTGCACGGCAGGCTGATCGACGGCCACGTAAGCCACATCGATCGCCGGCGAGGTCTTGTCCTGATACTCCACTTCGGCCTCGGCCAGGGCAGAGCCGCAGTCCAGGCACCAGTGCACCGGCTTGGCGCCCTTTACGAGGTGGCCGTTATCGATAATCTCCGCCAGGGTGCGGAGAATGTTGGCCTCGAAGCCGTAGTTCATGGTCAGGTAGGGGTCATCCCACTGGCCCAACACCCCCATGCGCACAAAGTCCTCGCGCTGGCCGTCAACCTGGGAGGCGGCATAGCTGCGGCAGCGGTCGCGGAAGTCCCGGGCACTGACCTTAACGCCGGGCTTACCGACTTTCTTTTCTACATTGAGTTCAATGGGCAGGCCGTGGCAGTCCCAGCCCGGCAGGTAGGGCGCATCGAATCCCATCAGCGTGCGCGACTTGACCACGATGTCCTTGAGAATCTTGTTGGCGGCGTGGCCTACGTGCAGCTCTCCGTTGGCGTAGGGCGGGCCGTCGTGCAGGATAAACTTCGGCTTGCCGGCGCAGGCGGCGCGAATCAGGCCGTACAGGTCCTGTTCCTGCCAATGGGCCAGGCGCTGGGGCTCGCGGCTCACCAGGCTGGCCTTCATCGGGAAGTCGGTCTGGGGCAGGTTGAGTGTGCTCTTGTAGTCGCTCATAGCTGGAAAAACTGGCGCCCGTGGGCAATGTCCTTGTGTATCTGCGTTTTCAATGCGTCGAGGGAGTCAAACTTCATCTCGTCGCGAATCTTTTCCCGGAAGCTCACCAACAGCCGCCGGCCGTACAAATCTCCGGAGAAGTCCAACAGGTTAACCTCCAGATTGGCGCGAAACTCATCACCAATGGTGGGCCTGACACCAACGTTGGCCACCCCGGGCTCAAGCCGCTCCGAGGCGCCCGCCACCTCTACCACGTACACGCCCGACAGGGGTGCCTGCAGACGGTGCAGTTCCAGGTTGGCGGTGGGCACGCCGATGGTGCGGCCGCGCTGGTCTCCGTAGACCACTTTGCCCGACATCGAATAGGGCCCGCCCAACATCTCCTCGGCCAGGGCAAAATCCGCCGCCGCCAAAGCCTCTCGAATCCGCGTGCTGCTGACCCGCTCCCCCGCCACGTCCAGAGTGTTGGTGTGCATGACTTCAAAGTCGTGCTCCTGGCCCTGGGCCTGCATCAGCTCGAAGCCGCCCTCGCGGTCGCGGCCGAAGCGCAGGTCGTCACCCATCACCACGTAGCGCACGCCCAGGCCATCCACGAACACGCGGCGCACAAAATCCACCGCCGCCATAGTGCGCAGGGCCTCGTCGAAACGCACCCGCAGCACCCGGTCGATGCCGATCTCGGCAAGCGCCTCCAGCTTTTCCCGGAAGCTCATCAAACGGGGCGGCGCCTCCCGCGGCGCCAGGTACTCCCGAGGCAGCGGCTCAAACACCACCACAGCCGACGGCAGCGCCAGGGCTGCCGCTTTTTCCAGAACGTGCTGGAGCACAGCCCGGTGGCCGTGGTGAACGCCGTCGAAAGCACCGATGGTTGCTACACATCCACGGTGCCGGGGCCGCAGGTTATGAAGACCGCGAATCAGCTCCATGGAGTCAGGGGATCGTGCCAGGTCAAGGCGGGCCATTATAGCCAAATCACCCGGCTTTTTGCGTATAAAAATCCGCCGGGCGCGTGCCCATCAGCAGGTGGCTGAACAGGTAGGCTGCCAGCCCGCCTGCTACCAGCAGCGCCAGCTCCAGGGCCCGTTGCCACCAGGCCAAGCTCTGCCAGACCTGGGGCTCCGGTGCAAGCCACCACAGCGCCGCCACCATCACCGCGGTCGCCAGGCACAGGCGTGTCATGAACCTGCCCCAGCCCGGCTGGAAAGCCAGCACGTCAATACGCCGCAAACCGCGCAGCAGCAGGCCGGCATTGAGCCAGGCCGACAAACTGGTGGCCAGGGCCAGCCCCACGTGGCCGATATTGAAGAACAGGTAAAGCGGCACTACGAAAGCCAGGTTCATCACCATGTTGGCCACCATGGCAATGATGCCAATGCGCACCGGGGTCACCATGTCCTGGCGGGCGTAGAAACCCGGCGCCAGCACCTTGACCAGCATGAAGGCCACCAGGCCGAGGCAGTAAGCCCTCAGGCTGAGTGACGCCATGGTCACATCGGAGGCCTCCAGGGCGCCGTACTGGAACAGGCTGGTGAGAATCGGCTCGGCCAGCACCAGCAGAGCGATACTGGCGGGCAGGCCGATCAGCAGCACTCCGCGCATGGCCCAGTCGAGGGTTTCCGCGTAGCGCCGGCTGTCGTCCTCAGCCTTGAGTTGCGATAAACGCGGCAGAATCACGGTGGCAATAGCAATGCCGAACACCCCCAGCGGCAGCTCTGTAAGCCGGTCTGAGTAGTACAGCCAGGACACGCTGCCGGTGGGCAGGAAGGAGGCCAGCACGGTATCCAGCAGCAGGTTGATCTGGCTGACCGAGACGCCAAACAGGGCGGGCAACATGAGCTTGCCGATCTGCCGCACGCCAGGATGCCGGGTGTCCCAGCGCGGCCGCGGCACCAGCTCCAGCTTATACAGGAAAGGCAGTTGGAACAGCAGCTGTACGATGCCTGCCATCATCACCCCCCAGGCGAGGGCGTAGACCGGGTCGGCAAACCAGGGGCTGGCAAACAGTGCTGAGCCGATCAGCGACAGGTTTAGCCACACCGGGGTGAAGGCCGGCACCGCGAAGCGCCCGTAGCTGTTGAGGATGGCGCCGCAGAAGCCGGTCATGGAAATCAGGAACAGGTAGGGGAAGGTCACGCGGATCATCTCAACGGTAATCGCGTACTTGGCCGGGTCGCGCACAAAGCCCGGCGCAAACACCGCGGTGACCAACGGCGCCCCTGCCACCATCAACAGGGTCAGCAGCACCAGGCTGCCGCCCAGCACCCCGGCGACCCGGTCGATCAGGGCCTGCACGGCCTCTCTGGAGCCGCCCTCGCGGTACTCCGCCAGCACCGGGACAAAAGCCTGGGAGAAGGCGCCTTCGGCAAACAGCCTGCGCAGGAAATTCGGTACCTTGAAGGCCACGAAAAACGCATCGGCGTTGGCGGTAGCGCCGATGAAGACGGCGATCACCACGTCGCGCAGCAGGCCCAGCAGCCTGGAGAGCATGGTCATGGCACCGACCACGGCGCTGGACTTCAGCAGCGCGCCGTCGCGCCCGGCGACTTCTGCCTCCTCATCCAGGCTCATGCAGCCAGCTCCATGCGCTGCAGGGGAATGTAGCGCCGCTCCCTGACCTGACTTTCAAAAAGCACCAGCTCGTCGAGCTGGGCGGGGATGGGAGTGATAGGCAGCAGGGCCGGCGGCGCCACCAGTTTGCGCGAACCCTTGAGACGGGCCAGCGTCAGGTGCGGGCGGTAGGCGCGCTGCTCACTGTGAAAACCCGCGCGCCGCAGCGCCCCCGCCACCTCGGCCTGCAGCGACATCAGGGCCGGGGCCGTCTCGACGCCCAGGGTGAGCATGCGCGGCTTCATGGCAGACGGGAACCACTCCAGCCCCTGCAGTGCGACCTCCATGGGCGGGCAGTCGCTGACAATGGGAGCCACGGTGTCGACCACCCGTCCCAGGGCGCGCTCCGGCAGGTCGCCGAGAAACACCACGGTAATATGCCAGTTCTCCGGCGGCACCCAGCGCAGCGGCAGCTCATCGGGCAGTTCCAGCCGGTCGCACAGGCTGTACACCGCGCGCTCGGCATTCTCTGGAGCGAAGCCAAGAAACAGGCGCATCAGGTCCAGCGCTCGCGCAGCGCGTCCCCGTGAATCCGCAGCCACTGAAGGGCGATCAGCGTGTGGCCGTTGTTGATGCGGTTCGCATCCAGCATGGCCATGACCTCGGTTCGGGCCAGGCGGTGGACGAGAATATCTTCACCCTCAAGGTCACAGCCGTGCACGCCGCCGGCCTCCGTGCTATCGACCCGGCCCACGAACAGGCGAACCTGTTCAGAACAGGCGCCGGGGCTGGGGAAGAAGGTGATGATGGGTTCCAGGGCGGTAAGCGACAGACCGGACTCCTCGGCGGTCTCCCGGTGGGCAACCTCTTCGTCACTCTCCCCCGCCTCAACCACGCCGGCCACCAGCTCCAGCATCCAGGGGCTGTCGTCGCCGCGGACGGCGCCGACCCGGAATTGCTCCAACATGACCAGTTCGTCGCTCGACGGATCCCACAGCAGCACGCCGACGGCGTCACCGCGCTCAAACAGCTCGCGGCTCATGGGCCCACTCCAGGCGCCGTCGAAGCGACGGTGTTCCAGCGTGACCCGGCGCAGTCTGTAGTGGCCGCTGAAGGCGTCCTCGTCCGCGAGCACCCGGACGTCGCTGGCTGCAAACTTGAGATTCATGGCTACTGGAAGCGGCTGCCGGTGTACCAATTGACTTCGCGGGCGCCGCGGTCGACCTGGTCGACCACGTCCAGCACCAGCGCGAACAGGGCCATCCGCACCACCACCCCGTTGTCGGTCTGGCGGAAGATGGCGAGATTGGGATTGTCGTTGAGGTCGTCATCCAGCTCCCGGGCGCCCTCGCGGGAATCCCGCGGCAGCGGGTGCATGATCACGGTGTTGGGCTCGCAGTGCTGGGTGTAGATGTTCTGGTTGAGGCGGAAGCGGCCGCGGTAGAGGTCCGCCTCTTCCCGCGAGCCGAAGCGCTCCTCCTGGATGCGGGTTGAGTAGGCGATATCGACATGGGCAATGTGCGCCTCCAGGTCAACGAAACCGAGGACCTGGAGGCAAG
>JANQGK010000033.1 GCA_028277365.1 Halieaceae bacterium | reverse complement strand
GGCACAACCCTGCAGAGCCACCAGCCCCGTTGTCGCTATAAAGAGAATAATGATGCGCACAACATACCGCCTCCCGCTTTCTCACGATCGATGATACACACCCAATGTTGATTCGCCAGAGACGCGGAAGCCCGCGGTATGCGGTCTCAACCAAACAGCGCATACAGTTTCAGCGCATGGGTGCGATAAGGAAAAAGGTCATGCAGCGCCTCGGAGCGCGCTTAGAGCCAAGGATCTCAAGCGGTCGTAAAAAAAAAGGGGGGCCAAAAGGCCCCCCAACACGCACGTTAATGCGCCCGCAATTCTATTTAACCGCCCGGGCCAAACTCCGGGTAGGCTTCCATGCCACACTCGGAGAGGTCGACACCTTCGTACTCTTCCTCTTCCGAAACCCGGAGACCCACTATCATCTTGATGGCGAACCAGGTGATCATCGACGCGATAAACACCCAGCCAAAGATCACCAGAAGACCGATTAACTGACCGCCAAACGTGGCATCGCCGTCTGACAGCAGCACGGCGAAGATACCCCAGATACCGACAACGCCATGCACGGAGATAGCACCGACGGGATCGTCGATTTTGATCTTGTCGAGGAACACGATACTGAATACAACGATCGCGCCGCCGACCGCACCGATAATCGTGGCCAGGAGAGGAGACGGATCCGCCGGCTCAGCGGTGATGGCCACCAGGCCTGCCAGCGCGC
Source organism: Halieaceae bacterium (assembly GCA_028277365.1). Classification (GTDB taxonomy): domain Bacteria; phylum Pseudomonadota; class Gammaproteobacteria; order Pseudomonadales; family Halieaceae; genus JANQIO01. Next base: position 24,390 of record JANQGK010000033.1, on the reverse strand, counting down.
CGTTGAGTGCCATGGTCAAGTCGGCCTTGCCGAACATCACACGCGCAAGCAGCAGTGCGGCAATCAGGCCACCGGAGGCCGCCGCATTGGTATTCAAGAACACGTTGGCGACTTCGTTGGCAACGGCGATACCACCCAGTTTCAGAGTAGAACCACCGTTGAAACCGAACCAACCCATCCAAAGAATGAAAGTGCCGAGGGTCGCGAGGGGCAGATTTGCACCCGGGATGGCGTTCACCTGCCCGCCGGGACCGTACTTGCCCTTACGAGGGCCGAGCAGAATGACACCGGCGAGAGCCGCAGCAGCACCGGCAAGGTGCACGATGCCAGAACCTGCGTAGTCGGAGTAGCTGAGCTCACCGATCAGGGGGACGGCCTTGCCACCCCAGGTCCAGCCACCTTCGATAGGGTAGATTACGCCGGTCATGACCACGGCAAACAGCAGGAACGCCCACAGCTTCATGCGCTCAGCCACAGCGCCTGACACGATGGACATTGCAGTCGCGACAAACACGACCTGGAAGAAGAAATCGGATGCTCCGGAGTAAACCGAGTCTCCGTCAAAGCCCGCTTCAGCAGAGTCCGCAAGGACGCCGGCTATGGCCGCGTCATCCATTTGCGCAACCGTGGTGACGCCAGACAGGAAATATCCACCGTCGTACATGAACTGGTAGCCGCAGACCAGATACATTGTGCAAGCCACAGCGAACAGGGCCACATTCTTGGTCAAAATCTCCGTGGTGTTCTTCGATCGCACCAGACCGGCTTCAAGCATCGCAAAGCCCGCTGCCATCCACATAACCAGTGCGCCACACACGAGGAAATAGAACGTGTCCATGGCGTACTGCAATTCATAGATGTTGTTTTCCATGATTTAGTCTCTCTTTATTAGTGGGCGCGTCAGATCGCGTCTTCGCCGGTCTCACCGGTACGAATGCGGATAACCTGCTCAAGGCTGGACACGAAAATCTTGCCGTCACCGATCTTGCCGGTGTTGGCTGATTTGCTGATCGCCTCCAGGGTGGCCTCGACGCTGCCCTCGGCAACCGCCACTTCAATCTTTACCTTGGGTAGAAAATCCACCACGTACTCGGCACCGCGGTAGAGTTCCGTGTGGCCCTTCTGGCGACCAAAACCCTTGACCTCGGTCACGGTGATCCCCTGAACGCCGATCTCGGACAATGCCTCGCGCACATCGTCCAATTTGAACGGCTTAACAACGGCTGTTATTAACTTCATAGTGTTCTCCTGATGGAAGGGTCGACCGACTGTTCAAGCAACCCGGCCCGCTGTTCGTTGAGCACGCGTTGGTCATCGATCACTTCAGCACCGCGACAGCACACGCAGCGCACCGGTCGTCGAACCGGATTGCCTCCCCATACTGCAGCCCGTGTGCCAACTAACAATAAAACCAAACTTATCAATGACTTGTGCATTACACGCTGCTGACAGACAGAAGACAGCCAGCGGCACCTGCCCCCCTTTGGTGCAAATACGCACCTCGATAGAGCGAGGCCATGCGGCGCTCCGGGCGTGATTGAGTCAGCGCGGAGCATTCGGGTAGACTGCCCGCATGGCGCTCAAACCCCCACCCATAGGCGACGTCATCCGCCAGGTCAGCGACCTGCTGGGTGATTCACCGCTGAAGACCGAAGCCGACCGCAATGCGCGGGCGCTGCTGCAGTCCGCACTGCGCCGGCTGGACATGGTCAGCCGCGAGGAATTCGACGCCCAGACCGAGATCCTGGCCCGCACCCGAGCCCGGGTGGAAGAGCTGGAAGCCCAACTGGAAAGCCTCAGCACCGCACTGGAGCAGGACTAACCTCCCAGCCCGCCTCCGGGACACAGCCTGAGCCCCGGTTTTTCATCCACAGCGGTCAATCATTCCTCCCCGCCCCTTCCCGGCCACCGCTTGCCATTACACTGCGGAAGTATGTCTCGGCTCAGGGAGGAGCCCATGGAACTGTCTGCGGTGCTCAGCCGCGCCCAGCGCGGGGTGGACGCCCCGGTGGTGCAGGTAGAAACCCACATTTCCAACGGGCTGCCGGCTTTCAATATCGTCGGCCTGCCCGCCACAGCGGTGCGTGAATCCAAGGAGCGGGTGCGCTCGGCGCTGCTGAATTCCCACTTCGAATGGCCGGCGCGCCGGCTGACCGTCAACCTGGCTCCCGCCGACCTGCCCAAGGATGGCGGCCGCTTCGATTTGCCGATTGCGTTGGGTATCCTCGCCGCTTCCGGCCAACTGCCTGCCTCTGCCCTGAAGCAGCGCGAGTTTGTCGGCGAGTTGGCGCTGGATGGCGACGTGCGGCCGGTCTCCGGCAGCGTTGCTGCGGCCATCGCCTGCCGCGGGGAGTCACGCACGCTGGTGGTGCCCGCCGCCAATGCGGAAGCTGCCGCCCTGGTGCCGGGTGCAGAAGTGGTAGCGGCGCGCTGCCTGCTGAGCCTGTGTGCCTGGTTACAGGGCCGGGAGAAGCCCGAGCGGGCCGAAGCGAGAGCGACTGCAATACCGACACAGTACCCAGACCTGAGCGAAGTGCGCGGCCACGCCCTGGCCAAGCGCGCTATGGAAGTGGCCGCGGCGGGGAAACACCACCTGCTGTTCTGCGGTCCACCGGGCACGGGAAAGACCATGTTGGCGTCACGCCTGCCCGGTATCTTGCCGGAGCTGACCGCCGCAGAACTGCTTGAGATCATGGCGCTGCGCAGCGCGGCCACGGCCAAACCTGACGCGGAGGGCTACCGCAGGCCATTCCGCTCACCCCACCACTCGGCCTCTGGCCCGGCACTGGTAGGCGGCGGCAGCTGCCCGCGGCCGGGAGAGATCTCACTGGCCCACAACGGCGTGCTGTTCCTCGATGAACTGCCGGAGTTCCCGCGCCAGACTTTGGAAACCTTGCGGGAACCGCTGGAAGCCGGCGAGATTACCCTGTCTCGGGCTCTGCATCGTATTACTTTCCCGGCACGCTTCCAGCTGATCGCCGCGATGAACCCCTGCCCCTGCGGTTACGACGGTGATCGCCAGCGCCACTGCCGTTGCACACCCGACCAGGTGGAGCGCTACCGGCAGCGTGTTTCCGGCCCGTTGTTGGATCGCATCGATATCCAGCTACGCCTGCCGCGGCTGCCGCCCTCTTCACTATTGCAGGGTGCCACAGGGGAAGCCGAGGGTGATGGATCTGCCGCGGTACGCGAGCGCGTGGTGGCTGCGCGGTCCCTGGCCCTGGCGCGCCAGGGCGTCAGCAACAGCCAGTTGACTGGTGAGAAACTGCGGGAATGCTGTGCCCTGTCTGCCAGTAACCGTCGCTACTTCGAGCAGGCGGCCGAGAAGCTGGGTCTTTCATTGCGAGGCTGTGAGCGCGCCTTAAGAGTGGCGCGCAGCATTGCCGACCTGGGCGGCGAGCCGACTATCTGCAAAGCCCACCTGGTGGAAGCGCTGGCCTATCGGCAACTCCAGGGCTGAACCGGCACGCAGGGTTTACTCGGATTCGTCTTCCAGAGGAGCAGCGTCGTTGACTTCGCGGCGACGCTCATAGGGCTTCTTATTCGGTGAGGCGGACACCTTATTGAACTTGATCTCCTTGAACGGGTTCCAGCCGCCCTCGCCCTCTTCTTCGGTCGTCTTCGTACTGGTTGCCGTGTCGCCGGCCGCACTTCCCGCGGCGGCAACCGGTGTACCCGCCGCTGTGGGCGCTGCCGAGCCAGCGCTAACCGGCCGTTCCCGCAGTTGAGTGGACGTGGTGGCAGGCTTTGTCGTGCCGGAGGCCTTGACGCAGGCGCTGCCCGCGGCGGTACGCGCCAGCGTTTCCATCCCGTCGTCCCAATCCGGGTAGGCGGCCTGCAGTTCTGCCAGCGTATTGGCAACAATCGCACGGCAATCGGTAGCAGCAGCGCCTGGTGATAACAGGGTCGCAAGGAGTACTGCGGTAGCGAGCGGGATAGACTTCATGATGTACACCGATGAACACAGGGCCCTCCATACTAACGGCGCGACGCGGGCCTGCAAGTGTTTTCACCCACTCGGCGCACAGCACCATCGCGGTGCAGCAACGGCACCAATATGCGGCACACCGTTTAGGTTTCTGTAGATAAGACCGCGCGATTGATTGTCACAGTTGTGAAATATCACAGCAAATCCAACACATCTCACAAGTTGGCCTGCTTCTTGCTCAATACCTCCCGATGCCGACACATACCACCACGCGGCACATAAATGAACAGACTAATGGGAGACCATTCCATGCAATTCAAGAAGAGCCTTACCGCCGCCGCGGTAGTCGCTGCCGGCCTCACGGCCACCCCCACGTATGCTGATTCGCTGTCCGCCAATGTATCCGTCTCTAACAACTACATCTGGCGCGGCCTAACGCAGACCACTAACGAACCTGCGGTACAAGGTGGTATCGACTACGCTCACGACTCCGGCTTCTATGCCGGCACCTGGGTATCCAACGTCCAGTATGCCTCTGACGATGTCTACTCCTATGAGCACGACATGTATGCGGGCTTTGCCTTTGACGTGGGCGAGGTCAGCTTCGATGTCGGCTACCTGTACTACAACTACGACGAAGAAGCCGAGTTCGACTTCGGTGAAGTCTACGGCACGATCGCCTGGAAGGGCCTGAGTGCGTCGGCTTATATTCTCACCAACACCGAGGCCGATGAGATTGGCGACCAGGACTTCGATGCCGGCGAGGCCTACTACATCTCCATCGACTACGCCTTCGAGATCGGCAACGGCATCGAGATCGGTCTGCACGGCGGCTACCACGACGGTGACTTTCAGGAAGCCTTCAACGGCACCGACGGTGACTACTACGACTACAACATCTCCCTGTCCAAAGGTGGTTTCGGTTTCATGATCACAGATACCGATGCTGGCGGCCCGGCCTCAGAGGGCGGCCTGGACAACGACGAAGTGAAGTTTGTGGTGTCCTACTCGCTTGACGTTGACCTGCTGTAAGCAAATTACCGCGCAACAAAGGGCCCGCCAATCGGCGGGCTTTCTTTTTACACACCCGCTCAAGCTTTTTATAAACCCGCTCAAGCCGTGTGCCACTGCGCGGGAGTAGAGGTGCTACGTCACCGACGATGCGCTCTGGAAAAAACTACCTCGCTCTGCCGCCAACGCGCGGGCAAATGGCGCAAGCTTTTCGCTCGACCCGGAGATCATTCTGATGGCTAGTTGAGCCAGGAGGGGAAGGTCTCCAGCGGCACCTCCATGCGATTGCTGCCCTCGCGGGGCGGCTGGCCAATCATCTCGTCGTAGGCGCTCTCCTGCACCAGCACCATTTCTCTGATATCGAGATCGACAAATTTTTCACGCATGTTTACGAGGTTGACGGTGCGCAGCGGCTTGCCGCCGTCTTCGCAAACGATGTGGCGCTCACCCTCGATCTCAACCTCCGCCAGATAAAGGCTCAACTCGGTAGAACGGATCGCCAGGCGCTCAATGGGCTGCCTGAGTTTGAGTGATGACAGGGTGATTTTCATACGATCTCCAGTGAAGCGTGCCCATGAAATAGTATCGACCGGCCTGCCGCTGCTACAATAAGCACCCCTTCCGCGGTATCCAGACGGTGTCCCAGAAAACGCAGCTCAATCCCAGGCAGGCCGAGGCGGTGGCCTATATCGATGGCCCCCTGCTGGTGCTGGCCGGTGCCGGCAGCGGCAAGACCAGTGTAATTACGCAGAAAATCGCCTACCTGATTGATCGCTGCAGCATTCCAGCCCGTAACATCGCCGCGGTGACCTTCACCAACAAGGCGGCCCGCGAGATGCGTGAGCGGGTGGGGAGACTCGTATCGGACTCTGCTGGAGAGGGGCTGTTGGTCAGCACGTTTCACCAGCTGGGACTCAGGGTCCTGCGGGAAGAGCGCCGCGCCTTCGGACTCAAGGGCGGTTTTTCGATTTTCGATGCCCAGGACAGCCAGACCCTGATTAAGGACATCCTGCTGCAGGAACACGGCGCCGAGGGCGACCAGGCCGCCAGTATTCAGCACCGTATCTCCCAGTGGAAAAATGACAATGTCGCGCCCGAGCAGGCCGTCACTACTGCGACTGGGCCGGCGGACATGCTCTGCGCCCAGGCCTACCTGCGCTATAACCGGGCACTACGCGCCTACAACGCGCTGGATTTCGACGACCTGATCCTGTTGCCGGTGCAGTTGTTCGAGCGCGATCCCGAGATTCTCGAGAAGTGGCAGAACCGCTTGCGCTACCTGCTGGTGGACGAGTATCAGGACACCAACAGTACCCAGTACACCCTGGTGCGTCAGCTGGTGGGTGTGACCGGGCGCCTGACCGTGGTAGGCGACGACGACCAGTCGATCTACGCCTGGCGCGGTGCAAAACCTGAGAATCTGGCCCAGCTGCAGGAGGATTTTCCGGGGCTTAAGGTGGTCAAGCTGGAGCAGAACTACCGCTCCAGCGGCCGTATTCTCGGCGCAGCCAACCAGCTGATTGCCAATAATGACCACGTGTTCGAAAAATCCCTGTGGAGTGAGTTTGGACCCGGGGAGCAGATTCGCGTCATGCGCTGCACCGACGAGCAGGCCGAGGCCGACCAGGTGGTGGCGGAAATCCTCGACCATCAGTTGCGCAAGCGTACCCGGCTGGGCGACTACGCCGTGCTGTACCGCGGCAATCACCAGTCCCGGTTGCTGGAGCTGGCCCTGCAACAGCAGCAGGTGCCCTACCAGATGAGTGGCGGCCAGAGCTTCTTCGCCCGCAACGAGGTGAAGGACGTTATGGCCTACCTGCGACTGCTGATTAACGCCGACGACGACAACGCCTTCCTGCGCATTGCCAACGTACCGCGCCGCAAGCTGGGCCCTGGCACCCTGGAAGCGCTAGGCACCTATGCCAACACCGCGGGCTTGAGCCTGGCCCGCGCTGCCGCCGGTGTCGGCGGCGATATTCCCGAGGCGGGACGCGAGCGGCTGCGGCAGTTCGTGAGCTGGCTGGAGGCCACCCGCCAGCGCTGCTTCGGCGGCGATGCGATTGCCGGCGTACGGCAGATGCTGCGCGACATCGAGTACCGCGACTGGCTCGACAACTTGAGCTCCAGCGAGGAAGTGGCAGAACGCCGCATGGGCAACGTGGAGTTTCTGGTCGACAGCCTGCAGCGCGTGATGCAGCAAGACCAGGTGGACCTGGACGAGGCCATCGCCCGACTGGTGCTGCGCGACCTGATGGAGCAGCAGGAGGAGGAAAAGCAGACCGGAGACAGCGTGCAGCTGATGACCTTGCACGCCGCCAAGGGCCTGGAGTTTCCCCACGTCTTCATGATCGGCGTGGAGGAGAATCTGCTACCCCACCGCAACAGCATCGACGACGGTAACATCGCCGAGGAGCGCCGGCTCGCCTATGTCGGCATCACCCGTGCCCGCCAGACCCTGACCATGAGCTACGCCGCAAAGCGCCGCCAGTTCGGGGAAACCATCGACTGCGAGCCCAGCCGCTTCATCGATGAGCTTCCCACAGAGGACCTGCTGTTCCAGGGCGGCGAGGCGGAAGACCAGGCAGTGGCGCAGGCGCGAGCCAATGAGACACTGTCGGGGCTGAAAGAACTGCTCAACTAGAATTCCGCCGCACGGCCTGCTTCAAACGATCCGAGTACTGCCCGTGCATCCACATACGGGTGGCGCGGCCGTCTTCGTCTACCTCGAAGCGAACCGTGTGCAGAGGCTCGTCCTTTTTGGAGTACACCCGGAACACGTGACCTTCCTCGTGCCGCAGGTCCAGCTTGTAGTCGGCCGGCTTGTCGCTGTAGAGAGAGATACCGGTCAGGCCCTTCGACGTGGCTGCCAATGCATAGTTAACAGGCATCTGTTCGCGGCCGTACACACCCTGGTAGGCGGTGAAGTCTTGCGCGTCATCCTCGTCGTCGGGCTCCTCATCCGCACCGCCCGCCGCTTTCAATCCCGGCCCCATCAGAGCCACCACCTGCCTGACCAGACTCCCCGGCGATACATCGTTGACGTTGACCATCATGACCACCGCCACCTTGTCCTGCGCGCGCAGCAGGAAGCTGGTGCGATAGCCCGGGCAGTAGCCGCCGTGGCCTACCCAGATGTCATTACCCACCTTGCTGAGCGCAAAACCAAGCCCCCAGTTGGCACCGTCCATGTCGGGCTCGGCCCACTGCAGGCGCTGCATCTCCCGCAGCGTCGTGGCCTTGATCACCTCTTCCCCGCCGTTCTCACGCAGGCGGAACTGCCACTTGGCAAAGCGCGCCAGGTCATTGACGCTGGAGGCGAAGCCCGCGGCGGGGGCAATACCGTTAAGGGTGTACTTGCCCACCTCGGGGCGCTTGCCGCGGTTTCCCGGCAGCCGGTAGCCGGCGGCAAAGCCCTTGCCGTAATCCGCCACCGGCAGCTCACTGCTGGTGGCGTCCATGCCCAGGGGCGTGAGAATGTTTTCGCGCACGTAGGCGTGGTAATCCTTGCCGGAGGCCGCGGCGATGGCCTCGCCGGCCAGGCTCATGCCCAGGTTGGAATACTGGAAGCGCTCATAGGGCCGGTACAGGGCCGCCTGCCCGCCCACGCCGTCCTGTATAGTTCCCCGCCCGGGAAAGTCCTCCTCGACCCAGTACGGAGTCACCGCCTCCCGCGGCAGGCCCGCCACGTGGGAGAGGATGTTGCGCAGGGTGACCGGCTCCTCGGCATCGGCATGGGGTGGCAGGTCATACCAGGGCAGGATCTGGTCCAGCGGTGCATCCAGGTCCAGCTTGCCCGCATCCCGTAATTGCATCACGCCCAGGCTGGTAAACAGCTTGGATACCGAGCAGATGCTGTAACGTGTATCCGCGGTTGCCGGCACCTTGCCGCGCAGCCGCGCATAGCCAAAACCTTCGGCCCACACGGTTTCCTGGTCGGCCACCACAGCGATGGAAGCCCCTGGTACACGGTCGTAGTTGAGCCGGTTCTCCAGCCACGCATTCGACAGAAAGATCCCCGCCTGCACGTCCCGATGATCGGCCAGCCCCTGAGCAGAGGTTTGCCCGGCGACCGCCAATGACAAAACCAGGCCGCAAAATGCCTTGAGCGCATTGCTCATAGTTTTCTCTCCGATGAGAATTGAAACAGCTACAAGCTTAGCCTACCGTGGGTTCGTCGCCCGCTGCCCTTTCAGGCGTTCGCGCATCCCTTGCACAATGCTGTAGAAAGCCGGGATAAACAGGGTGCCCACCAGAAGTGCTGCCAACATGCCGCCGAATACCGTATAGCCCAGGGAGCGCTGGCCGTACATGCCGGCGCCGGAGGCCACCACCAGCGGCAGAATCCCGAGAATAAAAGATACCGCCGTCATGCACACGGCACGAAATCGCATGCGCGCCGCCTGTCGGGCCGCCTCGCCGATCTCCAGACCCGCCTGCTCACGCTGGCGACGGGCGAACTCGACAATCAGTATCGCGTTCTTAGCGGCCATGCCGATCAACAGCACCAGGCCGATCTGCGCATAGAGATTCAGCGCTGTGCCGGTCAGCAGCAGGCCGGCCACTGCACCTCCCATGGCCATGGGTACTACCAGGATAATGGCAAAGGGAATCGAGAAGCTCTCGTACTGGGCCACCAGAAACAGGTAGATGAACAGCAGCGCCAGGGCGAAAGCCACCGGCGCCTGACCCGAGGATTGCTTCTCCTGGTAGGCGGAACCGGTCCACTCGTAGCGGTAGCCCGGCGCCAGAGTGTCCGCGGCCAGGGCCTCAAAGCTGGCGATGGCATCACCGGAGCTGACCCCCGGAGCCGGTGCACCGCGGATGGTGGCCGAGCGGAACAGGTTGTAGCGCTCCGCCACATCCGGCCCGAGGATGGGCCGGGTGGTGGCCAAGGTGCTGAGCGGCACCATTTCACCGCGCTTGGAGCGTACGTAGTACAGCTCCAGGTCTTCCAGGTCGGAGCGGTATTGAGAATCCGCCTGCATGATCACCTTGTAAGTCTGCCCGAAGCGGTTGAAGTCGTTGATGTACAAAGAGCCCATCTGCGCCTGGAGCGTGTTGAAGATCTCGTCCAGGGCAACGCCCAGATTCTTGGCCTTCACCCGATCAATATCGATGAAGTATTGGGGCACATTGGCGCGGTAGGTGCTGAATACGCCGCTCAGCCGGCGCTGTTGGTTGCCCTTTACAACCAGGATGTTAACCATCTCGTTGAGCTCGGCGGCGGAGCGACCAACGCTGTCCTGCAACACAAATTCCAAGCCGCCGACAGCACCCATGCCAGGCACGGCCGGTGGCGCGATGGCGAAGGCCTGCGCCTCTGGAATAGTCTGAAAGGCAAGCCCGTTGATGCGCTGAACGATGTTGAAGATCTGGTTTTCCCGACCGGGACGGTCATCCCAGTGCTGCAGCACCACGAACATGGTGCCGGCATTGCTCTGCAGTGCGCCGCTGAGAATCGAGTAGCCGGTGATTGCCGTGATGGATTCGATGCGATTGTCTGTCTTCAGCAGCTCGGTGAGTTTACCCATGGCAGCGTCGGTGCGGCTGAAGGATGCCGCGTCGGGTAGCTGAAGGCTTATCAGCATTACGCCTTTGTCCTCGTCGGGCACGAAGCTGGTGGGCGTGGACAGCACTCCCAGCGCCAGGCCGCCGATCACCAGGCCGTAGGCCACCACCACCACCGCCAGCTTGCGCAGCAGCCAGGCCACGCCACCGTCATAGCGCGCGGTGAGACTGTTAAAGCCGCGGGTAAAGGCGGCAAACCAGCGCGACTCCGAGCGCGGTCCGGACTTCAGCAACAGGCTGCACAGGGCAGGGCTCAGGGTGAGCGCGTTGACCGACGAGAACACCACTGCCACGCAGATGGTGACCGCGAACTGCCGGTACATGACACCGGTGATGCCCGGCAGCATGGCCACCGGCACGAACACCGCCAGCAGCACCAGGGTGGTGGCAATCACCGCCCCGCCGACCTCGCGCATGGTGATGCCTGCCGCCTCCTTCGGCGTCATATTGGGGTCATCCCGCAACTGACGGTCGCAGTTCTCCACCACCAGGATGCCGTCGTCCACCACGATACCGATAGCGAGGATCAGCCCGAACAAAGTGACGGTATTCACCGACATGCCGATCAATTGCATAACGGCAAAGGTAGCCACCAGCGATACCGGAATGGCGATTGCCGGTACCAGGGTGGTGCGCCAGTTGCCCAGGAATATGAACGTCACCAGAATCACCAGCGCGATGGCCTCAAACAAGGACTCCGTCACCTGGCGGATAGCGGTCGCAACGTAGCGGGTGGTATCGTAGCTGACGCTGTACTCGAGATCGTCCGGGAAGAACTCCGCCAGCCTTGCCAGCTCCGCGTTGACCGCGTCACCCGCGGCCAGGGCATTGGCGTCGGGTTGAGTATAAAAAGCCAGATTGACGGCGGCGTAACTGTTAAACGTGCCTGAGAAAGCGTAGGCCGACTGACCCAGCTCCACCCGGGCCACATCACGCAGGTAAAGGGCAGATCCGTCCGGGTTGGCGCGCAGTACGATACTGCCAAACTCTTCGGCCTGCTCCAGCCTGCCTTTCGTCTGCAGGGTGTACTCGGTCTGCAGCTTGCCCTCGAAGGGCGGCGCACCCACCTTGCCGGCAGCGACCTGCACGTTTTGCTCGCGCAGGGCCGTTAGAATATCGCCCGTGGTAATTGAGAGCTGCGCCATCTGATTCGGATCCAGCCACAGGCGCATCGAGTACTCTGCCTCGCCGATAATTTCGGCGGAGGAAATACCGTCGATACGGGCCAGGCTGTTGCGCACATTGATGGCGACGTAGTTCGACAGGAACTTGTAGTCGTAGGTGCCCTCCGGAGAGTAGAAACTGACGATCTTGAGAATATCCGGTGAGCGCTCCTCAATGGTCAGGCCCTGGGCCCGGACTTCGGCGGGCAACTGCGGCTCAGCCAGTTTGACACGGTTCTGAACCCGTACCAGCGCCATGTCAGCATCGCTGCCCACCTTGAAAGTGACAGACAGTGTGTAGCTGCCGTCGTTAGCGCTCTTGGAAGACATGTAGATCATGTCCTCGACACCGTTGATAGCATCCTCGATGGGCGTGGCCACCGTTTCCTCTACCACCTCCGCGGAGGCGCCCGGGAACACACCCGATACCTGAATCGAGGGCGGTGCGATATTGGGGTACTCCGCCACCGGCAGCATGTACAGTGAGATGGTTCCGGCCAGGGTCATCACGATCGCCACCACGATGGCGAACTTGGGCCGATCGATAAAAAACTGGCTGAACATCAGGCTTCAGTCGGCGGCATCTGGCGCACACGCACCGGCTGGCCGGGCCGCACCTGCTGCAGCCCACGCACGATCACCTCTTCGCCTTCCTCGACCCCCTGCAGCACAACGATACGGTCCTCGACACGCTCGTCCAGCACCACGTTGCGGCGCTGGACGATGCCGCCCTCTACCACCAGTACAAAGCTGCCCTGCTGGTCAGCCTGTACCGCAGCCTGGGGGACGAACAGCGCCTCTGAGAGCTGTTCATTGACAATCTCCACCCGCACATACTGCCCGGGCACCAGCAGGCCGTAGGTGTTAGGGATAACCGCCCGAGACTCCAGGGTCCCTGTGTCTTCGGAAATGCGGTTGGAAAAATAATCAATGCGACCAATTTCCGGGTAGTACACATCGTTGCGCAGCTCCAGGCGTACCACCAGTTCACTCAGGTCGATATCGTTCAGATTTCTCGCGTCGGGCTGGGCCAGGCGCTGCACCAGGATTTGTACGAAGGTGGCCTCGGAGAGCTGGAACAGCGCATAGATAGGGTCGACGCTGACGAGCGTGGTCAGGGCACCGGAGGTAGGGCCCACCAGGTCACCGGTGGTGTGGGTACTGCGGCCGATGCGCCCGGAGATGGGTGCGCGGATGGTGGTATAGCCCAGGTTCACCTCGGCGGTGACCAGCGCCGCCTCGGCTGCGGCCACGCTGGCGTCTGCCTCCAACTTGGCGGCGCGCAGCTGGTCCATTTCCGACTCCGAGATATTGCCCGCCGGCACCAGGGTCTCGCCGCGGCGAAAGGTGCGCTCGGCGTTGGCCTGCGTGGCGCGGGCGCGGGCCAGGTCAGCCTTGGCACGGGCGACGTCGGCTTCAAACACAGCGGGGTCGATCTCGTAGAGCACCTCACCGGCTTTGACGAAATCCCCTTCTTTGAAGGCGCGCGCCTTCAGGTAGCCAGTGACCTGAGCCTCGATGGACACGTCGTCGATGGCCTGCAGGCGACCGACAAAAGAAGACTTGGGCTGGTAGGGGTCGAGCAGCACCTCGTCTACCACCACTTCCACGGGCGGCGGGGGCGGCGGCTCTTCCGCACAGGCCACCAGGAGGGCGGCGATGGCAACGGCAAGCAGGTATCGATTCACTGTTTTCCCCCGGTATTGGCGTACCGCCCGATACGGGCTGGACCTTGTTTCCAACCCCAAACTGTAGCAAACCTTGTTGGCCGAGGGGCGGGCAATACTTCGCAGGCAAAAAAAAGGCCGCCCATGGGCGGCCTCTTTATCGAGACTTCACGCGTCACCTTACTGGCTGCTATCCACCATGTAATCGACCGCGGCAATGATTTCCTCGTCGGCGCAATTCATGCAGCCGCCGCGCGCAATCATGCCGGTGCCGGCCACGCCGTTCAGGCCGCTATCGTGCAGCACTTCGCGCCCTTTGGAGATGCGGTTGGTCCAGGCGACGACATCGCCCAGCTTCGGCGCGCCACCGGCGCCGGTGGAATGGCAGGCCATGCAGGCCGCGTTGTACACCGCTTCACCGGAGCGCACGCCGCCGCTGCTGGTAGCTACCGCGGTCATGGCGCCGCAGCTCGTGTCGCCGGCAACGCAGACGCTACCGTGAGGCTTGATGCGCTCGATAATGGCTTCGCGCTGCTCTTCAGTCTTGGCAAAGGCCGCCACAGACAGCGCTGCTGCAAGCAAAATTACAAGAGATTTCAATGACTTGGTCATAAATTCCTCTAACAGTTCATCTTGACGGGCGTGAATTATAGCGACTTCAAGGCGCCGCGGAAACTTGGCGGGCTTCCAAATGCCGCCGGCCCTGCCGTACCATGCACCGCCGCTTTGAGCAGACGACCTGCCGAGGAAAGTGTCATGAAACTGTATACCTACGATCCCGCCCCCAACCCGATGCGCCTGAAGCTGTTTTTGCAGTACAAGGGCCTCGAGATCGACACCCAGCAGGTGGACCTCGGCAAGCTGGAGCAGCACGAGGAAGCCTACGGCGAAATCAACCCGGCACGCACGGTGCCCGCGCTGGTGCTCGACGGCGGCGAGCTGTTGACCGAAGTGATCGGCCAGTGCATGTACCTGGAGGCCCTGCACCCGGAGAAGCCGTTGATGGGCTCAAGCCCGCTGGAGCGCGCCGAAGTGATCAGCTGGGACCACAAGATCTTCCTGCAGGGTATGGCGGCCATCGCCGACATCTTCCGCAACGGCCACCCGGCCTTCAAAGACCGCGCCATGCCGGGCCCTCTCCCCCTGCCCCAGATTCCCGAGCTATGCGAGCGCGGCAAGCTGCGGCTCGCGGCATTCTGGCCGATGATGGATGCCCAGCTTGGCCAGCACCCCTGGGTGGCGGGCGAGAACTTCAGCTTCGCTGATATCGACCTCTACTGCCTGGTGCAGTTCGCCGGCTGGATCAAGGAATCGATTCCCGAGGACTGCGGCAACGTGCTGGCGTGGTACCAGCGGGCGGCGCCGATGCTGGAACACTCCAGCTGAGTGAATGTCGCCAGGATGCCGCCTAAACAGCGGCGATTGCCGGCGGCGAGTCGATCGTGAGGCAGTCGCCGATGGCCGCCGCCAGCGCTTCCTGGCTGTAGGGTTTTTGCAGCAGAGGATATTCCCGGCCGTTGTCGAAGGCGTCTCGCGGGAAGCCGGAAGTCAGTAGCACCGGGATGCCCGGGCGCTGCGCCCGCACTGCACGGCCCAGTTCGTGGCCGTTCATACCGCCAGGCATTACCATGTCAGTAAACAGCAGATCGAGGCTGGGCAGTGAGCCCAAGGCCACCAGTGCCGCGGGGCCGCTTTCGGCGGTATACACCGTCATGCCCATATCCTCCAGGAGCATGCGGGCTGTCTGACGCAGGTCCGGATCATCCTCAACCACCAGTACGCTGGCCTTTGCCGGGAGCGGCGCATGGCTCTCCACGTCGGCCGATTCCTCGACGGCGTCATCTGTCTCCGGCAGGTAGATGCGAAAGCAGGTACCCTGTCCGGTCTCGGTGTACACGTGTATGTGGCCTCCGGTCTGGCGGACGAAGCCGTAAACCATACTCAGCCCAAGTCCAGTCCCCTTGCCGACCTCTTTGGTGGTGACGAACGGCTCAAATATCTTGTCTCGAATCTCCTCGGGAATCCCGACCCCGGTATCGCTGACTGAAATACAGACGTGCTGCCCAGTGTGGGCATCTTTATGCTCACGCGCATGGCGCTCGTCGATAAAGACTCTATTGGTGGAGATCACCAGCTTGCCGCCGTCAGGCATCGCATCGCGGGCGTTTATCGCCAGATTGAGAATGGCCGACTCCAACTGGGACTTGTCCACACGGATTCTGCCGACATCGTCCGCGCATTGCGTAATCACGGAAACGTTTGCACCCAGGGTCCGCTGCACGAGAGTTTCGAGCTCACAAATCAGCTCTCTGGGATCGACAACCCTCGGCGCCAATTCCTGCTTTCGAGAGAAGGCCAGCAGCTGACCCGTGAGATCGGCACCTCTGTGAGCGGCGGTCAGCGCGGGGGCGATGAGCTTAGCCAAATCCTCCTTGTCGCCCAGACGCTTCTTAAGCATTTGCAGATATCCGATCACAATACCGAGGATGTTGTTGAAGTCGTGAGCGACACCGCCAGTGAGGTTGCCGACGGCCTCCATTTTTTGCGCCCGGTAGTACATGTGCTCAGCCTGTTTGGTCGCAGACAGGTCAACAAGCTGCAGCACCAGCCGGGAGACCGACTCTTCGCCGGTTCGAGCCAGGCCAGCACTGAGAAGGCACGGCAGGGTGGACGCGTCGGCGTGAACACAATCGATCTCCAGGCGCACGGTTTCCTTACGGCCCGCAATAAGCGCCTCCAGCTCGCGCGCGACATCTCCCCGCTGCTCGGCGGCGATGAAACCGCTAAAGGGCTTGCCCAGCATTGCCGCCTGCTCGCATCCAAGAAAATCTCCGAGCTGCTGATTGACGTTGACAATCACGCCGTCAAGATCAGCGAGCACCATACAGTGGGCCGCAGAGTTGAAAGCGCTACGCAGCAGGTTTTCGCTTTCCCGCAGGGCACGCTCCGCGCGCAAGGTGTCGGTGATATCACGCATGCTGGCCATGGCACCGATCTTTCGGCCCTCGGCATCAATCAGGGGCTGCGCGGAGCACTGCACCGTTCGGCGCTGCTGCGAGGCGGGCGCGATGACCATCAATGCGTCCTCGAGCTGCTCACCGTTGAACGCCCGGAACAGGGGGATCTCCTCCATGGGCATCGGCGTGGAGCCGTCAGCTCTGTACAGGTCGTAGTAGGCACCCCACGCATCGGCTGGCAGCGGGGTTTGAGGAAGACCGTGCATTTCGCGGGTTACCTCGTTGAACAGTGACAGCACGCCCCGCTCATCGCAGGTGACAATCCCATCGGTGGTGCTTTGCAGTAAAGCCTCCAGCAGCGTCTTCTGGTCGGTCAGCTGACGTTCCGCGCGCTTTCGGTCGGTAACATCCCGGACGTGCAGAAGCCAGGAAGGGCGACCCCTGAAGCGAACGCAACCAACATCAATTTCGAACTCGCCCTGACCGGCACCCGCTTGGTCAAGTGCAACAGTGTTTCCTGCACTCTTCCCGTTGTTCGCTGACTTCAGCCACGCCAGCAGCTCGTTTCGCGCGGTGGACGAGAGCTGCTGCGCGCTTCGATTCATGTAGGTGATTGAGCCGTCACGGCCAACAACCAGTGCAGCCTCCGGCAGGCTGTCTACGTAGTCCTGGACGTCCTCCGACGATGCCAGCACCTTGCGCCGGTTGTTGTAGGACAAACAAATAGTAGCGGCGGTAAGCAAAACCACCACAGCCATTATTGTCGTCAAAACCCAGCCTGAAACAGTAACTGCTGCTGGGCTAGCTAGCGCATCCATCAACATTACAACCCTGTCACCCGAGGGTGGCGTTTACTCCTTTGCGCCCTTTTCTCGCGCAAACCACTTCCCTATGCCTCAGCGCAAATCACTGTCTTTGTCTGCGTGCCGGCTGAGTGATTGTCACTTTTCCAATACTCTGCGTCCCTGGCAAGCTAGAATCAGGCAAGCGAGAACTGGCTCACAAATCTGTACAGGCGCCACACGCTAGTGGCTGCTATGCACTATTCTTGCTGCTCGCTGTAGGGTGAAGACGCAAGGAAGCAACTCTACTACCGCACTGGAGACATGAATATTAAGTGAGGTATTACTCCATGGATCCCGAGCTCAAACTGCTCACGGAGGAGCTCCCTTCTTCCAACGAATCTCGCCATGTTGTTCTGATTGCAGACGACTCACCGCACGACCTCGACTCTTTGTACGATGCGCTGGCATCCGATTACCGGGTGCGCGTTGCCCGCGACGGTGCAAAAGCACTGGAACTGGCTCTCGAGGAGCCACGGCCGGACGTCATACTGCTCGACGTAGAAATGCCGGGGCTTAGCGGACACGAGGTGTGTGTGCGCCTGAAGAACGACCCGACCATTAGCGAAGTCCCTGTCATCTTCATCACCCGTAGAGACTCGCGCGAGGATGAAGCCGCGGGCCTGGAGATGGGAGCGGTTGACTACATTACCAAGCCGATTTTCCCTGAAATCGTGCGCGCCAGAGTGCAAACGCAGCTCACCTTGAAGAGCACACAGCGGGTGCTTGAAAACCTTGTGGCTGAGCGCACGCGTGAGCTGGAAGCGACCCGGATGGAAGTAATCAGCAAACTGGGGCTTGCGGCAGAGTACCGCGACAACGAGACTGGCAATCACATTAAGAGAATGAGTGAATCGAGCGCGCTGCTAGCGCTTAAGTACACTGAGAACAAGGCGTGGGCGGACCTTGTCAGACAAGCCTCCCCCATGCACGACATTGGAAAGATGGGCATTCCCGATAATGTGCTTTTAAAGCCCGGCCGACTCGATGAGCAGGAGTGGGAGATCATGAAGCAGCACACCGTGATCGGGGCCGAGTTCATCGGTGAGTCGGAGCATCCGCTGTTTCGTACCGCACGGGAGATTGCCCTGCACCATCATGAGAAGTGGGACGGCACGGGGTATCCTCACGGGTTACAACGCGAGGCTATTCCTCTGTCAGCCAGAATCGTCGCCATAACCGACGTTTTTGACTCACTGACAAGCGAACGCCCCCTCAAAAAGGCGTGGTCGATCGAGGAAACCGTGGAGTTTATCTACGAAAATCAGGGCAGTCATTTTGACCCGGAACTATGCCAGGTGTTTCTTGACTCGTTGGATGACGTTCTGGAAATTCGCAAGCAGTTTCCCGGCTAGGCGAACACCGATCATCATGCGCGAAATCGCACGAGCCTTGGCGCCAATTGCGGTATTGGCAGCGGCAGTTTTGTCCCCCGAAGTCGCCGCCGTACCGCTGTCAAAGAGCTTCGATACCCGCGAGCAGGCGGCAACCGCGCTGCGCTGGATGGCGCTCAACCCACTGTTCAGTGCCGTGGGCAGATCTGAACCACCGGCTGTCGGAGACCTCGCGGGCACGCTTGAGACCGAGGCACCGGGTGAGTACCGGGCGACACCGGCCGTGCGCGCTGTTATGCAAAAAAGTCTGGAAGAGCTGCCTTATGCCGCCATTGGGCGACTTTTCTTTCGGAAGCCGGACGGCACACCCGGCACCTGCAGCGCAGGCTTTACGGGTCGGGAAGACACGCTGGTTACCGCCGCACACTGCCTGGTGCAGCAAGACGGCCAATGGAATACAGACTTCCTTTTCTACCGACTCTACGGAACCGGCCTGCAGGAGGCGTACCCGGTGAGGTGCGTCGCCGCGCCGCGTCCCTGGGTTGAATTGCAGGGCGGTGAAAGGCTCTCACACGATATCGGATTCTTTAGCGTGGGAGGGGAGACTCGCGCGGGTTTCCTGGGCATATCGAAGGGTTTACCCGCTGAACGCCTTGAGCTCGCCGGCTACTCCGACAGTTACTACGACGGCCAGATTCCCGTGACCATCACCGCACCCTCGTTCTACAGCCCCTCAGGATTGTTGGGGACGCTTGGTAACCCTCTGGGTAGAGGCAGCAGTGGCACTCCATGGACGGCCTTGAACACCGTGTATTCCGTATCTTCCTTTTACACCGATGGCGACACGCGCGTGATGTGGGGGCCTCGCGTAACGAGCGGCACAATGTCCACATTAGAGTACGTGCTGAGCGCGTGCTCAAGCAGCGGCAACGGACAGCCAGGAGAACAAACCAATGATTAAACGCTGGTCGTCGTATCGCCGACGCCTGCTCATCAACCCGGCTTTCCAGATTCGGTTCGTTCTCTATGTCGTGGGCATATCGGCCGTTGGCTTTGCGATCATTTTTTCCACCAACCTGAGTTACTTCGCAGAGCTGTCACGCATGGGCGCGGAAATGGGGCTGCAGGAATCTCACCCCTACTTCGCTCTGATAGAAGAACAAAAGCAGAAGTTGGTCAAAAGCTTCTGGACTGCGATCGCCTTGGCTGTTCCACTGGTACTGACTGCCAGTTTTATCCTTTCTCACAAGATCGCGGCCCCGATCATCAAAGTGCAGAGGCATATGCGGCAGTTCCGATCAGATCTCGAGCACCTGCCCCCCTTTCAGTTATCTGACAAGGACTTTTTCCCCGAGCTCGAAGACATCGTGAACCGTGCAATAGCCGATTTTACAGAGCAGATGGATGCCATGAACAAGAGCCTGCAAGAGCAGGCACAGAAGGAAGCCACGCGCTCCGAGGACCCTGAAAACTATCGGTAGCGACGTGCACGCAGGGAGAGGTAATAGAAGGAAGTGGAAGATTCTCGCGCGACAACGCACACACACGACGCGTTCCTGCTAAGACGCGGCCATGTACAGTTCATCACGGCTCTTGTGATCGTCACTGCGATGGGAGCCATTGCCTTGATTGGCTACAGCAGTCTTGAGGCTACACTCGAGCGCACCCGGCAATCGGCGATGCAACAGCTCGTTCATGATCGCGTTCAAACACTACGGGCCGCGCTCTTGGAATCCAACAAACAGGTGAGCGATGCGCTGCTGCTCTATCTATCGCAGGATGCGCAAACGGCTCCGGGAGGCGATGGAGAAAAACCTACTCCCCAGGGCATCAGTACCGCACTGCAGAACACGCTTGGGCTGGACAGTTTCGTACTCGACGACAGCGGTACGCTGATCGCAGCCAGGCTTACCGCCACGACGGGCATCGCTGCCCAGCAGGTACCGGACATCGTGGCGCACTGCCGGGGCGCAGAGACGCCTCTCACTGCGGACCACGGCTACTGCCTGAGTGCGGATCAGAGATTTGTCTTCCATACGTTTTCGCTAAAAATCGCCGACGGTCGGGGCACCCTGGTTCTGCCTGAATCTACGAGTGCATTACAGACGCTTTTTCAGAGTCTCCCGGCCGGAGCCGATGACAGCTACGTCTATCTGGCCGTGCGCGACCGCAGTGGACCGACCCTCGCATTGGGCCCAAGCCTTGGGGCCGGGAGTTCAATTAAGGAGGAATTCTCCTCCGTTCTGGAAACAGAGAGTCGGCCCAACCTGTCAGATCGATCGGTGGA
Source organism: Halieaceae bacterium (assembly GCA_028277365.1). GTDB lineage: Bacteria > Pseudomonadota > Gammaproteobacteria > Pseudomonadales > Halieaceae > JANQIO01. Next base: position 3,633 of record JANQGK010000033.1, on the reverse strand, counting down.
GGCGGTGGACCACTTCTTCGTCGCCCGGCAGCGCACCGGGTTCAGCTCATGGGAAGTTGTTGCCTTCATCCATCGGGACACGACGGCGAGACCTCTGCGCGCCTACCTGCTTGCCGTACTCTCCGCAATCGCTTTGGCTGCGATAGTCGCCTCTCGTCTGTTGCTAAGCCTGTTTCGGGTAAGCCAATAGCATGCAGCGTGGTATGAGCAGTCAATCAAGCACGCAAACACGCAGCTGGGCGGCACGCGCCGGCCGGCTTCTGGTTCTTGTTTTGACACTGCTTCCCTGTCACCACGCATACCCTCAGGGCGATATCTTTATGCTGGGCTCTGTTGCAGAGATCGACGCGAGAATGCAAGAGCTGCAGAACTCAAGCGCAGGCGGCGAGTTCAACCGTAAGTACTTTCTGCTGGGGGCGCTTAGCTTTCTCAAGAGAGACTATGCTATCGCGCCGGACCTGAAAACTGTGTACGCCGCGGATGCAGGGCGATACTTCTTTCAGTACAAACAGGAAGACCTGCTTACGGCACAGAAGAATATCGCCCTGTTCTGCATCGATCGCGTACGGCATGCCGCCCTCGCCGGTCGCCAACCCGGTGGCGATCTGGCTGCATGTGAAGCGCTGGTGGTCTCCTACTTTGACCTGGAAGGCAAGGCCAAACACTCCGGTGCCATGGAAGAGGTCATCCTGCAGGCGATGTCTGATGAGCTGCTCTATGAGCTTGCCCATCGCAACTATCGGTGGCGGAGCGGACAAATCCTCGATCTGGCGGAGGGTTTGATGCAGTCTCCCTTTGCAGCCCAGCCGGGAGAGGCCGTGCTTGCGGCCATTGCCGACAATGTGGCGATGCGGTTCTCGCGCAAGATTTCTCCTCAGCACGTCGATGAGGTCTCGCTCATTCATGCTGAGGCGTTCGCCCTGCTCGATTATCTGGAGAGTCATCCTGAGAGCGACACCGTCACGACAAGGGCGAGCGCATTGCGGGCCACGGCAATCACAGACCCGGCCGTCGATCTGGGCAGTGCGATCTACGCGGCGAAGGGATCGAAAACCGTTCTTCGCTCGGCAATCAGCGCGATTCTCACGGCGCGCACACTGCGACGCGAGATGCCCGATACGCTCGACGCCACTTCATTTTCCCCCGAGGAAGCGCCAGATTTCATCAACGCGGTGCGGCTGCGGAATGATCAGCTGCTGATAGCGTTTTCAGGCAGCGAGAACGTGTCCCGCCATCTGCGAGGGAAGCAAATAGTCTGGGATGTCTACTCGCGCGGAGCCTCGCTAGACTATGAGTGCAGTGCAGCCTCCACCGTCTCGCATCCCGCCGTTCTTGCGGAGCTAGGCTGTAGCCGTACCGGGCAATAGACTAGCGAGCCGGGGGCAGAAGCTGCTCGATGATGCTTCTCGCAGCGCCGAAGTCAAAGTCCTGAAGGTGGTAGCTGACGCGCTGTAGACGAAGGCGAACTTCCGCTTCTTCGACAACGGCACTCAAGCGCTGAACCTCTTTCAAGGCGTCCGCTTCGTGCCCCTCTATCAGCCCGCAAAGCTTGCTGAGCGCTTCAAGCAATTGTGAGTCCAGCGCTGGGGCTCGCGCGCCCTCAGGCCCATCTTCATCGGACAGTTGCTCCTGCTCGGTCTGGAATCGTTCGCGCAGGGCATCTATCACACCGGAGAGCGTTGAACTCAAAGCCGCAAATTCCGCGTCAGTGATCGGCTGGCGCTGGCGAATACGACGTTCCAGGTCGGCGGCAAAGTCGCTCAGGCGATTCGCACCGATCAGCGCTGCATTTGAATTGAGATTGTGAATCAGCCGCAGTACGACGTCGGGGTCTTTGTCGCTCACGGCAAGCTCCAGCTGGCCGTCAAAATCGCTCCACAAACGCAAGAAGCGCTGCACCTGCCGGTTAAACAGTGCAGTGTTTTGCCGGGTGCTCGCCGCAACGTGAACTGCATCGAGCACTTCGGTAGCCGGATCAGTTTGTGGCGTGGGCGTTACCTCGGCACCGCCCACAGCCTCCATCACCGGGGAATCGCCGGCTGGCAGCAAATGCGATTCGCATCGACCCCCCTCTGCCACTGCAAGCCACTTTTCGAGAGTTTCAAGCAGCGTCTCCTCGGGAACGGGCTTGCCGAGCAGATCGTTTATTCCCGCCTCAGTGACTTCCTTCAGGCTTGCCTCCGAGGCATCACCAGACAGGCAGATGATCGGCAGTTCACTGAGCCCAAGACGCCCACGAATACGGCGCGCAGCTTCCAAGCCGTTGAGTACCGGCATCTCGCGATCCATCAGCACGATATCAAAGGTATCGGCCTCCAGCGCAGCCAGCGCCTCTTCACCGTTAGTGACTGCTGTAACATCCATATCGGCGTCCGCGAGCTGCACCTGGAGAAGCTCTCGGTACATCTCGCTGTCTTCAACTAAAAGCAGCCTTCTCTGTTTGCCTGCCAAGCTTATCTCCCCTCCCGCTATTGATAGCCGCAGCTGATTTCTGATTGTCCCCGGGCAGTAGCCTCTGCTCCAGCGTCGAGGGCCGTGACAACCGACTACCTGGCAAGTTCGCGATCGACTTCCCGCAGGATGTCCTTGTGTACCGACTGGTAGTGGCGCCCTGACAGGCGCGCGCGCTCATGGAGCCCTTCAAGCACCGAGCGAGCCTCATCACCACGCCCCTGTTCCCGCAGCAGCCGGGCGTAGTAGAGGCCGGCATCGGGACCCGGGTAATACTCGAGAAGGGCCGCATATTCCTGCAGGGCTGCAGCGGTGTCGCCGCAGTATTGCCGGGCCCTGGCATACAGCAGGTGCGCCTGCGCGTTGCGGTGATCCGGATTGTGCTCCGCAAGCTCGTCCAGCGTGCTGATGACCTCGGCGTATTCACCAACGCGAAACAACGCCGAGGCCAGACCCTGGAGAATATGCGGGTCGTAGCGATGCTCTCCCTGCAGACTCTGCCGGTATAGACCGATCGCCTCGTGGTGCTGACCCTCTTCCATCAATTCGTCAGCCAGGCGGAAGCTGTTCTCAATGCTGCGGGTACGAGCGTAGTTGTCCTGGGCCGCCCGGACATCGGCATCCGGGGCGAGAATCTTCCTGGCCTTGCGGCGAGCATCGCGCGCTCGTCGGCTGCCCATAAGTTCGGGCAGAACCTCCAGGAACAGATAGGCGAGGCTTCCGGCAACGGGAAGCATGACCACGATCCAGATCCACATCGTATCGCGACCGGTTCGAATCACGTGGATGACGAATGCGACCTGGATGAGGATTGAAATGATGAATAGCGGCATAGTACGGCTACATTACCAGTGACAACCCTGCACGGTCACGCCTCTTCACGGCGTGTCTGGGGATTTACCATCACATCGCAATGCATTGTGGTGCACCAGACAAAAAAACGGGGCGACCGATTCAAAATCGATCGCGCCCTGGCAGCTTTAGCAGCGACTACCGCTGGACCGAAAGCATATACTCAGCGACCGCCAGGCGGGTTTCCTCGTCGAGGTAGTCCTGGGGCGGCATCTCCGGGTAGTCCTCGCGTTTCTTGACCGGTGCGGCGATGTACTCGGCCAGGCCGTGGGGGTTATCCATGTACAGCGCCTGGATGATCTTCACCGGCGGGCCGATCATGCGGCCTTC
>JANQGK010000014.1 GCA_028277365.1 Halieaceae bacterium | reverse complement strand
CCGGCTAGCGTGCCGCCCTTTTCCACCGGCGCCGCCCGTCGGAAATTGAGGGCGTCGATGACTGACCGGTACAGCGTCGGCGTATCGAAGTGCCCGCTGGCGGCTCCGCCGGCGGCTGGCGGTGCGGCGAGACCGCCGTCGCCGGCAGGCGTTGCGACCGGGGCGCCGGCCAGGCCTGCACCGGGGGCCGCAGCACCGGGAACGGCAGCACCGGGGGCCGCAGCACCAGGAGCGGCACTGGGAACCACGCCGGGAGCTACCCCGGGGGCGGCGGCACCGGGCGCAGCGGCACCGGAGGGCGCGGTGCCGGGAGATACGGCGTCCTGGTCCGCGGGCGCAACTCCCGCCTCCTGGGCTTCCGACAGCAGTTCGGCCGCTTCTTCTTCAGTGGGCGTTTCCGGCGTCGGGGAGGGGGCGGGCTTGGGCGCCGCTTTGGCGCGCTCTTTGTGGATGCGCTCCACCAGGGAGCCGTTGTTTTCCAGGTCCTCGTCTACCTCGGGTTTGACGCCGCGATCGCGCAGAAAAACGTTCAGGCTCTTATAGTAGGGCCCGAGGTTGTTGATGATCGCCGTGTTGAAGAACTTGTAGAGATCCGACACCACGTCGTTAGATACGCCGCCGCCGATCACCGCTTCGCGGAAGGCTGCACAGAGCTGGGCAACGTGCACCGGCAGCCGGGTTTCCATCAGCTCGGTGCCACACATGTCGGCGAAGCGGATAGTCAGGGCCTCCATCGGCAGGCCGAGCTTGCGCTGAGCCTCCCGAACGATGCGATCGATGGTCAACGAGTCTTCAAAGTCCCGCAGGTCGACCAAACCCAGCTCATCAGAGGCCACCGACTTGAGGTCGTCATTCTTCTCTCCCTCTGGGCGTTTTGGCTCGGCAAAAAAGTCGACAATCCGCTGTTTGAATATTTCCCGCATTTCCTGATGATCGCGCCGCAGGATATTCATAGCTTCGAACAGGGCGTCCTGGCGGTCGCGATTACCGTGCTGGGAGGCGAGATCCATCATGCGATCGGCGGCGTCGCCGATAAACGGGTGGAACAGGGCATCGGCCTGTTGCAAGGCACGTTCCTTGAAGTCTTCCAGTTGGGTCGCGGCGCCCGGCAGCGAGTGATCCACGGTCGGTAGCAGCAGGCGGCGGATGCGTGCAGCAGATTCGTCGTCATCGAAGCGGAACTCCAGGCAGAGTTCGCTGCTCTTGACCGCCGCCAGCGCTACCGGGATTTCCAGCGGGGTACCGTCTTCGCCGAAGATGTCAGAGAACTTGAGCAGGCCTTGGGCGCCCTCTTGGACGCTGAGGTCCTCGGCGCCACCGGTCGTGTCCGAACGCTGCGCGCTGCTGAGAAGCAGGCCCAGATCCACCAGCTTATTTACCTGGCCTATGTAGCTCACCCCACCTTCCAGGTGCAGCTCCGCCGGATGTGCCTCCGGCAGTACCTCAGCTTGCGACATGATCAACCTTATTTGTGATTGTTGGTTTCTCGGTCTTGTTTGTCGGTGGGTCGCGGCATCGACTCGCGGGCGCCCGCCAACGGTGCTGCCGGGATCACCGGCTACACGTAGCCAGCCGAGTATAACCTGATCGGTATTGGGGGTGACAAACCGTAACTCGCGGTCTGTGGGCCAGTTCTCGCCTAGCCCTGGACCGCGTTGGCGGCGTTTAGGAAAGCTGGTTTTTCACCGCCTCCGTGCACCAGCAGACTGGCACCGCTGACATAGCTCGCCAGGTCCGACGCCAGGAACAGGCAGGCATCGCCGATATCGGTGGGCTCGGCCAGTCGGCCCAGTGGAACGGTGTCGGCAACCCGGGCAATACCCTCCTCATCGCCGTAGTGCAGATGCGCCTGCTCGGTGCGAACCAGGCCGCAGATCACCGTGTTGACGCGCACCCGGGGCGCCCACTCCACCGCCAGCGAAGTGCCGAGGTTGGCGAGGCCGGCCTTGGCGGCACCGTAGGCCGCGGTGCCGGGTGAGGGTCGCACGGCGCTGACGCTGGCAATATTGATGATACAGCCGCCGCTGTCCTGGCCCTGCATTACCCGGTTGGCGGCCTGCGCTACCAGCAGCGGCGCGAACAGGTTGAGTTTGAGAATTGCGTCGGAGAAGCGCGGCGACGCGCTGGCGGCGTCTGCGGCCGGCGCGCCGCCGGCATTGTTGACAAGGATATCAATGCGACCGCTGGCGGCGGCAATTGCGCCGATGAATTGCTCGACCTGATCGTCCTCGCGCACATCGCAGCCGTGGAAGATCGCCTCGCGACCGCCGGCGGACGGCAGCGCGTCGGGAGCATTGCGTCCACAGATATGTACTTCAGCGCCCGCATCGAGCAGCCGCTCGCTGATACCACGGCCCACACCGCGGGCGCCGCCCGTCACGATGGCTACTTTGCCGCTGAGGTCGAGGGGGTTTTCCATGGGCTTGAGTCCTTTGGTGTTGCCTGGAGCAGGGTGGGCGCGACCGCCCCCTTCGGCTTGTTATGGTGGGGTGAGTTACATAATAT
>JANQGK010000111.1 GCA_028277365.1 Halieaceae bacterium | reverse complement strand
CTTCCGCGGCCGAGGCGCCGTCGCGCTGGCTGCGGGTGCTGGCCACGGCATTGAGCAAGTTTTCCCGCGCTGCCCCCTCGGGCAGGTCGACCAACAGGGACTCGGCAGTGCGCTGGGCGCTTCCGCCGGCCACCTGCAGCGCGACCTGGATATAGGGGGCGCCAGCGGGTTGTTCCAGCATCCAGCGCAGCCCTGCTTCCGGGTCACGCTGCACGTACTGCATCCCGAGATTCATCGCTACCTGGGGTTTGAATTGATCGGGAACGGATTCGTATTCTGCCAGGGCGAGGTTCACGTCGGTTTGCATCAAGGAGGCCAGCATTGATTCCATGGGCCCGGTGTTGCCGGTGCGTCGCGCGAAATCCTCTGTCAGGCCGGCGACGGCCTCGGGGTTCTGGCTCGCCATGGCGGAGAGGATACTGCCCTCTGCGTCGCGCAGTTCCTCCGGGTAACGCGCCACGTAGTCCAATGCCAGCTCCGGGTCCTGGAGGGCGAGCTGCGCGATGGCCGTGGGCAGAAGTGCCTGCCGCTCCATGCCGTCGGGTTCGCTGAGCAGTGCTTCGATCGCCCCCTCAGGATCCTCGCGGAGTTCTGCCTGTAATGACATCATCCGCTGGCGGATTCCGGCAACTTGCTCATTTCTCATGCCATACACGGTATTTAAGGCAGCGCTCCTACCTATCACTCCCAGACTACCGGTCGCGATGGCTGCGCCCGGTGTGTCACGGGCGGTGGCGCTCGCCAACATGCCTCGCAGTGCCGGGTCATTGACGCTCTGAGCGTAGGCGGCGGCAGCCTCCGGGTCCTTGCGCCGCCAGGTGTTGTGGATGCTGGTGAGAAGCTGGTTGCGTTGCCGTCCCGCGGGCAGCGCTTCGGCGAAGTCGAGGGCGGCGTTGACGTCGACGGCGTTCATGCGTTCGACAAAGATGTCTGCGATCGCGAAGCTCAACAAGGGGTCGTCATAGCGCAGGGCTTCAGTCGCCATCTCTTGTAGCGTCTCAAGATCAGCTTCGGCGGCGAGTTCGTAGGCCATATGTAGCGTCGAGAACACGTCGGGCTGTGCAAAGAGATCTTTGAATGCGGCGGGACTTGTGGCGTCCGGTTCGGCAATCAGTGGAGCGGGCAGTGGGGCTGGCAGTGGAGCCGGTTCGCGATACTGGCGTTGCAGGCCTGGATCGACCGGCCGGTTGTTGTTGGTGCCGTTCACGAAGTAACCGGCAGTGAAGGCCACACCGGCAACCAGGACAAGCCAGACGGGTTTCATTTGGGTCACCTCGGGCTATATGAAACCAATACCCTCAGCGTAGCAGCTCTGCTGCGGAAGTCCTGGAGGCTACAACCAACTGCCAGTGGCCTGCAGGTAGTTACCCTGGCGGTCGGTGACCCACAGCGCCACGGCGACGGCATCCGGGTGGGGCGCCTTGTTGATCGCGCCGACCCAGTCGTCACCGTCGCGGCGCAGCTTGACCACCGTGGGGGTGCCCGCCACGAAGTCGTGCTGCAATTCTCGACCGCGATTCTCGCCGCGCTTCACATCCGTGCGGCGGTCGCTGCGCAGGTAAACCAGTTCTGCCCGGGGTGCGGTCAGCGCCAGGCCGTCAACCGGGTGGAAGCGTACGTTTACATCGTTGCCTTGGGCAGTGGCACTCAGCCTGCCTACATCAATGGCGGGGCTTGTGATTTCGCCGGGCGCCAGGCGGCGCCAGCTGCGGAACTCACCGCGGTTCATGAACATGCCCGGGGTATACACCTGGGCGCCCGCGGCTGCGGCCATGCCGCGCTGGCGCTGGTCGTTGCCGCGGTGGCCGAAGGGGTCGCGCCAACCCAGGTAATCCCAGTAGGTCACATGCCAGGCCACGGGTACCACATCGGTCCACAGGTCATTTCGCTGCTTCAGTGATGTCAGCCAGCGGTCCGCGGGCGGGCAGCTTGAGCAACCCTGGGAGGTGTAGAGTTCGACGAGGGCGGCCTGGCTCTCGCCGCTCTGGCAGGACCAGTTAGCAAGGGCGGTGCCGGGTATCAGAGTCAGCGCCAGCAAGGCGCTACGGAGAAGGGGCATGGAGGCCTCCCGGTTGCGAGTCACTATCTAGGAGTCGCAACCGGGAAGAAAGTTCGCTAACGGTTGCCGCTGCTTTCGCGGTTGGCGGCGGTGTTGGTGGAGCCGTTGCGGCGGGAGCGGCGCCGACGGCGGCCGGGCGGGCGATTGCCATTGCTATTACCGCTATCGCCGCCGCGCCGCGCCTGCTGCGGGCGACCCTGGCGCCGCTGGGGGCGGCCCTCCGGCAGCACGTGGTCGGGTTCAAAGCCCTCGACCTCTTCCCGCGGCAGCGGTTTCTTAATCAGGCGCTCGATGCCAAACAACTGGTCCGCCTCATCGGCGCTAACCAGCGAGTAGGCATGACCGGCGGCGCCGGCGCGGCCGGTGCGACCGATGCGGTGCACGTAGTCTTCCGCCACGTTGGGCAGGTCGAAGTTGACTACCTGAGGCAACTGGTCGATGTCGAGCCCGCGGGCAGCGATGTCGGTGGCCACCAGCGCCTGTACCTTGCCGCGCTTGAAGCCTTCCAGGGCGCGAGTGCGGGCACCCTGGCTCTTGTTGCCATGGATGGCGGCGGCCACGATGCCGTCTTTTTCCAGCGTGCGCGTGAGTTTGTTGGCGCCGTGCTTGGTGCGGGTAAACACCAGCACCTGGTGCCACTGCTTGTCGCGCACCAGGTGGCTGAGCAGAGCCGGCTTACGCTTCTTGTCGACCGGGAACACCCACTGCTTGACGGTGTCTGCGGTGCTGTTGGGCGGGGTGACCGAGACTTCCACCGGCTCCTGCATGAAGTTGCGCGCCAGCTCGCGAATGTCCTTCGAAAACGTCGCCGAGAACATCAGGGTCTGGCGTTCGGTGGGCAGCAGCTTGATGATCCGGCGGATATCGTGGATAAAGCCCATGTCCAGCATGCGGTCAGCCTCGTCCAGCACCAGCAGCTCCAGGCGGTCGAGCTTAACTGCGCCCTGGCTGTGCAGGTCCAGCAGGCGGCCGGGGGTGGCCACCAGGATTTCCACGCCTCGCTTCAGCCGCTCGATTTGCGGGTTGATCTTCACACCGCCAAACACCACGCAGGAGCGCAGTTTGGTGTGCTTGCCGTAGCGGCGCACGCTGTCTTCCACTTGTGCTGCGAGTTCGCGGGTGGGTGTGATCACCAGGGCGCGCACGTGGCCGGTGCGGCCAACCTCCTGCAGGCGCTGCAACAGCGGCAGGGTAAAGGCGGCAGTCTTGCCGGTGCCGGTCTGGGCAGCGGCCATGACGTCCTCTCCAGCCAGCACCGGCGGAATGGCGCGGGCCTGGATGGGCGAGGGGGTCTCGTAGCCTTCATCGGCCACGGCGTTGAGCAAGCTGTCGGCCAGGCCGAGCTCTGCAAACTTCGACATAAATCTCTCGTATAGGAAATGTGCCGACTGCACTACCGTCGGCGAAGATGCGCGCATCATACGGAATTACCGGCGCGATGCAAGCTCAGTCTGAGGCGGGTTTGAAGCGCTTCCGGAAGCCGCTGAGCTCCAGTGTGAAAGCGTCGGCGGCGTAGAAATCCTCATCGCTCATGCCGGGCTGTTCGTAGTCCCTGTACCAGTCGGCATAGCTCGGCATATCGTCAGACAGTCGCCGGTAGTGGCTGGACCAGGTTTCGACCGTCACCGTCTCAGAGGCGAGGTCAAAGTGCATCAGCCGATACCAGCCATCACCCAGGCCCACCACTTGCCCGTCGTCCGGTGCGCCGGCGTCAATGCCGGCCTGGCCGCGGCCCTGAAAGTCGGCCAGCACCTGGTACACCGGGTTGCCGTAGCGATTGTTCTCGACGCGCAGGCTCTGGCCGTGGTGGTGACCGCACAGCACCATGAACACCTGGTCGTAGGCGCTGATCAGTTCCTTCCACAGCGTCTCGGCATCATTGTGGTAGCCCGGGTCGCCCAGGGCGAGGTCGATAATAGGGTAGGCGCGCCGCTCGCCGCGGGCGTTCAGGTAGTCGTGGGTGGTAATAATGGTGGGGTAGCCAGGATGCGCCTCAATTACCGACGAAGCCCAGCGCAGCACCGGGTCGCCGGGGCTCATCTCCAGGGTAATGTGCAGGAAGCGGTAACTGCCGGCGCTGAACACCTGGGCGGCGTTGGCACCGCCGCGGAAGCTGTCGACGTACCAGGCCTTGCCGGCGAAGAATTCGCTGTCGTTCCCGAATACCGAGCGGAAATTGTCGAGTCCACCCACGTGGATAATGCCCAGGTCGCCTTTCATGGGTTCCAGATCTTCCCGCGGGAGGTCAGTGCGGGGTGGGAAGCCTCTGACGCTCCAGAAGGCGTCGTAGTCGTGGTTGCCCGGCGCCACGCCGAAGGGTTTGCCGCTGGCGGCGAGAATCCGGTAGCCCTCGATCGCACCGGGAATTTCCACGCTTTGGGTATACGGGCTCGGTGCGAGGCCCGGCAGAAACGGGTTGTCGATGGCGCCGCGGCCCCTCGCGGCGTGTTCGGCATCCACTAGCTTGCTGCTGTGTTGCCATACGTCGCCTACCGCGGCCACAAACACCACCTCGTCGCGGGCGGCGATGTCCTGCATCTGCGCGATGAACAGGTCCTGGCCGTTCAGCACAAAACCCTGTGCACGCTGGTGGCGATAATCCACGTAGTTCTGGGTGTCTGGGATGACCGCGATACTGAACGAGGTGCCGAACGGCAGGTCGGCCGGAGGGTCGTTGGCTGCGCAGGCCGCCAGGCCCAGCGCCAGCAACAGGGCGAGCGTGTATAGGGTTCTCATCTGCACAGAATAACCCGCAATTGTGAAACTCAGGCGGCGCCCTGGCTGTCCTGCTCCAGGGATTTCTGCAGGAACGGGGGCAGCAGGGACCTGCTGCCGCTGCCGTACATCGATTCGCCCTCCGCCAGCGCGGCGCGCAGCCCGGGGCCGATCTGTGGCGTCACTTCCCCCGGCTGCAGCCGCTCGCCGCATTCGCTGCAGCTCATGACCGGCTGCATGGTGCTTCCGCAACCGCGGTGGTGATACTGCACCGGCGGGCCGTTGCCGTCGCCGGCCCATTCGTCGCCCCATTGGGCCAGGGTCATCAGCACCGGATACAGGCCAAGTCCCTTGCGGGTCAGCCGGTATTCGTGACGCAGCGGGCGCTGCTGATAGGGCACCCGGTTGAAGACGCCGGCCTCCACCAGTTTGCCGAGCCGGTCCGACAGGCGATGCCGGCTGATTCCCAACTGGCGCTGGAAATCCTCGAAGCGGCGGGTGCCCAGGAACGCATCCCGCAATACCAGCAGGGTCCAGCGGTCGCCCACCACCGCCAGGCTACGGGCCACTGAACAGACCTGTTGATCAATATCCTGCCAGCGCATGATGCATCCTCCAGGGCCTTTCCAGCGATCATAGCTTGACAGGTTCCAAAATGGAATCTAAATTAAGTTTCAAAATAGAACTAACTGATACATTGACTGCAAAAGCGCCGGAGCAAACGTATGGCAACAATGGATAGTGAGCCGGGGGTCGCGTTGATCATGGGTGCGGGGGACGCCATTGGCAGCGCCATCGTGCGGCGCTTTGCCGAGCGCGGTTTGACCGTGTGCGCGGCACGCCGCAACGGCGACAAATTGCAGGGCCTGGTCGACGAACTGACGGCCGCCGGTCAACGTGCCCATGGCTTCAGCTGTGACGCCCGCAAGGAGGAGGCGGTAGAGGCACTGTTCGCGCAGATTGAGGCCGAGATCGGCCCGCTGGAAGTGGTGGTGTTCAATGTCGGCGCCAACGTGCCGCTGGGCATTCTCGAGACCGACGTCCGCAAGTTCTACAAGATCTGGGAAATGGCCTGCTTCGCCGGCTTTCTCACCGGCCGCGAGGCGGCCCGCTACATGACCCGGCGCGGCCGGGGAACGATCATCTTTACCGGCGCCACTGCCAGCGTGCGCGGTGCTGCCGGCTTCGCTGCTTTTGCCAGTGCCAAGCACGGCCTGCGGGCACTGGCCCAGAGCATGGCCCGGGAACTGGGGCCACAGAACATCCACGTGGCGCACGTGATCATCGATGCCGGAGTGGATACCGAGTGGGTTAGCAACCTGTTGCCGAATTTCGAGGAACTGAAGGCCACCGGCGGCATTGTTGACCCCCATGACCTCGCCGCCAACTACGTCACTCTCTACGACCAGCCCCGCAGTTGCTGGACCTTCGAGATGGACGTCCGGCCCTGGAAAGAACACTGGTAACGGCGCCAAGCGAGGCGCCCCTGCAAGGAACCCCTATGAGCACAAGTCTGGATTTTTACTTCGATGTCGGCAGCCCCACGGCCTACCTGGCCTGGCAGCGACTCAAACAGCTGCGAGAGCAGTACGACCTGACGATCAACTTCAAGCCCATGCTACTGGGCGGCGTGTTCAAGGCCACCGGCAATGCGTCCCCGGTGGCCAACCCTGCCAAAGGCGCCTATATGGCCAGCATGGATATGCCGCGCTTCGCAGTCCGCTACGGCGTGACCCTCAATTTCAATCCGCACTTTCCGGTCAACACCCTGGGACTGCAGCGGGGCGCTATCGCCGCGCAAGAGGCCGGCTGTCTGGAGGAGTACCTGGCGGCCGTCTACCCGGCCATGTGGGTGGATGCGAAAGACATGGGTGATACCGAAGTGGTGAAGTCGGTTCTGGCCGACGCCGGGCTGGATGCAGAAAGCCTGCTCGCCGCTACCCAGGACCCGGACGTAAAGGCCGCACTGATCAGCAACACCGAGGAAGCGGTCAGCCGCGGCGCCTTCGGTGCGCCTACCATGTATATTGGCGACGAAATGTTCTTCGGCCAGGACCGGCTGGATTTCGTAGAGGAGCGCCTCCGAAGCGCGGCTTAAATGGCCTGGCTGCTTTCGCGGATGATGGTGACCGGGTAGGGCTTGCCGAAGCTCGGACGTTTAATGGCGCGCATCGCCGGCACCATTGCCTTAAGCTGCGCCTGCCGATTGCCCGGTGCCGGGTGGGTGCTGAGGAATTCAGCCGGGCCGGCGCCGCCGACCTGTTCCATTTTTTCCCATAGGGTCACCGCCGCAGCGGGCTCGTAGCCGGCCTTACTGGCGAGCTCGATGCCGATCTGGTCGGCCTCCGACTCCGAGGCCCGGCTGTTGGGCAGCTGGATCGCCAGCTGGGCCGCCAGCGCCGCTCCGGCCAGGGCGGCGTTGTTGTTGTCAGCGGCCACGCCGGCGGCGATCACGCCGACCGTGGTGGCCATGGCTACCGACATGCGTTCGGCAGTGTGATTGGCCAGCGCATGGGATATCTCGTGGCCCATGATCTGGGCAAACTCGTCGTCGGTGAGCTCGAGCTTCTCGAACAGGCCCGAATACACCGCCATCCGGCCCCCCGCCATACACCAGGCGTTGACCGTGTCGGGGCCGTCGATCAGTGCCACGCTCCAGTCCCAGTCTCGGGTGTGGGGGTATTCCTGAACCGCGACCGCCACCAGGCGCCCGGTAATCACCTGTACCCGGTCCGCCAGCAGCGGGTCGTCCAGCAGCTTGTCCTCGGCGCCGAGCTGGCGCACCGTGCTCACGTAGGCCTTACGGGATTCCACCACCGCGGATTCCGGGGATATCAGCAACAGCTGTCTGCGTCCCGTGGGGCTTGTCGCACAGGCGGTCAGCAGGGCGGCGGCCACCAGCAGGGCGGTGAAACGGGTAACACTGCGCATGGTTCTCTCCGGGTAACAGCTTCAGTTAGTTAGCCTCGCGTGCCCGCAAATCGCAAGCACGGGGCCCACATTTTGGACCGCTTTGCGCCAAATCAAGTTTCACCAAACAATCACGGCTTATTCTTGGGGAAGCCTCCAGGCGGAAACAGGGCTGTCATATTTCTCTGTTTTCCTGAGTCTCGTTACCTATAAGTTCGCGGCACTGTACCTGCTGCTTCGGGGGGTTAAATGACGAGGATAATCGGTCCGGCGCTGGCTGCGCTGACACTGCTGCTACCAGCCGGCCTGCATGGCCAGGATACCTTGAAGCGGGTGGAAGACGCGGGCGTGGCGCGCACCGAAGAAGGTGTGACGGCGCAGGGGCGCATCAATGACATCAGTTCCCGCAGCCGGGAGCTGCTGGACGAATACCGCGCCCAGCTCAAGCTGGTGGAGAGCCTGGAGACCTACATCGAGCTGCTGGACGACCAGCTCACCGGTCAGGCCCAGGAAATCAGCACCCTGGAGACCTCGGTGACCGAGGTGGCTTCGGTAGAGCGCCAGATTTTGCCGCTGATGACCCGCATGATCGACAGCCTCGAGAATTTTGTGGCGCTGGATGCGCCTTTCCTGATCGACGAGCGACGCGACCGCGTCAGCAACCTGCGCGCGCTGATGAGCCGCTCCGATGTCACCGTGGCAGAGAAGTCCCGCCGGGTGTTCGAGGCCTACCAGATCGAGACCGACTACGGCCGTACCATCGAGGCCTACACCGCCAAGCTGGAGCTCGATGGGAGCAGTTTCGACGCGGAGTTCCTGCGCATAGGCCGCGTGAACCTCATGTACCGCACGGTAGGCAGCGGCGACGTCGGCTACTGGAACTCGGTAGATCGACGCTGGGAGCCGCTGGGCAATACGCCCTGGCGGCGGTTGATTGATCGCGGCCTGCAGGTGGCCCGGCAGGAAGTGGCACCGGAGCTGATATCGGCGGCCCTCAACCCGGCGGGGGTAGAGCAGCTATGAAAACGCTACTGACCACCTCCTTGATGGTCCTGCTGAGCCTTGGCGCCGGTGCCGCCTCGGGCCAGTCCTCTACCGCCATCGACCTGCAGAAACTCCTGACGGATGTGGAGCAGGGGCGCTCAGCCGATCAGGCTGAGAACCAGCGGCGCATCCGTGAGTTCCAGGCGGAGCAGAACCGCCAGGCTCAGCTGCTGGCCGAGATCACCGCGCGCCGCGAGGCCTTGGAAGCGCGCAGCGCCGAGATGGAAGCGCGCTTCGAGAAGAACGAGCTGATGATCGTCGATCTGGAAGGCCGCCTTCAGGAGCGTATGGGCGGCCTCAAGGAACTGTTCGGCGTGCTGCAGCAGACCGCCAGCGATGCCCAGGCCCAGTTCTACGTGTCGCTGTCACAGCTGGAGCACCCCGACCGCAACACCTTCCTGATCGATTTTGCCGGGCGCATGGGCCAGGCCAACCGCCTGCCGGCGATTTCCGAAATCGAGCGGCTGTGGTTCGAACTGCAGCGGGAAATGACCGAATCCGGCCGGGTGGTGACCCGCAGTTTGAACGTGGTAGACGCCTCCGGCGTGGAAGCGCCCCAGCCGGTCACCCGTGTCGGCCTTTTCAACGTAGTTTCCGAGGGCAAGTTCCTGCAGTACATCCCGGAAACCGGCCGCCTGCTTGAGTTCGCTCGCCAGCCCGGCACCCGCTACATGTCCGGCCCCCAGGACCTGGCCAGCGGTGAAGACGCGACCTTCCCCTTCGCTATCGACCCCACCCGCGGCCAGCTACTGCAGATCCTGACCCAGGCGCCGAACCTGAATGAGCGCGTGGCCCAAGGCGGCGCTATCGGCTACACGATTATCGCCCTCGGCCTCGCCGGCCTGCTGCTGGCGCTGGCGCGCATGGGCATCCTGCTGGCCCGCGGCTTTGCCATCAAGAAACAGCTTACCGATATGCAGAATCCCAGCGAAAAGAATGCGCTGGGTCGCATCCTGCTGGCGGCCCACGCCGAGGATGTGCCCGATGCGGAAACCCTCGAGCTGCGCATGGGTGAGGCGGTAATGCGTGAGATCCCACGCATCAACGCCTACATACCCATCCTCAAGATCATTGCGGCCGTGGCCCCGCTGATGGGCCTGCTGGGCACCGTGACCGGCATGATTCTGACTTTCCAGGCCATCACGCTGTTCGGTGCCGGCGACCCGCGGCTGATGGCAGGCGGTATTTCCCAGGCGCTGATGACCACCGTGCTGGGCCTGTGTGTGGCAATTCCCATGCTGTTGTTGCACAACCTGGTGCAGATGCGCGCCCGTACCATTACCGAGATTCTCCAGAACGAGGCGGTGGGCCAGGTGGCCGAGCGCACCGAGCAGCAACTGGTGGGCGGCGAGCCAACCGTCCGGGCAGCGTAACGGTCAGCTCCCATGGTTGAACTCCTCGACAACTACCTGCCCTGGCTGATGGACCTGATGGAGCTGGGCGGCCCGATCCTGACCACGATCCTGGTGATCGCGTTTTTCATCTGGGCCCTGCTGTTCGAACGTCTCTACCACTTCTACTTTGCCTACCCGGTAAAGCTGGTGTACGCCGAGCGCAAGTGGCTGGGACGGGTGGAGCGCACCAGTCTGTTCGCCCAGCAGGCGCGTCAGTACAGCATCGATTCCCTGGGTAGCGGCCTGCTGGCGCGCTTTGACCTGCTGGGAACGCTGATCAAGATCTGCCCACTGCTGGGGCTGCTGGGCACGGTGCTGGGCATGCTGGAGGTATTTGATGCCCTGGCGACCACCGGCTCTAACAACCCGCGCTCGATGGCGGCGGGTGTATCCAAGGCCACAGTGTCTACACTGGCAGGTATGGTCGTGGCGATTGCGGGGCTGTTGGGTAACAGCTTCGCCGAGCGCCGGGCCCGGGCGGAGCGCGAGCGCCTGCCGGGTTATTTCGAATCAGAAGTGAGGGCGTAGAACCATGCGACATTTCCTCGGTATGGAGCAGGAACAGGACGATACCAACGTCGACATCACCCCGATGCTTGACGTGGTATTCATCATGTTGATCTTTTTCATCGTGACCGCGACCTTTGTGAAGGAGTCCGGCATCGAGGTCAACAAACCGGAGGCGGCCACCGCGGTGGTGGAGGAGAAGGCGAACATCCTGATCGCCATCGATGCCAAGGACAAGATCTGGATCGACCGTCGTCAGGTGGATATTCGCTCGGTACGCTCGATCATCGAGCGCCTGCACGCGGAAAACCCCAAGGGCACGGTGGTAATTCAGGCGGACAAGGAATCCCGCAACGACACGCTTGTGCAGGTGATGGATGCCTCCCGGCGGGCCGGTGTTTACGACATCGCTCTGGGTGCCTCGGTGAACTGACCGGGAGGCTGTTGCCTTGATCAAGCCTGTTGCCGCCAAACCTCTGCCCCAGGCCGTGGATATCCCGGTGCTGGGCAACGCCATGCTGATGGGAACCGGCGCCGCGGTGGGCGGGGCGGTGGCTCTGGGCCTGGCCTGGTTCATGTCTTTCCTGATCGGCAGCGGCGACCTGGTGCTGGAAGAGAAGGACCGCATCCAGATGCTGGATTTTGTGCGAGTGAAGCGGCAGGAAACCGTTGAGCGCAAGGACCGCAAGCCGGAGCGACCGCAGCCCCAGGAAACGCCGGACGCGCCGCCTGCGCCGCAGCAGTCACAGAGCAGCGATGCCAACACCGCACTGGCGGTGAGCGCCCCGGTGACCGGTGGTGATGACCTGGGTTTGGACCAGGGCGGTATCGGCATTGGCGCCGGCGAGGGCGACTACCTGCCGATTGTGAAAGTGGCGCCTATCTATCCCCGCCGTGCCCTGGCCCGCCGGCTGACCGGCACCTGCACGGTGAAGTACACGGTGACCACCGCCGGCACCGTCAAGGATGTGGAGGTGGTGCCGGAGATGTGCAGCGACGAGATCTTCGTGCGCTCCTCGGTGGAGGCCGCCAAGCGCTTCCGCTACAAGCCGCGGGTGATCGACGGTGTCGCGGTGGAGGTGAGCGGTGTGTACAACAAGTTCCACTTTGAAGGGGAACACTCTCAGTAGCTTTGGTAGTAATAGATGGGTTGGAAGCTCGGGAGTCCACTCTCAGTAGCTTTGGTAGTAAAAGATGGGTTGGAAGCTCGGGAGTCCACTCGCAGTAGCTGGATGAAGTGCGCAATGGTTCGGAAGCTCTGGAATTCAGGCGGAGTAGATGCACAGTGATCAACTTGTCCGATGCTCGGGACGACAGGCGGAGCAGATGAAGAGACTTCTGGTTTTTCTTGCCCTGGTTTTTATCATCAGTGCCTCCCACGCCCGCGAAGCCGTAGTCGGCATGGACGAGCGCGTGCTCAAGCAGATCAATGCCGTCCAGGAGCTGATCGACGCAGACGATTTCGACGCGGCCCTGGAGGAACTGCAGGACATGAACCGCCGCCGGCTGTCGTCTTATGAAACGGCGCACGTACTCAATATCGAGGGCTTCATCTACTACCAGCAGGGCGATATTCCCCAGGCCCAGGCCGCCTACGAGGAGGCCCTGGCCCAGGACCGGCTGCCCGCCTCGATGCTCGCCAACCTGCGCCTGACCCTGGGGCGGCTGGGCCTGCTGCAGGAGAACTTCAATTCCGCCATCGGTCACCTGCGTACCCTGCTGACCATCCCCGACCAGGACAAGCCCGCCAACCGGGTACTGCTGGCCAACGCCTACTTCGGCAATCGGGAGTACAAGAATGCCCTCGGCGAGTTGGACGTCGCCATTGATCGCACCCGCGCCGTCGGCGATCCCCCCAGGGAGAATTGGCTGGGCCTGCTGGCGGCGGTGTACTACGAGCTGGGCGATTTCGAGTCCATGAAAGAGGTGACTTACGAACTGGCGCAGACTTACCCCCGGGAGCAGCACTTCATGAACCTGGCGGCGCTCTACGGCCAGCTCGGCGACCAGAAGCGTCAGCTGGCGCTGGTGGAATCCCTGTTGCAGCAGGGGCGGCTGTCCAGCGAGCAACACCTGGAACTGATCGCCAACCTGTTCATGGCCCAGGATCTGCCCTACAAGGCCGCTAGACTGCTGGAGAAAGAGCTGGACGCGGGTCGCATCGCATCGGATGCACAATCCCTCGAGCTGCTATCCCAGGCCTGGTACGGCGCAGCGCGTGTCGACAAGGCCATACCGCCGCTGGAAGAGGCCGCCAAACTGGCGGATGACGGCGAGGTCTATGTCCGGGTCGCACGCCTGTTCCTGGACGCCTACGACTGGGAAAACGCTGCCCGCGCCACCCGCGAGGCCCTGCGCAAGGGCGACCTGCGGGACGAGGGCAACGTGTGGTTGCTGCAGGGGATGGCCCTGGCTCGCATGAATCGCTGGGGCGATGCGGCGGAGACCTTCGCCCGGGCCGCCGAGTTCGAGGAATCCGCGCGCTATGCCGAACAGTGGATCGCCTACGTCGACAGCGAACGCGCGCGCGAGGCCGCTCTCTAGCCCGTGTAGTTCGAGAGCAGCTTACAGTGCGGCGAACTGCTCTGCGTTGGCATAGGAGGTCTGGGTTCCCTTCCCGGTAACGCTATGCGAAGCATAACGGATCGCCTGCTCGATGGCGCGCTGGATGTCGCCGTCCTGTGACAGGCTGTGAGCAAAGCAGCCGATGAAGGCGTCGCCGGCGCCGGTGGTATCCACCGCGTTTACGGTGGGCGCTGAAAAGTGCCCGGTCTCGTCGCCGTGCATCCACAGGGCGCCTTTCTCGCCCATGGTCACCACCAGATTCTTGAGCCCCTTTTTGAGCAGGATGTCCGCCGCGGCGTGAATCTGCTCCTCGGTGTCTACCGGCATGCCGGTGAGAATCTCGAGCTCGGTCTCGTTGGGCACGAAGAAGTCACATTTGCAGGCGTAGTCCAGGTCTAGCGCTTTGGTGGCCGGGGCCGGGTTGAGGATCACCGGGATACCATTGGCGTTGCCGAAATCGATGGCGTGGTAGACCGTCTCCAGCGGGATCTCCAGCTGCAGGATGATCATGCTGGCCTCGCCGAGGCGTCCGGCGGCGGCGTCGATGTCCGCCGGCAGCAGGTGCTTATTGGCGCCGGGGATGATGAGAATGCGGTTCTGGGATTCCTTGTCGACCCAGATCGGCGCCACGCCGCTGGACACACCCGCCACCTTTTCCACGTGGTCGGTATTGACCCCGAAAGACTGGAAATTGGCGATGGTGTTGTCGGCGAAGGCGTCGTCGCCCACCCGCGCCATCATCATCACCTCTGCGCCCAGCAGGGCGGCGGCCACCGCCTGGTTGGCGCCCTTGCCACCGCAGCCCATCTGGAACTCACTGGCCTCCAGGGTTTCCCCGGCCTTGGGCACCTCGTCGGTGTAGGCGATGAGGTCCACCATGCTCGATCCGATTACGGCGATTTCCATAGTCTCAGTCCTGTGTTTTCGGTTCCGGCGGGACGGCTTCGCTGCCCGGCGTCACGTCGCGGTAGGTATCCCAGTTGTTGAGTAGCTCGTCGACAATCACGCTGCCGACCAGGTAGGCGTTTTCCAGCGCCGCGTCGAGTCCGGCATAGCTGTCGTGCTGTTCCTCGCGAAGGTAGTCAGCCGCAGTTTCGCCCGGGGGCGGCATGGTGTAGTTGCTGGCGGTGCGCAGCACCAGCAGGCGGTCCTTGTTGACCTTGCCGGCCCTGTCCAGGTATTCCAGCGACTGGTAGGTGCCGGTGTCTTCCATGGCGGAGCTGACAAATTCGCCGGTGCCGTTGGTCCAGTAGTCCACCCAGTCGTTGGCCCAGTCGTTCATCAGGCTGCCGTGCCAGAAGGTCATGGCGGCGAGCTGGTCCCCGCGCAGCACGAAAGGCGTGCGCTGGGCCACCTCGTGTTCCACGTACAGGTCGCGGGTGGCGGCCAGGGTGGGGTGGTCGGGCAGCTCCATGTCTTTGGTCATGTCGAAGGCCCAATCCACCAGCGCAGGGTTGAGCTGGAACACCTCGCCCAGGCTGTAGTCCTTGCGACCCTTGTCGTCCATGCCCTGGCTGAACAGCGGGAAATAGCCATGCTCCCAGTCGTCGGGAATCTCCCGGGTATCGATTTCGTGGGCCAGGTCGCCGTCTACCAGATAGTCGGCCCAGGCCACCGAGCCCAGGGAGGCATCTTCCGGGTCAAAACCGGAGATACCAGCGACCAGCCAATAGGCATTGCGCAGGTCAAAGCGCGGATCCAGGCCCACGGCCATAATGCTGGAAGCGGAATGGGCGGTGCCCATGCCGGTGACGATGCCCATCACCCCAGTTTTCAGGTTGACGCGAATGTCGTGGTGCATGTGCGGGGCCTTGAACACGGTGTCGAGTTCTCGCCGCTCGTTCCAGCGCTGGAACTCACCGGCGTCGTCGCCGCTGTCCTCGCCGGTCTCGAACATGGTCACCACCACCACCTTGATCGGGATGGGGCTGTCCGCCGGCGTTGGGCTCGAACCCTGCTGGCTGGTATCGCAGCCGGCCAACAAGCCGAGGGTGAGGAGGGTGACGGCAATAACGCGAAACATGGCTTACCTCAACGGGAGTAAATGATCAGGCCCAGGCCGACGAAGAACAGCACGAACATCGCGGCAATCAGGCCGTTGGTACCGGGCGGTGCGTCCTTGAATTCCTTCCAGATGAACACACCCCAGAAGGCGGCCACCATGGTGGCGCCCTGGCCCAGGCCGTAGGAAATGGCGTAACCGGCGGAGCCGGCGGCAATGATATTGAAGCTGAAACCCACCGCCCAAATGGCGCCACCGAGAATGCCCACCAGGTGCAGCTTCGGCGTGCCCTTGGAGAAGTACTCGCCCATGGGCGCCACCTCGCCGGACACCGGCTTGTACATCAGGGGTACCAGGAACACGATATTGGACAGCAGCAGGCCGATGGAGAACACCACGCCGGCGGAGTAGGGCGTCATCAGGCCCGCTTCCGGGTTGACGAAATCGAAGGACATGGAGGCCGCCACGAAGCGGTAGAAGAAGCCCATGGCGATACCGCAGACGATAGAGATGACCAGGCCCTTGCCCATGGCTTTGTTGCCATCGTCGGGCAGGCGCTTGTAGATCAGCGCGTCCAGCACAATGGCCAGGGTCACCAGGCCCACGCCGGTGAACAGCAGGGTGGCGTCACCCACCGGGGTGGCCACGTAGTTGGCGACCACGCCGATTACCAGCGCCAGACCGATCGCCACAGGAAAGGCCACCGCCATGCCGGCAATGTCGATGGCCACCACCAGCAGGATATTGGCGAAGTTGAACAGGGCGCCGCCGATCAGTGCCGAGGTGACGGCCTCGCCGCTGGCCTGGCTGATATCGACGCCGAAGGCGCGGCCGGCCTCACCGGCGCTGCCGATGGTGACCGCGAACAGCAGGGTCAGCAGCAGCACGCCCAGGCTGTAGTCCCAGTAGAACAGCTGAAACTGCCACTCGGAGCTGGCCAGCTTCTGGGTGTTGGCCCAGGAGCCCCAGCACAACATGGTGATGACACACATGGCCACCGCCACGGGATAGGATTCAACGATTAACATTTCTGTTCCTCTTTTACTTGTTGTAGTTGGTTAGAGGGCACCCCTCGCTCTCTGCGCTACAGGGTGCTGCGCCCGCGGCCCAAGCGAGCCAAGGCGAGCGCTGGTAAATAGCGCCCGCGGCCCAAGCGAGCCAAGGCGAGCGCTTGTAGAAGGTGCGCCCGCGGCCCGAGCGAGCTCTGCGAGCGCTCATAAAAAAACCCCGGCACAAGGCCGGGGTT
Source organism: Halieaceae bacterium (assembly GCA_028277365.1). Lineage (GTDB taxonomy): Bacteria > Pseudomonadota > Gammaproteobacteria > Pseudomonadales > Halieaceae > JANQIO01. The sequence continues at coordinate 10,148 of JANQGK010000111.1, read as the reverse complement.
CCTTGCGGTGCCGTAAGAATATCCCGGCACCGATTCAGGATAAAGCTGCGCGCCGATCAGAAGCTGACCTGCACGCTGCCGCCGCAGACGCGGGGCTCGTTGTCAAAGGCAGTATTGTTGTTGAAGTCGATACCGCCCTGTACGTTTTCTTCGTCCGTGATGTTGCGGCAGAAGCCCGCCACTTCCCAATCGTAGTCGCCAGAGGTCTGGCGGTAACCTGCGCGCAGGCCGCCTTCGAACTGGTCTTCCGTCTGGTATTCCACTGACTCGTACAGGAAGATGTTGGTATCACCCTGCCAGGCCCAGTCGGTGTAGGCAAAGATCTCGCCATCGCCCACGGGGTAACGAAAGGCTGCAGTGAAACTCAGCGTGGACTCCGGTGCGTTGGGGAAGGGGTTGCCGTCCACCTGGGCGCGCAGCACGCCGTCCACGTCGACCAGAGGGTCGGTGGGCGTACACTGGCCGGAGCCGCAGACTTCAACCAGCAGGTTGTTGTCGTTGATTTCCGTATCGACATAGGCGTAACCCAGAGTGAATTCCATGTACTCGTTGGGAGATACTTCGAAGTCTACTTCGAAGCCCAGGCCTTCGCCCTCGTCGGCGTTCACCAGGACAATACTGTTGGCAGCACCGCCGACCGCGGAGAACTGCATATCGTCTACGACGTAGTAGAACACTGCCGCGTTGATGCGCGCCCGGTTGTCCCAGAACAGTGATTTGATGCCAGCCTCCCAGCTCACGCTGGTCTCGGAATCAGCGGCAGAGGAAGGCTGGAAGAAGGCCACGTTGCGACCCTGAATGCTAGGTCCGCGGAAGCCGCGGGCGACCTTGCCCCAGATCGTCGTGTTGTCGCTGAAACGGTAGGCCAGGCTGATATTGCCGGACCATTCCTGGTCGTCGATTTCAATATCGTTAGCACCCCCAGGGGTTTCGAGCTCCTTGTCGTCGTCGGTGTAACGACCGCCGACCGTCAGCAGCCACTGGTCGGTCAGGTCGTATTCGAGCTGACCGAAGACGGCCCAGTTTTCGTTCTGGTGTGATACCTGGGTCGGCGGCGCGAAGCCAGGGTCGGTGGTCACGTCGAGGTCGCCATCGAAGTAGAACAGGCCGGCCTGCCAGAACAGGCGATCCGCCTCATTGGTCGTGAGTCGAATTTCCTGGGTGAACTGCTCGACGTCCGCATCGTCCTGGGTGTCAGACGGGAATGGGATGAAGCCCGGACCAAACACCAGGTTACCACCGTCGATATCGCCGCGGCTGAAACCGTCGGCCTCTTCGTAGGCGGTGATCGAGGTGACGGTCACGGCGCCGAAGTCATAGTCCAGGCGAAGCTGGCCGCCGGTGTTGTCGTATTCCTGGGGGTTACCGCCGCCGCCGTCGAAAGACACGGTCTCGCGATCGTAGTTGTTGTTGAAATCATCCTGGCCGGTGGTCAGCACGTTGGCGCGGAAAATGGCCGAGGTGCCCTGCAGGTCGCGGTAATGGGCGCCGACCAGTACGTCCAGCTTCTCGGTGGGCTGCCAGGCCAGGAAGCCCTTGACGGCCTGTTCCTCGATTTCGCCGATGGCGTCATTCTCGCCGGTGAAATCGTTATCGATCCAGTCGTCACGATTCTGGCTCAGAACCGCGATGCGGCCCTGGACATTGTCTGCCAGAGCGCCGCCGACGCCGGCTTCGAAGTTGACCGTACCCAGCTCACCCACGTCCAGCTTGGCGCGGCCGGTGAATTCTTCGGTGGGCTTGTAGGAATCGAACTTGACGATACCGGCGGTGGTGTTGCGGCCGAACAGGGAACCCTGGGGGCCACGCAGTACTTCCACACGCTCGATGTCGAAGATCGGGAAGCTCTTGAGGACCACGTTTTCCTTGACGACTTCGTCCATGATCACGTTGACCGGCTGGGAGGCCGCCAGGTCAAAGTCGATGTTGCCGAGGCCGCGGATGTAAAAGCGCGGCGCCACACGGCCGTTGGACGATTCGACGTACAGGCCGGGAACGCGCGTAGACAGCGCGCGAACGTCGGCGCCGCCCTCGAACAGCGAGGTGAAGCGCTCGCCTTCCATGGTGGCAATTGAAATGGGTACTTCCAGCGTGTTCTGTTCGCGCTTCTGCGCGGTGACGATCACTTCCTCAAGCTGGGCCTGAGCGAGACCGGCGCCACCTGACAGCATTGCTGCGACCGCCAGCGCCACACCTTTCTTGGCCGAAACGTGGGATTTCATTCGTTGTGTCCTCCGGATGGGTGTCCCCTGACAGGGATTTTGCTTCTTGTTTGTAAGCGTGTTTGTGCGAGGCGGGCTGGATTGTTGTTAGAGTGTCGACTGCCATCTACACTGTGCCGCCAATTAGGCCAGATCACGCCGTTTGCCTGCAAGGCTTGGGCGGCGAAACTGGCAATTTTTGCGATAGATCGCGACAGTTCCCCACCCCTGGAGACCATTTCATGGTGATTCGAGCACTTTTTCTGTCCTGCCTGATGCTCTCAAGCCTCTGGTCGGGGGCGGTTTCCGCCCAGTCCCGGGACGCCGAGCGGATGCCGGTGTCGTTGATTGTCCGTGGCGACTACGTGCTCACCATGGAGGACGGCCAGCCGGTGCTGACCGACGCCGCCGTGGCGGTGGTCGGCGACCGCATTCTGCGGGTGGGGCCCTGGGAGGATATCAATGCCCGCTTCCAGGCCGAGCGGGTGCTGCCCGGGGCCGGGCGTATCGTGATGCCGGGCCTGATCAATGGCCACACCCACACTTCCATGACCCTGTTCCGAGGCATGGTGGACGACCTGGACCTGATGACCTGGCTCAACCAGTACGTGTTCCCTATGGAAGGTCGCTTTGTAACGCCGGAGTTCGTCCGTATCGGCACCGAACTGGCCTGCTGGGAGATGATCCAGGGCGGTACGACCACGTTTGTCGACATGTACTTCTACCCGGATACCATTGCCCGGGTGGTGGACCGTTGCGGCCTGCGGGCCATCGTCGCCGCACCGCATATCGACTTCCCCAGCCCGGGTTTCAAGGGCTGGGCGGACAGCTTTGCCGCCGCTATCGAGTTCGTGACCGCCTGGCAGGGCAAGCACCCGCGTATCACCCCAGCCTTCGCCCCCCACGCCCCCTACACCGTGGTACCCGAGCATATCGAGGCCACTGCCAGGATGGCTGCGAAGCTGGGCGCGCCGGTGTCCATGCATATCGCCGAGGCGCCGGCGGAGACCGAGTTCGTGTTCGAAAAATACGAAACCTCGCCGGTCAAGCACGTGGCCGCCACCGGCTTGTTTGAGCAGCGCCTGATTGGTGCCCACATGATCCAACTCGACGAAGAAGATATCGCACTGGTGGCCGAAAGGCGGGTAGGCGCCGTCCACAACCCCACCTCTAATATGAAGCTCGGTGCCGGGGTGGCGCCGGTGGCCGACATGATCGCCGCCGGGGTCAACGTGGGGCTGGGCACCGACGGGGCAGCCTCCAATAACGACCTGGACATGTGGGAAGAGATTCGCCTGGCGGCACTGGTGCACAAGCTGAAGGCGGCCGACCCCACCGCGATTCCGGCCCCCGTTGCGCTGGATATGGCCACCCGTATGGGGGCTGCTGCCATTGGGCTGGGCGACCAGGTGGGCCAGCTCAGCGCCGGCTTGCAGGCGGACCTGATCCAGGTGGATTACACTCACCTGCGCCACGGGCCGCTGTACGATGTGATGTCACACCTGGTCTACGTGCTGGACAGCCAGGACGTGCAGACCACTATCGTTGCCGGCCAGGTTTTGATGCTGGACAGGGAAGTGCTGACCCTCGACGAGAACAAGCTGCGCAAGGACGTGACGCGGATACGGGATGAGATCAGCGCTGTCCTGGGCCGCAGCGAATGAAGCCGCTGTTGGCGTTACTGCTGGCTGCGACCGCAACCGGGAGCCATGCCATGGATGCCGATGAACTGGTAAAAGCCCTGGGCCTGGAGCCTCACGTAGAAGGGGGCTACTTCCGCCGCACCTTCCAGGCCGACCACCGCGAGAAGATCAACGTGGCGCCCGGCGAGCGCTTCACCATGACCTCTATCTACTATCTGCTGACCGCGGATTCGCGGGTGGGCCACTGGCACCTCAACCGTTCAGACATCCTGCACTTCTTCCACCTGGGGGCGCCGGTCACCTACTACCTGATTCATCCGGACGGTCGCCTGGAAACGGTGGTGCTGGGCCCGGATCCCAGCCAGGGCCACCAGCTGCAGCTGGCGGTGAGAGGGGGTACCTGGAAGGCCTCACACCTGGCCGAGGGAGACTACGGCCTGATCAGCGAGGCGGTGTCGCCGGGATTTGAGTACGAGGATATGGCCCTGGGTGAGGCGGCGGCGCTTGAGCAGCGCTTCCCGGATCACGCCGGCGTGATTCGCCGCTTCAGCAAGCGGTAGCTGCGCACGGCCAGTGGTACACGACCAGTGGCACACGGCCCATGGCGCGTTGCCGGCTGCGCGCCGCTCCCCGCGTCATTAGCTCTTGGCGGCGGCGATCTTTTCCAGCATGTGTGCCAACTCCGGTTTGTTCTCGGCGATCTCGTCTACGCTCAGTCCGTCCAGCTCGTGGGGGAATACCAGCCAGCGTTCGGTCTCGTGCACGTAGTAGTCGGGCACCCGCTGGGTCTTGTTGTTGCCGGGTTTGTAGTAGGGGGTGGCGATGCGTACTTCCGGCATGTTCTTCTTGCAGGCGTCGCGCAGGTCGAGGATGGTCTGGTCGATGCTCAAGCCGGTGTCGTGCACATCGTCCACGATCAGCAGTGAATCCTCCGACTCCAGCCGCCGGATCAGGTAATTGAGGCCGTGCACCTGCACCCGGCGGTTGCGCTCGCCGATGCCTGTGTAGCTGGAGGTGCGGATGGCGATATGGTCAGACTCAACGCCGAGGGTGTCCAGCAACTCCTGCACCGCAATGCCGACCGGCGCGCCGCCGCGCCACACGCCCACGATGTAGTTGGGCCGGAACCCGCTCTCGTAGACCTTCCAGGCCAGCTCAAAGGAATCCCGCAGCAGCTGGGATGCGCTGATGTAGTACTTGTCCATGCCCGCTTGTTCGCCCGCTAGAAAAGATCGAAAGACTATCATGAGATCGGGGGACAGTTTACTGATCTCCCGCGGCAGCTGAGTAAACTGGGCCTGAACCTAGTACACTCGCGTTTTTCCCCGGAGTTCCCATGTCCCAGCAGGACGCGACCGCAACGGCTGTGCCCGGCGAAAGCGCTTTCAGCCGCTTTTTTGAACTGCGCATGCACGGCACCGATAGCCGCACCGAAATCCTCGCCGGCATCACCACCTTCGTGACCATGGCCTACATCATCTTTGTGAACCCGCAGATGATGGCGTCGGCAGGCATGGACCACGGCGCTGCCTTCGTGGCCACTTGCCTGGGCGCGGCCATCGCCTGCTTCTTCATGGGCCTGTACGCCAACTGGCCGGTGGGCCTGGCGCCGGGCATGGGCCTCAACGCCTTCTTCACCTACACCGTGGTGGCCGATATGGGCTATAGCTGGGAGGTGGCCCTGGGCGCTGTGTTTATTGCCGGCGTGCTGTTCGTGATCATGAGCGTCACCCGCATTCGTGGCTGGATGTTGGAGTCCATCCCCATGGATATGCGTATCGCCATGGCGGCGGGGGTAGGGCTGTTTATCGGCTTTATCGGCCTCAAGAACGCCGGCATCGTGGTCGCCAACCCGGCCACCCTGATTACCCTGGGCGACCTGACTCAGCCGGCCCCGCTGCTGGCGGCCCTGGGCTTCCTGCTGATGGCGGTGCTCAGCCAGCGCCAGGTCAGTGGCGCGCTGATGATCGGCGTGCTGGCAGTGACGCTGGCGGGTATTCCCCTGGGACTGGTGGAGTACGGCGGCCTGATAGCGTCGCCGCCGAGCCTGGCGCCCACCTTCCTCAAGCTCGATATCGCCGGCGCCCTGGACCTGGCCATGGTCTCGGTGATCATCGCCTTCCTGTTCGTGAATCTGTTCGATACCGCGGGTACCCTGCTGGGGGTGGCGAGTCGCGCCCACCTGGTGGATGACAACGGCAAAATCCAGAACATGGACCGGGCTTTGAAGGCCGACTCCACCTCCAGTGTGATCGGCGCCTTCCTGGGCTGCGCCCCCGTCACCAGCTACGTGGAATCGGTGGCCGGGGTGACCGCCGGCGGCCGCACCGGCCTGACGGCAGTCACCGTGGGCGTGCTGTTCCTGCTGGCGGTATTCTTTGCACCGCTGGCCGGCATGGTGCCGGCCTATGCCACTGCCGGGGCACTGGTGTACGTAGCCATGCTGATGATGACCGGTATGGAAAAGCTCGACTGGGCAGACATGAGCGAAGTGGTGCCGGCGCTGTTGATGATCGTGATGATTCCGCTCACCTTCAGCATCGCCAACGGCATTGCAGTGGGTTTTATCAGCTACGTGGTGATCAAACTCTGCGTCGGCCGCCACCGTGATATCTCCCCGGGGGCCTACTTCCTGGCGGTGATCTTCCTCCTGAAATTCGCCTACCTCTGAATGGGACAGACCAGGTTTTTGATCGCACAGCTTGTCACCAGGCAAAAAGCGCACTGACGCCTGCGTGGCTTTAATTGGGTAGAGGACACTTATGACCACGGAAACCCTGACCGTCGCCCTGGCGCAGCTGGCCCCGGTTTGGCTGAACCGGGACGCAACACTGGAGAAAGCCCTGGCGGCAGTAGACAAAGCTTCCGCCGAAGGCGCAGAGCTGGTTTGCTTCGGCGAGAGCCTGGTACCCGGATATCCGTTCTGGCTGGAGCGAACCGGCGGCGCGGAATTCGACTCACCCACGCAGAAAACCCTGCATGCCCGCTACCTGGACCAGGCCGTCAGCATTGAGGCGGGCCACCTGCAGCCGCTCTGCGACCGCGCCAGAGAGAAAGGTATCAGCGTTATCCTCGGCACGGCCGAGCGGGCTGGCGACCGTGGTGGGCACAGTATTTATTGCTCGCTCGTGTTCATCGGCGCGGAGGGCGGGATTCGCCACGTCCACCGCAAGCTGATGCCCACCTATGAAGAGCGTCTCTGCTGGTCTCCGGGGGACGGACACGGCCTCCAGGTACAGCGCTGTGGCCCGTTTACCGTGGGCGCGCTGAACTGCTGGGAGAACTGGATGCCGCTGCCGCGGGCGGCGCTTTACGGCCAGGGCGAAAACCTGCATGTGGCGATCTGGCCCGGATCAGACCGCAATACCGCTGACATTACCCGGTTCCTGGCGCGGGAGGGTCGCTCCTATGTCATTTCGGTCTCCGGATTGATGCGGCCGGAGGACGCGCCGGCAGACCTGCCGTTTCGTGAGGCTATTCTCGCCGGCGGCGAGGCCTTCTTTGCCAACGGTGGTTCCTGCATCGCCGGGCCGGATGCCGAATGGCTGTTGGAACCCCAGGTTGAGAGGGAAGGGGTGTTCGTGGCGACGCTGGACTTTAACCGGGTATTGGAAGAGCGCCAGAACTTTGATCCGGCGGGCCATTACTCACGCCCGGATGTCACCCGGCTGACGGTTAACCGCGAACGCCAGAGCACCGTCAGCTTCAAGGATCCAGACGCTGCGCTGGATTGAGCCAGACCTGGGCAGCGGGTTCTGGCCCCTTTAGGAGAACAACCCCTCGCTGCCGTAGAAGAAGCGATAGATGCTGCTGATCCAGATGATGCCGGCGATCATCAGCGACAGGAACACCGCCGAGGAGCCCAGATCCTTGGCCTGCCCCGCCAGCGGGTGATGCTCCACGCCGATGCGGTCTACCACCGACTCCAGGGCGGTATTGATGATCTCCGCCAGCAGCACCAGCCCCACGCTCAACAGCAGCAACAGTGAATGGGTGTGGTCCACTCCGATGATAAAGGCCAGCGGTGTCATGATCACCGCCAGGCGCACCTCGTGGCGGAAGGCTTCCTCGTGCTTCCAGGCGGACTGGAAGCCCCACCAGGAGTAGCGCGTCGAGTCCACCAGTTTCTTGAGGCCGGTGGCGCCGGGTTTTGACATCATGTCTTGGCACCTTCGTTGGCGGGTGGAGTGTCGGCCGGGCCGGCGTCGTCGGCGCGATCCTGCATGTCGCCGCCTGCCTCATCAACCGGCGGGGTCCGGGCAATGCCGATCAGGCCGAGCCCTAGCATACAGTAGAGCAGGTAGTGCGCGGTAAGCTGGATCTTGATGTCCAGTTCTTCAGGATCCGGGGCCATGGCCACCTGGGCCAGCACCTGCCAGATCACGTCGATGACGGGGAAAGCCATCAGCAGTGCGCCGGAACGGAACAGGTCGCGGGGCCGGTCAGCCGCACCCACGTAGCGCGCCAGCAGCAGGAAGGCGAAGGCTAGGTAGGCATTCTTGAGCCAGTGAATGGCGGCCACGGTCTGTAGCTGGCCGACAGTGGCCTGCGCACTGCCGCGCAGGTCCTCCAGCTCGACGCGATAGCTCGCCAGGTCCAGTAGGCACACCACGGGGTAGGCCAGCAGCCCCAGGGCGGATAAGGGGAGGATGATGCGAATCACCCCTGGTCCATCCACTTGTCGATGCGGACCGCCTCGTGCTCCAGCACCTGGGCAATAATGTCCTCTGGGGATTCGGCGCTCAGTAGCTGGTCGCGATGCTCCTGGCGCAGGAAGCGGCGCGCCACCATGTGGTCCAGCAGCTCGAACAACGGGTCGAAGAAGCCTTCCACGTTGAGCACGCCACAGGCCTTGCTGTGAAAACCGAGCTGGCTCCAGGTCAGCACCTCGATGATCTCTTCCAGGGTGCCAATGCCGCCCGGCAGGGCCACGAAGGCATCGGACAGGTGCGCCATCTTCATCTTGCGCTCGTGCATGGAGTTGACGGTAAACAGCTCTGTCACGCCGCCATGGCCCACTTCCTTGTCGAGGATGTCCTTGGGGATCACGCCGACGACCTCGCCGCCCGCCTGCAGGGCCGCATCCGCGGCAGCGCCCATCAGTCCCACGTGCCCGCCGCCGTAGACCAGCCGGTGGCCACCCTCGGCAATCAGGGTGCCGATGGTACGGGCGGACTCCATGAAAGCCGGCTTATCGCCGGGGCTGGAGCCGCAGTAGATGCAGATGGAGCGTTGAGTCATATCGTGAGCCTGCTGACAGAAAGCGGTGATGGTATACGATAGCGACTTCGAATCAACCGGAGGGCCGTCGTGTCCGCGCTGGAATGGATGGGCCAGGTTGCCGTGATCACCGGCGCCGCCAGCGGCATCGGCGCGGGGCTGGCCCGGCACGCCCTGAAGCTGGGCATGGTGGTGTATGCCGCCGACCTCGACGGCGCCGGCCTGGCGGCATTGGGTGAGTCCGCCAACCTTCACAAAAGCGGCCTGGACGTCGCCGACGCCGGCCAGGTAGAAGCCCTGGCCGCCCAGGTGTTCGGCCAGCAGGGCCGGGTCAACCTGCTGTTCAATAACGCCGGTGTGCTCATCGACGGTAAGAGCTGGGAGCGGCGGCCGGAGGACTGGCGCTGGCTGCTGGACGTGAACGTGATGGGGGTGGTACACGGTATTCGCAGCTTCGTGCCGAAAATGCTGGCCCAGGGTGCTCCGGGTCGGGTCATCAACACGTCGTCGATCGGGGGCCTGCTGGGCGGCTGGCCCTACCTGGCGCCCTACCAGGGCAGCAAGCACATGGTGACCGCCATCACCGAGAGCCTGCACCAGGAGTTGTTGCTGGAGGCGGGGGAGATCAGCGCCTCGGTGCTGTGCCCGGGAGAGGTGGCCACTGGAATCTGGTCGGCTGAGAGAAATCGCCCGGAGGGAGAACGCAACCAGCTCAACAGCGAAGCCGAACGGGCAATGCATAAAGCCATGGCGGAGCGCGTGGCCGCTGGCCAGTCGCCGGAGGGTTTCGCCGCTGAGGTGTTTGAGGGCATCGCCGAGGGGCGCTTCTGGCTGGTGCCCGGGGAAGGGCTGGAGAGCCTGCGGGATCGCACCGAGAACATCATCGAGGGTGGCGCGCCGTCAGGCGCTGTTTCTGACTAGGACGCCAGCTGCTCGCTGTCGCGTAAGTTCAGGGCCTCGAAGCGGCGCAGGTCGCTCTGGTAGGGTTGCTGCGCCTTGAGCTCTGCCGCCGTGGCTTTCACCACCTGCCTGAGCCAGGCCGGCAGCGGGCGCCGCAGGCTGTAGTAGGTCCAGTTGGCATCCC
>JANQGK010000267.1 GCA_028277365.1 Halieaceae bacterium | reverse complement strand
GCATCGACGCGGCCCATAAGCTGGTGATCCTGGCGGCCATCGCCTTCGGCATGCCGCTGGAATTCGACAAGGTCTACACCGAGGGTATTTCAGGGATCGAAACGGTGGACGTCGACTACGCCGAGGAGCTGGGTTACCGCATCAAGCACCTGGGCATCGCCCGGCGCGCCGACAAGGGCATCGAGCTGCGCGTACACCCGACCCTGATCCCGGAAAAGCGCCTGCTGGCCAACGTTAATGGCGTAAAAAATGCGGTGCTGGTGGAAGGCGACGCGGTGGGCCCCACTCTTTACTATGGGGCCGGTGCCGGCGCCGAGCCCACCGCCTCGGCGGTGGTGGCGGATATTGTCGACCTGGCGCGCAGCCTGGCCCTGGGTCAGGCCCCCGCGGTGGCCGAACTCGGTGTGCGCACCGAGGCCATTGCCCGCCAGCCGATCCTGGCTATCGACGATGTGGAAACCGCCTGGTACCTGCGCATGACCGCCGAGGACAAGCCCGGGGTGCTGTCAGACGTGGCCAGCATCTGCAGCCGCGCCGGTGTCAGTATCGAGGCTTTGATCCAGAAAGAGCCCGCCGAGGGTGAAACCCGGGTTCCGGTGATCATACTGACCAACTGCACCCGGGAAGGGGAGCTCAACCGGGTGGCCCGTGAAATTGAAGCTTTGGATACTATTGCAGGCCACATCACCCGCATCCGGGTGGAGAGCCTCGACGGATGAAGTACATCAGTACCCGCGGCGACGCGCCGACGCTGAACTTCGAGGAAGTCCTGCTGGCCGGGCTGGCCAGCGACGGCGGTCTCTATCTGCCGGAGGCGTTGCCCCAGTTCAGTGAAGCCCAGCTCAGCGCTATGCGCGCCATGAGCTATCCGGAGCTGGCCTTCGAGATCATGCTGCCCTTCGTGGAAGACAGCATCCCTCGCGATGACTTTAAAGCCATCGTCGACGACTGCTACAGCGTGTTCCGGCACGATGCCATAGCGCCGCTGGTGCAGCTCGCGCCGAATCAGTGGGTGCTCGAACTGTTTCACGGCCCGACCCTGGCCTTCAAGGACTTCGCGCTGCAGCTGCTCGGTCGGCTGCTGGATTACGTGCTGGAGCGCCAGCACCGCAAGGTGGTCATCATGGGGGCCACCTCCGGCGATACCGGCTCCGCCGCCATCGAGGGCTGCCGCCGCTGCAGCAATATCGATATCTATATCCTGCACCCGCACCAACGTGTGTCCGAGGTGCAGCGGCGGCAGATGACCACGGTGCCCGGCGAGCGTATCCACAACATCGCCCTGCAGGGCAATTTCGACGACTGCCAGGCGGCGGTGAAGGCGAGCTTCGGCGACCAGGCGTTCCTGCCGGAAGGGCGCAGCCTGGTGGCGGTGAACTCGATCAACTGGGCGCGCATCATGGCGCAGATTGTCTACTACGTGTACGCGGCGCTGGCCCTGGGTGGGCCCCAGCGGCCGGTGTCGTTCTCGGTGCCTACCGGCAACTTCGGTGATATCTTTGCCGGCTACCTGGCCCGCAACATGGGGTTGCCGATCGAGCAACTGGTGATCGCCACCAACCGTAACGACGTCCTGCATCGTCTGCTCACCACCGGCGCCTACGCCCGTACCGAGCTGCACCACACCCTGAGCCCGAGCATGGACATTACCGTGTCGAGCAACTTTGAACGCCTGATGTTCGACCTCTATGAGCGCGATGCCGCGGCGGTGGCCGAGCTTATGCACCGCTTCAAGGACAGTGATATCCAGCTGTCCGACGCAGCCATGCAGCGGCTTGGCAGCCTGTTTTCCAGCCAGTGCGTCAGCGATGAGGAGACCACCGCAGTGATCGGCGAGGTCTACCGGCGCAACGAGTACCTGCTGGATCCGCACTCCGCGATTGGCGTCAAAGCGGCCCGGGATTGCCGGCGCGATGCGGCGGTCCCCATGGTGACCCTGGCTACCGCGCACCCCGCCAAATTCCCCGCGGCGGTGGCCGCCGCCGGCGTCGGTGTTGAACCGGCGCTGCCGGCGCACATGGCGGACCTGTTTGAGCGTGAGGAGCGCTTCGACGTGCTGCCGAATGAGCTGGCTACCGTGCAGGCCTTTATGGCGGAGCACCTGTCCGCCTGACCATGGCGCAGGCAATCCGGCGACGAGTCCAATGCGGCCGGTTGGCCGGCAACCTGCACCCGATACTCGAACGGGTTTTTACCGCGCGTGGCATCGACAGCCTCGACGACCTGACGCTCGGCCTGGACCAGCTATTACCACCCACGGAGTTTGCCGGCCTGGGCCAGGCGGCGACGCTGCTGGCGGATTGTCTGGAGGCGGGCAAGCGGATCCTCATCGTCGGGGATTTCGATGCTGACGGCGCTACCAGCATCGCCGTCGGCGCCACCCTGCTGCGGGCCATGGGCGCAGCGTCGGTCGATTACCTGGTGCCCAACCGCTTTGAGTACGGCTATGGCCTGACGCCAGAAATCGTCGAACTCGCCCGCGAGCGCTCCCCGGAGCTGATCGTTACTGTCGACAACGGCATCTCCAGCCTCGAGGGCGTGGCCAGGGCAGGGGAGTTGGGCATCCGCACCCTGGTCACCGACCATCACCTTCCCGGTCGTGAGCTGCCCGCCGCCGACGTGATCGTCAATCCCAACCAGCCCGGCTGCGGCTTTCCCAGCAAGCACCTGGCCGGCGTTGGCGTCATCTTCTACGTGATGTCGGCACTGCGGCGCGAACTGCGCGAGCGCGGCTGGTTTCAACGCCAGAAGATCGAGGCCCCGGCGCTGGCCTCAGTGTTGGACCTGGTGGCGCTGGGCACCGTGGCCGACGTGGTACCGCTGGACCGCAACAATCGCATCCTGGTACAGCAGGGTCTATTGCGCATTCGCGCCGGCCAGACCCGACCGGGTATCGAGGCCCTGTTGAGCATTGCCGGGCGTCCGCTGCACCGGGCGGTCGCCTCGGACCTGTCTTTCGCGGTGGCGCCGCGATTGAACGCTGCCGGGCGACTCGACGATATGTCGGTGGGGATCGCCTGCCTGCTGGCGGATACGGCCGCCGAGGCCCATCCCTTTGCCCAACAGCTCGACGAGCTCAACCGGGACCGTCAGCAGATCGAGCGCGGTATGCAGGAAGAGGCGTCGGCCGCGCTGGCCGCACTGGACCTGGCCGATGCCGACAGCCTGCCCAACAGTATCTGCCTGTACCAGCCCGGTTGGCATCAGGGTGTGGTGGGCATTCTCGCCTCGCGGATCAAGGATCGCTGGCACCGGCCGGTGATCGCCTTCGCCGACGGTGATGACGGCTCGATCAAAGGCTCGGCCCGGTCCATCCCCGGGTTGCATATCCGCGATGTGCTGGACCGGGTAGCCAGCGCCGAGCCGGGCCTGGTCAGCAAGTTTGGCGGTCATGCCATGGCCGCTGGCCTGTCCCTGCCGCGGGAGCACTTCGAGCGCTTCGCCGCGGCGCTGGACGCGGTGGTGAGCGACTGGATCGACGATGTCGAGCTGCAGGCTGTGGTAGAGAGTGACGGTGAACTGACGGGCGAGGAGATGCGGCTCGAGCTGGCCCAGCAGTTGCGCTACGCGGCACCCTGGGGCCAGCATTTTCCTGAGCCCGTGTTCGACGGCATATTCTCGGTAGTACACCAGCGCATCGTCGGCGAAAAGCACCTCAAGCTGGTGCTGTCACCGGAAGGCGATCCCAGTTGCCTGCTGGATGCGATCGCCTTCAACGTCGACACCGATGTCTGGCCCAGTGTGAATGCGGAGCGGGTCGAGGTTGCCTATCGCCTCGACTGCAACTACTACCGCGGTGAAGAGCGCCTGCAGCTGATGATCGAGGTGCTGAGGCCGGCTTGACCCGGGTGTGTCACCAGGGTTTAGATGGGGGTATGCCTTGTTTTTTGATGTCCGACAGCGCCGGGCCGCATGGTGGCGAAGACCTCGAGGCCCTCTGCCTGTGAGTAGCTGCTGTCACGAACCCGCGGACACCGATACCGATCACTGCGCGGCCCATGCCGGGCGCCGGGACTGGTTCCTGGTGAGCGTGGCTGCGGCAGTGGCGGTTCTCTACCTCGCTGGCCTTGCCGTGCCTCACAGTGAGACCTGGTATGTGGTGCTGTCTCACGGGGTGGTCGAGCTGCTCAACAAGATGTGGTGGGGACTGGCCATCGGCGTGGTGTTTGTCGGCCTGCTGGCGCGTATCCCCCGCGACCTGGTGATGTCCGTGCTCGGGCATCGCGACGGCTTTGTCTCGCTGCTGCGCGCCACCCTGGCCGGTGTGTTCCTGGACCTTTGTAGCCACGGCATCCTCGCGGTGGGCATGAAGCTCTACGAGCGGGGCGCGTCAACGGGCCAGGTTATGGCCTTCCTGTTGGCGAGCCCATGGAACTCCTTTTCACTCACCCTGATCCTGTTTGGCTTGATCGGCGTGGGCTGGACGCTGCTGTTCATCCTGCTCTCACTGGTCATCGGCCTGGCGAGCGGCCTGGTGTTCGATGCCCTGGTGCGCGCGGGCACGTTGCCCGACAATCCGCACCGGGAAAAGCTCAACCCGGATGCCCGCTTCGCCGACCTCTGGCGTGAGTTTCGCAGCGGCTGGGATTTTTCCCTGGCGGGCTCCGGCCGGCTGCTGGCCGACGGCTTCAACGGCGCGCGGGTGGTGATCCGCTGGGGTCTGTTTGGCATTCTGCTGGCGGCGGGCATTCGCGCCGCCGTGCCCCCGGAACAGTTTGCCGCCTGGTTCGGTGCCAGTATCTCGGGCCTGTGGTTGACGCTGCTGGCGGCCACGGTGGTAGAGGTCTGCTCGGAGGGCACCACACCGGTCGCCGCCGATATCATGAACCGGGCCGGCGCGCCGGGTAACGCCTTTACCTTCCTGATGGCCGGGGTGTCCACCGATTACACCGAGATCATGTCCATCCGCGATACCACCACCTCCTGGAAGATCGCCCTGTTCCTGCCACTGGTGACGCTGCCGCAGGTGCTGGCCATCGGCTTCGTGTTGAACCAGTTTTGAGGCCTGCGCTACAATGCGCCGCCTTTTCACGGACCCCTGACAATCCATGCTGGAAATTGCCCCCCTGCTGCAAGCCCTGAAGGAAATCGATGAGCGCACCGATGTGCTTAGGGGGTATCTTTGACTACGCTCAACGCAAGGACAGGCTCGCCGAAGTAGAGCTGGAGCTGGCCGAACCCAGCGTCTGGGATGACCCGGAGCGGGCTCAAGAGCTGGGCCGCGAACGCGCCGCCCTGGAAACGGTCGTCAAGACCATCGAAGACCTGAGCACCGGCTCAAGCGATGCCTCCGACCTGCTGCAGATGGCGGCGGAGGAGGACGACGAGGCCACCGTTGATGACATTCGCCAGGAGATTGAGGGCCTCGAAGCGCGGCTTGAGCAGCTCGAATTTCGCCGCATGTTCGCGGGTGAGATGGACCCCAACAACGCCTACCTCGACATTCAGGCCGGTTCCGGTGGCACTGAGGCCCAGGACTGGGCCGAGATGCTGCTGCGCATGTACCTGCGCTGGGGTGAGGCCCACGATTTCAAGACCACCCTGGAGGAGGTGTCCTCCGGTGAGGTGGCGGGCATCAAAAGTGCCACCATCCGCTTCGAGGGCGAGTACGCCTTCGGCTGGCTGCGCACTGAGACCGGTGTGCACCGCCTGGTGCGGAAGTCGCCGTTTGACTCCGGCAACCGTCGTCACACTTCGTTCAGCTCGGTGTTCGTGTCGCCGGAAATCGACGACAGCGTCGAGATCGAGATCGACCCCTCCGATGTGCGCACCGACACCTATCGCGCCTCCGGCGCCGGCGGCCAGCACGTTAACAAGACTGACTCGGCGGTGCGCTTGACCCACGAGCCCTCGGGCATCGTGGTGCAGTGCCAGAGCGAGCGCTCCCAACACCAGAACCGCGACAAGGCCTGGAAGATGCTGCGGGCCCGGCTCTACGAGCAGGAGATGCTGAAGCGTGCCGAGGCGGCCCAGGCCATGGAAGACAGCAAGTCGGATATCGGCTGGGGCAGTCAGATCCGCTCCTACGTGCTGGATGACCAGCGCGTGAAGGACCTGCGTACCAACATCGAAACCTCGAATACCCAGGCGGTACTGGACGGTGATATCGACCCGTTCATCGAAGCCTCTCTGAAGAAGGGCCTGTAAGGAAAGAGCATGAGTGACGAGCAGCGAGCGGCAGCCGAAGACGAGAACAAGCTGGTAGCGGAACGCCGCGCCAAGCTGGCTGCGCTGCGCGAGCAGGGCCCGGCGTTCCCCAATGATTTTCGGCGCACGGCCTGGGCCGGTGACCTGCAGGAGCGCTATGCCGACATCGACAAGCCGAGCCTGGAGGCGGCCGCCGAGGAGTTTGCCGTGTGCGGACGCCTGATCCGCAACCGCGGCGCCTTTCTGCTGATTCAGGACGGCAGCGGCGAGATTCAGCTCTACGTGGACCGCAAGGGTCTGGACGACGACACGCTGACAGCCATCAAGGGTTGGGACCTCGGCGACATCGTCGCCGCCCGCGGGCCGCTGTACCGCTCCGGCAAGGGCGACCTGTATATCAACATGGCCGAAGCCCGGCTGCTGACCAAGGCGCTGCGGCCGCTGCCCGACAAATATCACGGTCTGGCGGACCAGGAGCTGCGCTACCGCCGCCGCTACGTTGACCTGATCGTCAACCCGGAGTCCCGCGAGGTGTTCCGCAAGCGCTCCGCCATCATCGACTGCATTCGCCGCTTTATGCAGGCCCGCGATTTCATGGAGGTGGAAACCCCCATGATGCAGCAGATTCCCGGCGGCGCCGCGGCCCGGCCCTTCAAGACCCATCACAACGCGCTGGATTTGGACATGTACCTGCGCATCGCGCCGGAGCTGTACCTCAAGCGTCTTACGGTGGGCGGCTTCGAGCGGGTGTTCGAGATCAATCGCAACTTCCGCAACGAGGGGCTGTCCACCCGGCACAACCCCGAGTTCACCATGCTCGAGTACTACTGGGCCTTTGCCGACTACAAAGACGCGATGGATCTTACCGAGGACATGATGCGCGAACTGGCCCGCGAGGTTCTGGGTAGTACCACGGTCCACTACCAGGGCACTGACTACGACCTCGGCGAGCCTTTCCAACGCATGACCGTGTTCGACTCCATCCTGAACTTCAACCCGGATATCGCCGCCGCCGCGCTCGGTGACGAGGCGGGCGCACGCCGGATTGCAGAAGATCTCGGCATCCCCCTCAAGGACAGCTGGGGGCTTGGCAAAGTGCAGCTGGAGATCTTCGAGAAGACGGTGGAAGACCGGCTCGACCAGCCTACCTTCATCACCGAGTACCCCACCGAGGTATCACCGCTGTCGCGACGCAACGACGGCAATCCCTTCGTGACCGACCGCTTCGAACTCTTTGTGGCGGGTCGCGAGCTGGCCAATGGCTTCTCCGAACTCAACGACCCGGAAGACCAGGCCGAGCGCTTCCGTGCCCAGGTGGCGGAGAAAGAAGCCGGCGACCTGGAGGCGATGCACTACGACGAGGATTACATTACTGCCCTGGAGTACGGCCTGCCACCTACGGTGGGTGAGGGCATCGGCATCGACCGGCTGGTGATGTTTTTTACGGACAGTCCCTCAATTCGTGACGTACTTCTCTTCCCGCACATGCGTCCCGAGTGACAGGGGGCGCGACGTCAGGCTATTATCGACGGGATGAGAACAACGCTGACAATAGCACTCGCCGCCCTGCTGGTTGCCTGTGGCGGCCAGCCGGAGAGAGAGCAGGTATCTGCCGCTGACGCCGGTGGTGAAGACGTACCCGAGCTCAACCTGAATCTGCCGGGTTCGGACTGTGCCTGTGAGGTGCAGCGGGACAATTACACCCTCCTGGAGCGCGGCCTGCAATCTATGGAAGAGCGCGCCTATCTGGAAGCCCTGCAGTACTTCCAGCGCTACCAGCGGATCGAGAAATCTGAGCTGGCGGCGGTGGAGTCAGGTATCGCCATCGCCTATCTCAGCATCCTGCCGGAAAGTCCGATCTTTGATCGCGACGCCGCCCGTGACAGCTATTCGGAATTGCGGCCGCGAATCACCGAGGATATGAAGCTGCACACCGAGGTTCAGCTCATGCAGTCGTCCATGGACTCCTTCCTGGACATGTACACCCAGGTGGACCGTCTCAAACAGACCAACTTCAGTTTGCGTTCGGAGTTGGAGAAGCGCGAGGAAGCGATCAAGCGGCTTCGTGATCTGACTCTGGGACGTGAACCTGAAGCGGCAGGGCTACTCGGAAATTAGTACCGCGCCCCGGCTCGCTATCGACGCTGATTGAGCCGCCCATCATCTCGCAGTAGTCCTTGCAGATCGCCAGACCCAGTCCGGTGCCGCCGTAGTTGGCGGTGGTCGACTTGTCGGCCTGCACGAAGGCGTCGAAGACCTTGGCCTGCTGCTCCCGGGACATGCCGATGCCAGTGTCCTCCACTTCAAACAGGGCCCGGGCATCGCCCCCTTCCGCGATGGAGGCGCGCACTGTAATGAGGCCATCTTTGGTGAACTTGCAGGCATTGCTGAGCAGGTTGATGAAAATCTGCCGGAACTTGGTGGCATCGTTGAACAGCATGGGGAGGCCGTCATCCACCTCCATCTCCAGGCGATTGTTGTTCTTGCCGAGCTGTGGCTGGATGGCGTGGCAGGACTGCTCCAGCAGCTCCGGTGCGCTGAAGCTTTCCGGATAGAGCTCGATCTTGCCGGTTTCGATCTTGGACAGGTCCAGGATGTCATTGATCAGCGCCAGCAGCTGTTTGCCGGACACGATGATCTTATCCAGATCGTTCTTGAACTGGTTGCGGTCGGTGACGCCGCCGTCATCCACTTCGTCATAGAGCATCTCGCTGTAGCCGATAATAGCGTTAAGCGGCGTGCGCAGCTCGTGGCTCACATTGGCGAGAAAGCTGCTCTTGGCCTCGTTGGCGCGATCGGCATCTTCCTTGGCCTGGTGCACTTCCTCAATGGCGTTGCGCAGCTTGGCGGACATGTCGTTGAAGGCTTTGGCCAGCTCGCCGATTTCGCCGGCGTCCTCGATGCCGTCGATACGGTAGTTCAGGTCGCCGGAGCCGATGCGCAGGGTGCCGGTCTTGAGGCGACTGAAGGAATTGTTGGTGTAGCGGATCAGGAAGAAGCCGAGGATACTCGACAGCAGCACCGAGGCCAGGAAACTGATCGCCGTGATGCGATCCGTCAGTGAGATGGTCTGGTCGATAATGGTGGCCTGCTGATCCGAGATAAAGCTCTGGCGGTCTTCCAGTATCACCAGCTTCTCGCGTACGTCGTCGTACATCTCCGGCACGTCGGGCGCCGGATAAGGTGAACTCCAGCCGCTGTTATTGTAGTTGCGGTAAAACTCGCGCCAGGCCGGCAACAGCTGCTCGGTGGCCTGCCAGAGGGCCTCGTACTGAGGCCGGGTTACTTCGTGGGTGGTGCGCCCCAGCCGCGCCACTGCGTCGCTGATGGCAAACAGGTTGCCCCTGGCGCGCTCCAGGTCTTCGTCGCTAAGCCGCTCTTCGGTGGTTTCCCGCAGGGTGGCCAGCACCCGGATCTGTTTGCGCTGCTCTTCGAGCTGCAGGCCGATATTGGTGGACAGCTGCTGGGCCGATACCGACTCCCGATAGGCGTTCATGCTTTCGGTTCGCGCGAAGCTGCCCCAGAAGTGCGTGCCGACGTTCAACGAAAAAATCAGCAGGATCGCCAGCAGCGAGAGTGTGAGTCGACGGCTGAGGCTCAAGTGCTGCGCCCCTTTTCAGCCCAGGCGTTGATTTTCTCCACCAGGGCGGGAAAGTCGATGGGCTTGGTGGCAAAGTCATCGCAGCCGGCCTCCAGGGCGCGGTCGCGATCTTCGCCCATGGCGTGGGCGGTGAGCGCGATGATGCAGAGGTCGGCGGTGGTGGGATCCTGGCGCGCCTCCTGGCAGGTGGTCCAGCCGTCTTTTACCGGCAGGTTCATATCCAGCAGCACGATGTCTGGTCCGGTGTCGCGCATCTTCTGTAGCGCCTGCTCACCGTCGCCGGCGCCTTCGACTTCGAAACCGGCACGGTTGAGGCGGCGCGTCAGCATGTCGCGGTTCATCTCGTTGTCTTCCACCAGTAGTACCTTGACTGCCACTTGGTTCTCCATTCTAGCCACGCCGTCAGGCGCTGGACTGCTCTACTGCGTTGGCCAGCACGTGATACATGGTGACCGGTTTCTTGATGCCTTTCACGGTAGCCTGTTGCTGACGCCCGAGCTGCACCGGGATTTCCAACAGCTCGAGCGTGCTGTCCGAGATCAGGATATCGCCGCCGCTGGTATGGGACTCGATGCGCGCGGTCAGGTTGACGTGATGGCCCACCACGCCGTACTTGCTGCGCTTCTCCGAGCCGATATTGCCGGTAATCACCTCACCGGTGTTCACGCCAATACCCATGCTGAGTTCCGGCAGGCCTTCCTTGCTATTGGCGCGGTTGATGTCGATCATGGCCTGCTGCATGTCCAGCGCACACTGCACGGCGCGGTCGGCGTCGTCGTCTCGCGTTACCGGTGCACCGAAGATGGCGAAGATGGCATCTCCGATGAATTCGTCGATGGTGCCCTGGTAGCCGATGATGATCTCGGTCATCACGCCCAGGTAGTTGTTGAGCATGCGCATGACCTGGTCCGGCGGCAGCTGTTCGCAGATGGTGGAGAACTCGCGGATGTCCGACATCAGCATGGTGACCTTGCGAAGGTCGCCACCCAGTTTCAGGCCCTCGGGTTCCTCCAACAGGTTCTCGACAATCTCGTCTGATACGTAGCGGCCGAAGGTGGCGCGGATGAACTTCTCGTTGCGCTCCAACTGCCTGCGGTATTTCTCTTCCGTGTCGTGCCAGCGCTTGCGTTCCAGGCCGGCCTTGATGCGCGCCTGCAGCAGTACCGGGTTGAAGGGCTTGAACAGGTAATCGTCGGCGCCGGCTTCGATGCACTCGATAATGCCGTCCATGTCCTGGTTGCCGGAGATGACGATCACGGGGATAGAGCGCAGCTGTGGATTCTCCTTCATGCGCCTGAGCACCTCGCTGCCGTCCATGCCCGGCATGATCAGGTCGAGCAGCATCACGTCCACCGGGCGGTCGGCCAGCCGGGCCAGCGCCTCCATGCCACTGCTGGCCACGACCACCCGATGGCCGGAGCGTTCCAGGTAACGGGTGACCAGCTCGCGATTATCGGCATTGTCGTCCACCGCCAGGATGGTGCCGGTCAACTCCGCGGTAGCCACCGAGTCCGATTCCGCTGCTGGGGCAGACTTGCTGCTGCCGCTGTTGCTGGCCGTCGCCACCGAGTTAACGACGCGCTCAAGCGCTGAGGCAATGGGGGGGAAACTTGTTTCCAGGTCTTCGATCAGGAATTCCGCGTAGCCGCGCATGGCACCCAGCACGTTCATGATATCGTGGCGACGGGTGGTCGGGTCCGGGTCCTGGTCGGCATCCGCGAGCAGGGCTTCGAGAGCGGCGCCGGCGGAGATCAGTCGTTCCAGGTCGTCCCGAGGTTCCTCGGGGATGTTTTCCATGGAGAGGCTGGACTGAGCGCGCAGCTCGGCAAGCGCGCGCAGCACGTGATCGGAGAACGGCGCAATTTCAGCCTGGTTTGCCAAGTGACTATCCCCCACAGTCGTCGGCCGATTATATCGGCCAGTCAATAGCAGGAATAGTGCGCCGGTCACAGGCTTTGGGTTACACTAGCCGCTAAAACTAGAAGGAATCCGGGTTGATACTGCAGCAAGTTGAGTTGTTCCAGGGACTGTCGGTGGAAGAGCTGGACGCGCTGGCAGCCAGCAGCACCACGCGCGCTTTCCCGAAGAATACCGTGGTCATCCACGAAAATGATCCCGCCGATTCGCTGTTT
Source organism: Halieaceae bacterium (assembly GCA_028277365.1). Lineage (GTDB taxonomy): Bacteria > Pseudomonadota > Gammaproteobacteria > Pseudomonadales > Halieaceae > JANQIO01. The sequence continues at coordinate 5,844 of JANQGK010000267.1, read as the reverse complement.
ATCATCGAGACCGGCCGGGTGAAAGTCTATTGCAGCGACAAGAACGGGAAAGAGTTCATCATGAATACCCAGGGGGAAGGCGACTACTTCGGTGAGCTTGCCCTGCTGGACGATTCCTCTCGTTCCGCCTCAGTGCGCACCGTGGAGAAGTCAAGCTTTTGCATCATCTACAAGGATGACTTCAACCGGGTGCTCGAAGAAAATCCCAATATCGGCCGCAAGCTGATTACCAACCTCGCCGCTCGGGTGCGCAAACTTACCGCCGACGTGAAGAGTCTGGCGCTGCAGGACGTTTACGGTCGCGTGGCCAATGTGCTCATGGACCTCGCCGAGGAGCGCGGCGACGGCAGCATGTTTATTCCGGAAAAGCTCACTCAGCAGGATATCGCCGATCGCGTCGGCGCCTCCCGGGAGATGGTGGCGCGCATCCTCAAGGACCTGACCATCGGCGACTACATCCGCTTCGAGGGCCGGCACATTATTATCAATACCCGCCTGCCGGCGAAGTATTAGCAGCGTTGTCGCTCCCGTGATTGCGGCGGCCCGCTGGGCGACTCCCATTTCGACCCGTTAATAGTCTTCCGTAGGCCGGGCGGAATCTATGTACATCCCCTCCCCGGACGCGCTAAAAGCATCACGTCCCTGTCTCGCTCGGCGCCAGCCGTCCCTGGCTGGCGACGGTCCGGTTAGGGGACGCACGCAGCTCCCGCCCTCTATCGGAAGCTGTGCAAGGATTCGCCTTCAGATGTCAGCTATCCGGCTTTTCCGGCGGATGGGTCTCCCGCACCTCGCTGCTCAGGCTGCCGGATTTCAGGCGGGTCTCAATCAGATCTCCCGGCCTGACAGCGGCAGCATCCTGTATCAGGCGACCCTGGCTATCCAGCACGATCGCGTAACCCCGTTCCAGGGTTTGCTGCGGGCTGATGGCCGTCAGTCGGGTCTGCAGCAGCGCCAGGGCATGGTGCTGGCGGTCCAGCTGTACCGCCAGGGCGGCGCGCGCACGCCGGGAGAAATAGGCGGTTTCCGTGGTCAGCTGCCTCAGTAAATCGGCCGGGGCCTGGCCCCGCAGCCGCGAGGCCAGCACCCCCAGCCGATGCTGGCGCTGCTGCAGGTCCAGCCGCAGGGCGCGGCGCAGGTGCAATTCCAGGTCATCGAGGCGTTGGGCCTGTTCCCGCAAGCGTTCACCCGGGTGGCGCAGCCGGCCCCGCAGGCCGAGCAATTGTGCTTCCAGCAGTCGCAGCTGCCGCCGCAGCTGGCGAGCTAAGTCCTGTTCCATAGTGAGAAGTCGGGTGGCCAGCTCCCGCTGGTCGGGGCTTAGCATCTCCGCCGCTGCTGACGGGGTCGGGGCGCGCTTGTCGGCCACGAAGTCGGCAATGGTGAAGTCGATTTCATGGCCCACGGCGCTTACTGTCGGCACCGGGCTTTCGGCCAGCTTGCGCGCCAGTCGCTCGTCGTTGAAGGCCGCCAGGTCCTCCGCCGAACCGCCGCCTCGGGCGACGATGATGGCATCCAGTTCCGCCACGCCATAGGCCGCTTCCAGGGCGGCGACAATCTGGGCCGGCGCTTCCAGCCCCTGTACAGCGACCGGGAACAGGCTCAATTCAATGGCCGGGAAGCGCCGTTTGAAAACGGTGATGATGTCCCGCACTGCTGCACCTGAGCGAGAACTGATAATGGCAACCCGCTGTGGGGAGACGGGCAGGCTGCGCTTGCGCTGGCTGTCGAACAATCCCTCGTTCTGGAGCTTGAGCTTCAGTTCTTCAAAGGCGCGCTGCAGGGCGCCGGCACCGGCGTCTTCCAGGTGTTCGACGATCAGCTGGAACTCGCCGCGGCCTTCGTACAGCGACACCCGTGCCCGCACTCTCACCAGTTGCCCGTTGGCGGGGCGCATCCGCAGGCGCTGGTTGCTGTTGCGGAACATGGCGCAGCGCACCTGCGCCTGATCGTCCTTGAGCGTGAAGTACCAGTGGCCGGAGGCCGGGGTGGCCAGGTTGCTTAGCTCGCCCTCGATCCACAGGAAGTCGAAGTGGCTCTCAAGCAGGCGCTTGGCCAGCCGATTGAGCTGGGTGACGGTGAGGGTGCTGGGGTTCGAGGCGCTTGCCGACGGGTTTTCTGTGGGAATCGGAGGCGTCATCATTTACTGGGGGTCAGGCGTAGATTTATAATTGCACGTTTACTCAGACAGCGGAAGTGTCATGCTCAGAATCGCCCAGGAAGCCCTGACCTTTGACGATGTATTGCTGGTCCCTGGGTACTCCGAGGTGGTGGCCACCGACGTCTCCCTGAGGACCCGCCTGACCCGTGAAATCCATCTGAACATCCCTATGGTGTCCGCCGCCATGGACACCGTGACCGAGGCCAAGCTGGCCATCGCCATCGCCCAGGAAGGCGGCATCGGTATCGTTCACAAGAGCATGACTGTGGAAGAGCAGGCCGCTCAGGTGCGTCAGGTGAAGAAGTTCGAAGCCGGCATGGTGAAGGACCCCATCACCATCCAGCAGGACGCCAGCCTCGGCGAGCTGCTGGAGCTGACCCGCAAGAACGGCATTTCCGGCGTGCCGGTGCTGAAGGGCAGTGACCTGGTGGGTATCGTGACCCGCCGCGACACCCGCTTCGAGTCCAATATGGACATCAAAGTCTCGGAAATCATGACCCCCAAGGACAAGCTGGTCACGGTGGAAGAGGGCGCGCCTCTGGAGGAAGTCCAGGCGCTGTTGCACAAGCACCGCATCGAGAAGATCCTGGTGGTGAACTCGGGCTTCGACCTGCGCGGCATGATTACCGTGAAAGATTTCGACAAGGCCGAGAGCTTCCCCAGCGCCGCCAAAGACGGCTACGGCCAGCTGCTTGTGGGCGCCTCGGTGGGCACCAGTCCGGATACCGACGACCGGGTCGACGCGCTGGTCGCCGCCGGGGTCGACGTGCTGGTGGTGGATACCGCCCACGGCCACTCCCGCAACGTGATCGACCGGGTCAAGCGCATCAAGGCCGCCTACCCGGACATGCAGGTGATTGGCGGCAATATCGCCACCGCCGAGGCCGCTATTGCCCTGGCCGAGGCGGGCGCCGATGCGGTGAAGGTGGGGATCGGTCCGGGCTCCATCTGCACCACCCGCATTGTTACCGGCACCGGCGTGCCGCAGATTTCCGCCGTTGCCAACGTGGCCAGTGCCCTGAAGGACGCGGGCATCCCGTTGATTGCCGATGGCGGCATCCGCTTTTCCGGCGATATTGCCAAGGCCATCGTGGCCGGCGCACACTGCGTGATGATGGGCAGCATGTTCGCCGGCACCGAGGAAGCGCCGGGCGAGGTCGAGCTCTACCAGGGCCGTACCTACAAGTCCTACCGCGGCATGGGCTCCCTGGGCGCCATGGCCCAGACCCAGGGCTCCAGCGACCGCTACTTCCAGGACGCCAGTGCCGGCACCGAAAAACTGGTACCGGAAGGGATCGAAGGGCGGGTGCCGTACAAGGGGCCGTTGTCCAGCATCATCCACCAGCTGATGGGCGGCCTGCGTTCGGCCATGGGTTACACCGGCAGTGCGGACATTGAAACCATGCGCACCCACCCGGAATTCACCAAGGTCACCAGCGCGGGCATGAGCGAGAGCCACGTGCACGACGTGTCGATTACCAAGGAAGCGCCGAACTACCCGGTGCGTTAACGTCAACGCCGCGCCAGCGGCGTTTTTTGTTCTGGGACAGTTTATTCCAGGGACACTCGTCCCGGAATAGGCGGTCCCGATTACAGGACCTCTGACCCCAATGAGCAATATCCACGACCAGCGTATCCTCATCCTGGATTTCGGTTCCCAGTACACCCAGCTGATTGCCCGCCGCGTGCGCGAGGTGGGTGTCTACAGCGAGATTCGTGCCTGGGACATCAGCGATGAAGAAATCCGCGAGTTCAACCCCCGCGGTGTGATCCTCTCCGGCGGCCCCGAATCGGTGACCGAGGCCGATTCACCGCGGGCACCGTCGCTGGTGTTCGAGCTGGGTGTGCCGGTGCTGGGCATCTGCTACGGCATGCAGACCATGGCAGCCCAGTTCGGCGGCGAGGTGCAGGGCTCGGACGTCAGCGAGTTCGGCTACGCCCAGATTCGCGTTACCGGCAATACCGGCCTGCTGCACGACATCAAGGACCATGTAGACCACGACGGCGCCTCACTGCTGGACGTGTGGATGAGCCACGGCGACAAGGTCACCCGGCTGCCGGACGATTTCGACCTGATGGCGGAAACCGACAGCTGCCCGATTGCCGGTATGGCGCACCGCGACAAGCCCTTCTACGGCATCCAGTTCCACCCGGAGGTAACCCATACCCTGCAGGGTATGCGCATTTACGAGCACTTCGTGCTGGAGCTGTGTGGCTGCGACGTACTGTGGACGCCGGCACGGATTGTCGACGACGCCATCGCGCGGGTACGCGAGCAGGTGGGCAGTGACAAGGTGCTGCTGGGCCTGTCCGGCGGCGTTGATTCCTCGGTGGTGGCAGCCCTGCTGCACCGGGCCATCGGCGACCAGCTCACCTGCGTGTTTGTCGATAACGGCCTGCTGCGCAAGGACGAGGGTGAGCAGGTCATGGACATGTTCGCCAAGAACATGGGCGTCAAGGTGGTTCGCGCTGACGCCGAGGAGCGCTTCCTGTCGCGCCTGGCCGGTGTCGACGAACCGGAGCAGAAGCGCAAGATCATCGGCAATACCTTTATCGAGGTGTTCGATGACGAGGCCGGCAAGATCCAGAATGTGAAGTGGCTGGCCCAGGGCACTATTTATCCTGACGTGATTGAGTCCGCCGGCGCCAAGACCGGCAAGGCGCACGTCATCAAGTCCCACCACAACGTCGGCGGCCTGCCGGAAGACATGGCCCTGGAGCTGGTGGAACCCCTGCGGGAGCTGTTCAAGGACGAGGTACGCCAGGTCGGCCTCGAGCTGGGTCTGCCTTACGACATGGTCTATCGCCATCCCTTTCCGGGGCCAGGCCTCGGGGTTCGCATTCTCGGTGAGGTAAAGAAGGAGTATGCAGACCTTCTGCGCGAGGCGGACGCCATTTTTATCCACGAGCTGCACGCGGCTGACTACTACCACAAGACCAGCCAGGCCTTTGCGGTGTTCCTGCCGGTGAAATCCGTGGGCGTGGTGGGCGACGGCCGCCGCTACGAGTACGTGATAGCACTGCGTGCCGTAGAGACGGTGGACTTTATGACCGCGCGCTGGGCCCATCTCCCCTACGAGCTGTTGGAGAAGGTCTCCAACCGCATCATCAACGAAATCCCTGGCGTGAGTCGGGTTACTTACGATATCTCCAGCAAGCCCCCCGCCACGATCGAGTGGGAGTGATGAGCGACGACGCAAAGTTTATGGCCCGCGCCCTGGAGCTGGCGTCAGCTGACAACAGCTTGAGACCGTGACCTTGGACGGCCACGTCACGAGAGTCGTACCAGCGCCTCGCACGCTCACGATGGCGAACTACAGCTGTTTCAGTCCTATCAACGGTTTCGTCCTTTGCACCTTGCTTGTGATCACCTCAACCTGCTTCGGTGCAGGCACAACCGACCCGCTTGCATCGAATGGCGAGGTGTGGGATGTCCAACGTGGCGAGAACGGTGACCGAGACAGCGGTGCTATCGCTTCAGGAGGCGCCTCCTATCCATTCGACGGTTTTGGCTACCTCAAGCTCAGGATTCCGGACGCCTCCGATGCAATGCTCGCGCGCGGGCGTTACCTGGAAGGGTTTGGCCTTGTTCCCGATGGCGACCGTCGTTTTGATTCACTCACCCCGCTCTACCTTGGTGGCGTCGTCACTTCGCGCGCACTCTACGCGCCAGAGGGCGAGGACTATCT
>JANQGK010000253.1 GCA_028277365.1 Halieaceae bacterium | reverse complement strand
GTCGATGTAGGCGTACACCAGCGTAGAGCTGGTGAAGGCCCGCGGCAGGCAGTCCTGCACTACCTCGTCCTTTAGCTGCAGGCGCTCCTTGCGATAGACCTTGCGGGCCTGCTCCTTCTCAATCTCGCTTATCCGCTCACTGAGCTGTTCTCGCACCACGGTGGCGGGCAGCAGCTTCTCCTCCCGACGCAGGCACAGCAGGAAGCGGCCGTTGGCAGCGTGCACCAGGGTTTCCGTGTCTTCACCCAGCGGCGGCACCCAGCCCAGTGACAGGGGTTGGGACTTGCCGCAGGGGGTAAAAGTGGCGCCGGTGAGCTGCTGCTCGAGCTGCTCGGCAGACAGGTCGAAGGGACTCGTGAGGCGGTAGGCCCGCAGGTTCTTGAACCACATAAACAAGGCTGACTTTGTCGAATGAAGGGCCGCGATTGTACCTAAGCAGCGAAGGTTTCGCATAAATACTCGCCCGCTGTACAACATTTTGGCCCCGACCCCCGCAAGGGTGCTTGTTGGCCGAATTTTGTGCCGTTTTAATGGCCTTTAAGCCGTCAACGCGCAGTGTGGGCAAGATCCCATGACCGAGAAAACAACCCCCACCCTACCTCGCCGCCTGGGCGAGATCTCCCACTGGGACATGGAAACCGACGTGGCCGTGGTGGGCTTCGGTGGGGCCGGTGGCTGCGCCGCCATCGAGGCCGCCGACGCCGGTGCCGAGGTGATCATCTTCGAGCTGGCCGGTGGCGCCGGGGGTTCAACGGCACTGTCCAGCGCAGAAATCTACATGGGCGGCAGCGGCGGCACCCGGGTGCAGAGGGCCTCGGGCTTCGAGGACAGCACCGAGGCCATGTTTACCTACATGATGATGTGCGCCGGGAGCCTGGCCGATGAAGCCAAGATTCGCAACTACTGCGAGAACAGCGCCGGCCACTTCGATTGGCTGGTCAGCCTGGGTGTGCCCTTCAAGGACAGCTTCCACAAAGAGCGCGCAATGATGTGCCTTACCGACGACGGCCTGCTCTACACCGGCAGTGAGAACGCCTGGCCCTTCAATGACGCGGCTACCCCGGCACCACGCGGCCACAACCTGTATGTGGAAGGCGACAACGGCGGCCCACTGTTCATGAAGATTGTCGGCGAAAACGTCGAGCGCCGCGACACTATCAGCGTTCACTACAATACCCGGGCGCTGACTCTGGTGGCCGATGAGCACAATCGCGTGCACGGCCTGGTAGTACGGATCGATCAGCGGGAGGTGACCGTGCGCACCCACGGCGGCGTGGTGCTATGTGCCGGCGGCTTCGTGATGAACGAGGACATGGTGAGGAAGTACGCTCCCAGGCTCACTGCGGGTAGCTACCCGCTGGGCAACCCCGGCGATACCGGCAGCGGCATCCTCATGGGCATGGGGGTAGGTGCCGCGGCCATCAACATGCAGGAAGGCTTTATCACCTTGCCCTATTACCCGCCCGCCTCCATTACCTACGGCCTGGTCATCAACGACAAGGCCCAGCGCATCATCAATGAGGACGTCTACCACTCGCGGCTCGGTGACGCGATCCTCAAAGACAACGCCGAACGCCACTACTTTGTGTTGACGGTGGAGCAGTATGGCGATTACGAGAATGCGAGCTGGATGGGGGCTGAGGTCGCCGCCACCGGCGAAAGCGTCGAGGAGTTAGAGACTGAACTGGAGCTGCCGGAAGGTTCCCTGGTGGCCACCCTCGAACAGTACAATCACTTTGCCGAGCGCGGCGAGGATCCCTTCTTTCACAAGTCGCCCCACTGGCTGCAGGTGATGGAACCGCCGCTGGTGGCTCTCGACGTGACCCCGGGCCGCGGCTCCTACTGGCCTTACTTTACCCTCGGCGGGCTGGATACCCTGCCCAGCGGCGAAGTGGTCGACCCACTGCACAGCGTCATACCAGGCCTGTATGCGGCGGGGCGCACCGCCTGCGGCGTGGTGCGCAGCGCCGAGGGCTACTCCAGCGGTATGTCGATCGGCGATGCCACCTTCAGCGGGCGCCTCGCCGGGCGCAGTGCCGCCCAGCGGGCGCTCAACGAGAACGACTCCACACACGCGGCCTGAAACCCCGGCCGCTTCCCGGTACTATACGCGGCCTCACCAGCAACGCCGGGAGGCCGCTATGGAATACCTGCACACGATGATCCGGGCCAGCGACCTGGACGCCACCCTCGATTTTTTCTGCAATAAGCTCGGCCTAGAAGAGGTCAATCGATACGACAGCGAGCAGGGCCGATTCACCCTGGTATTCCTGGCCGCACCCGGTGATGTAGCCATGGCCAGGGACGCCAAACGCCCGCTGGTGGAAATCACCCATAACTGGGACCCGGAGGAGTACACCGGCGGTCGCAACTTCGGCCACCTGGCCTACCGCGTGGATGACATCTACGCCATCTGCCAACGGCTTATGGACAACGGCGTGACCATCAACCGCCCGCCCCGGGACGGGCATATGGCCTTCGTGCGCTCTCCGGATGGCATCTCTATCGAGCTGTTACAGAAAGGCGACTCGCTGCCGCCACAGGAGCCCTGGGCTTCTATGGAGAACACCGGCAAGTGGTAAGTCCGCGGCGCGGGCCGAGGGCTTAGTTATTCACCCAGCATCTGGCTGCGCAGGAGTGGCAGCGAGACCGGACCGGTAGCGAGCACCTGGTCGTGGAAGTCTTTGAGCACAAAGTTCTCGCCCCGCTCTGCCTGCAGACCGGCGCGTAGCTGCAAAATGCCGTCCATGCCCGACTTGTAGGATAGCGCCTGGCCCGGCCAGACCACGTAGCGCAGGACCTCGACCCGCAGGTCGTCCTCGCTGCGGCCGGTGGCCCTCGCCATGTAGTCCACTGCCTGCTCCAGACTCCAGCGTTGGTGGTGAATGCCGGTGTCGACTACCACTTGCACAGCGCGGAACAGCTCAGCCTCCAGGCGTCCGAGGTCAGCCGCCGGGTTATCGGCGTAGACCCCCATCTCCGCAGCGAGCCGCTCGGCATACATGGCCCAGCCCTCGCTGTAGGCATTATTGAGGCTAAGGCTCCACAGCAGCGGACGCCCGCGCCGCTCACGAGACAGCGCCACCTGCAGGTGACGGCCGGGCACCGCCTCATGGTAGACCTGCGTTGGCAACCGGAACGCCGCGATCTGGTCGATACCACGCAGGTTGATCCAGAAAACTCCGGGGCCGCCGCCCTCGGCAGGCGGCGCTGTATAGTAGGCACGAGGCGCCCCGTGTTGGCGGGTCTCAGGCACCGCGCGCACCTCCAGCCGCTGCTCAGGCAAGCGGCCAAAGTAATCCGGCAGGCGGTCCTGCATATCGGCGGCCCGCTGCTGGAGAGCATTCAGCAGGGCAGCACGTCCCTCCTCCGTGTCTTGCAACTGAAACTCCCGCGCTTGCGCCAGAGCGTGGATGCGCTCTCCGACCGAACCGTCGATGTAGCCAAGCTGGCGCAGCAGCGCGTCCATCTCGGCGCTGATTCGCGCTACTTCTGCCAGCCCATAGGTGTGCAGGTCTTCAGGACTCAGGCTGGTATCCGCCTCGAGCTTCAGTGCCGCACGATAGAAGCGCTCTCCCAGGGGCCGGGCCCAGAGGCCCTCCGCTGCATTGCTCTCCCGCAGCCGGTCAGTCACGTTCTGGATTGCATTGCGGTAGGAGGGGTAGACGATGCGCAGCATGACCGCGATCGCCTCATTACGCGCCCGGGCCCGTTCTTCGTCGCTGAGCGCGTCGCTGGCGGCCATCTTCTCTACCAGCTTGACGACCAGCTCGTGGTCTTCCACCGGCGGGGCTACGAACGCCTCCAGCGACACCAAAGCCGCTTCCAGCACGGCTGTCGGCGGCATCCAGCCCGCGTTGGCGTCCTTGTTGAAAGTGTCCAGCACCCCGGCCACCAGCGGCGACAGCGCCCACAGCCGGCGCAGGTAATCACCCACTTCTTCGGGGCTTGCTGCCGGCTGGTAGCCGGCGATGACGCTGGGTACGACCTGCAGCGGTCCGGCCAGGTGATTGATAACGTAGGGCTGGTGACGACCGTAGGTATTGATGAAGCCGAAGGGCATTTCGCTGTCGCCCAGGAAGCTGGTGTAGGTGTCATCCATCGCGGCGCGGGTCAGGGAGCCGAGCGAGCTGGACGGCAGCGCGTCCAACTCACGGCACATGCGCCGCAAATCCCTGCGCCAGCGACCGAGATGCGCCTTGCCGTAGTCCCCCACGGCGTCTTCCACACGGGCGCCGACGTCGTCATCACGCAGGCCAAACTGGGTGGCCTGGACCGGCCGCGTCCGCAGCACCTGCATGCTGTGCTTGGCCAGCATGACCTCGGCATCCGGCCCCACGTTTTCCGGGCCGGCGCCAGGCCCGCTACAGGCCGCCAGCAATACCAGCGCCGGCAGACCAATCCTTGAACGCATCCCTCCGCTCCTCGCTATCGCCATGCCTCGTTAAATGCCCGCCTCCCGGCGCCAGACCCCGACGATCTGGCGCCACAGCATGCCCGCGAGGGAGCGCGCTTGCGCATCCAGGACCAGCTGGCCGCGCAGCACGCGATCATCGGCCGGCGCATCGGTTTCCAGATAAATGCGGTAGGTCGCCCGCTGCGGGATCAACTCATCCTCAGTGCCGTCGCGCACGTCGAGACCGCCGCCAAACGTAGATGCCACATAGATGGCTTCCAATGCCTCCAGCGAGAAGCCGTCTACATCCACCAGCCGCGCTTGCTGCGGGCCGCGGACGCCACCCTCCGGGTAAAACCGGCCCGAAGCCCCCTCGCGCAGTGCACGCAGTTCCGATTCCCCCACATAGGCCACCACCTCGCCGGCGGTGTCATCCACGAGCGTTAGCAGGCGGTCGCCGCGGGATACCCAGTCTCCAGGCCGCAGGTCGGCCTGCCGATCCGAGATACGGCCGCTGAACGGTGCAACCAGGCGGGCATCGTTGAGCTGCGCCTGCAGGTTCTCCTGGGTTTCCAGGGCGCCCTCCAGCTTGGCCTGTAGGGACAGGCGTTCCTGGGCAAGCCCTGCACCGAAGCTGGTGCGTTCGAGCTGGTAACGGCTGCTACGCAAATCGTGATTAGCCTGCTCGAGCTGGAACTCCAGGTCAGGGGAGGTAATCACCACCACCTCGCTGCCGGCACTGACGGTGTCGCTGCCGGGGGCCGGCAACACACTCAACTGCCCGGGGATGGGGGCATAGAAGGTCACCACAGCCCTGGCCTGCCAGTAAGCGGGAAGCTCCAACTTGCGGTCGATGGGCAACACCGCGGCCAGCAGCAGGATGGCAGCCACGAAGCTGGTGCGACGCCGGTAGCGCCGTTGACTCTCAGCGCGTGACTCCCACCAGTGCCGCACTTCCCGGCCGATGGGCATCACCAGTAGTCGTACCACCTGGGCAGCCGCCAGTATCACGCCCAGGGCCTTGAAGAAGTAGGAGTAGACGATGTAAGTGATGCCGAAAAAGACAAACAGCCGGTAAACCCATACGGCGTAGCTGAAGGGCACCAGCCAGCGCAGGCCCTGTTCCGGCGCCGGCCGGCCGTAGCCGAACAACCGCTCCCGCAGCCACCACCGCCCCATGGCATTGGCGCGATCCTGCAGGTTTTCCACCCCTGCCAGGTCGGAGAGGATGTAGTAGCCATCGAAGCGCATAAGCGGGTTGAGGTTGATGAGCAGCGTCATGAGCCAGGTGGTGGTGGACATCATGAACAGGATGTTCTTGAGGAAGCTGTCCGGCACGAAGTTCCACAGCAGCAGGCAGATGGCCGCCACGCCCATTTCCACAATCATGCCAGCGGCGCCAATCATGGCTCGCTTGCGACGGGATCGCAGGCGCCAGGCATCGGTGGTGTCGGTATAGAGGATGGGCCAGAACACCAGGAAGGCCACGCCCATAGCCCGCACTGAGCAGCCGTAGCGACGGGCGGCCAACGCGTGGCCGAATTCATGCAACACTTTCGCCAGGATCACGGCGATGCCGAAGTACACAAGCCCTGCCGGTGTGAAATAACCGACGAAGGTGTTGAGAAAGTAGTCCATCTGACGGGAAGTCAGATAGATGGCCAGTACCCAGATGCCGGCCAGAATCCACCAGGTGCGCGGGCGGAAGGCCCAACTCGTCCAGGGTAACAGGCGATCCAGCAGGCCGTCCGGGTGCAGGACGGGAATCCGCAGGAACAGGTACTGCCGCCAGATTTTCAGCGCCAGTGACTTCCAGCGCGGCTTGCGCAGAGCCTTGCGGCGATCGAGGGCGCGCTCTCCTTCGATCCAGTACAGGTCATTGTCGAGCAGAAACTCAACAAACTCCTCAATCTGCTGTGAGTTACACATGACCCTGGCGCGCTCTGCGATGGTTTTGGCGAGCGTAGCGCTATCGATCTCAAGGCTGGGGTCTGCCCTCAGCTCCCGGAGAATCTCAACTTCCAGGTAGCCGAGGTCATAGAAGCGATTGGCGGCGGGGTCATGAAGGCGCCAGCGCGGCGAACCGTCTTCGAAGGGCGCCGCCTCGATCAGTTCAAGATCCTGGCGGATATTGCGCGGCAGGCCCACGGGTTAAACCCCGATCCAGCGCCGCACCACCGCCAGCGGCCGGCGGAACAGGTAATACCACAGACTCACCTTCTCACCGTACAGCTTGGCTGTACCGCGCATACCGATGCGCGGCAGCTTGTCCACCTCGGTAAATTCACCGCGAATCCGGTAGGCCAGCTCGCCCGCCTCGGTGGTCGTGGCGCGATAATCCATGCGCCGCAGCCTGGCGCTGAACTTCTTGTCCGGCGCCACATTGGGGAAGAACACGATCTCGCTGTCGGCCGGCAACTCGATGTCGTCCCCCACCTGTAGCCAGGCCTCGAGCTGAGACTGCCTGGGGCTGGCTATGGTGAGTAGACGCTCCCCGGTGACCACCGGCTTGCCGATTAACTCATCGGGGCTGGGCATGATGACAACCCCGCCCTGTTCCGCCTCCACGGTGCTGCGCTCCAGCAGCGAATTCACGTAGGCGGTCTCGGCCTCGCGTTTCTCTCCTTCCAGCGCCAGCACCCTCAGCGAAGCCTTGGCGTCGCGGTCGAAAGACGCCGACTGCCCGGCCTGCTGGTACTGCGCCCGGGCGATGGCTAACGCCTGCTCGGCCACCTTGAGTCGGGTCAGCAGCTCGGTATCGTCCAGGGTCAACAAGGGCGCACCGGCTTCGACCATGGCATTGGGTTTGACCGTGATGGTGTCAATGATGCCGTCCATCGGAGCGCGCACCACCAGCGGGTCGCGGGCAATAATCTCGGCCTGCGCCAGCACTGACAGGCGCACCGGCAGGAACATCATTAGCAGCAGCGCCACGGCCACGCCGGCGGCAATAGCCTTACGCCTGCGGTTCCATACGAAACGCGGTCGGGCGAAGGCCTTGCCGCGCAGCGCTGAAATGCTATAACCGGCTGCCGACAGCCAGAACTTCAGCACCCGCTGCTGGGCTTCCAGAAGCGGCTTTTCGCACCAGAACGCCAGCGCACCCAAGTAATAGCCGGAGGCGGAGTACATTGGGCACCAGATGAGCAGCTTGTCGCCGTGGTTGTCCCAACCGCCGGCCAGGGATTCCGGCAAGTCGCTCTTTTGCCAGGCTTTGGGCTCCGGCTCGTCGTAGCGCTGCGAGAGGTCCCGGCACAGGGCCCGCATCCACTGCACGTAGGGTGCGTGGTCATCGTGTTCCACCGCACCCGATACGCCGGCGACGTAGCCACCGCCCGGGCGGGTAGCGCTAGCCAGCCACAGGACCGCGCTGCGGTATTCCACCAGCGTGCGGGTATCGTTGACCAGCAGGAAGCCCACCTCGGCCTCGGTGCTGGCCTCGCGCAGTCGCTGCTGCAGCAGCAGCAGGTTGGCGAGCGCCTTGAGTTGCTGCTCGGAACCCGCCTCGGCCACTAGTCGAACTCCTTCTCCAGGAACTGAACCCGACCGCTCATGCCCGGCAGCAGGGCGGGCGGGCTGTCCGCGAGCCTGCCGAACACAGGGATAGTCAGGCTGACCGGGTCTACCGCGCCGCCAACACGAACAATTTCTCCCGGCATGGCCAGATCGAGCTCCTCCACCAGCATGGTGAAGCTGGTGCCGAGTTCCAGCCAGGACAAGGAGGTGGAGGGCATCAGCATGCGCACTTCCAGCTGGTCACGGGATACCAGCTCCAGAAGGTCTCCGCCCTCTTCCACGAACTGGTATTGCTCGACCACCCGGCTGGTCACTGCGCCGTCGAAGGGCGCCCTGATTTCGCAGTGCTTGAGCTGCGAGCGCACAGCCTCAAGCTCACCGCGGGCAGCTTCCAGGTCGGCTTCGTTGAGTTTCACTTCCAGGGGGCCAACACTGTTGAGCTTGACCAGCTCGCGATTGACCTCGAGCTTGGCATCGGCTCCTTTTACTTTGGCCTGGGCGGTGTTGAAGGCGGCCTCGAAACGATCACAGTCAAAGGCCAGCAGCAGGTCGCCCTGCTTGACGGTGTCACCCTCCTGAACGGCCACGCCCTGGACAATGGCGCTGATTCCGGCCGAAAAGAAACTCTTTCTCAGGGGGACAAGCTGCGCTCGCACCACATTGGTCTGAAGACCAGGGAGTAGATCGGCGTCGAAACCCCTTTCGGGTTGGGCGCGAATTATGCTGCTGGCAACTACCAGGGCACAGAGTGCGGTCAGGCGTATCTTCACTCGGACTCCTTGTGGTTATTCGAGCGAGGCTGAAATTGTAACAGGGAACTTCCGCTTTTCGCGCGGCGGAATCGGCGCAGCCC
>JANQGK010000143.1 GCA_028277365.1 Halieaceae bacterium | reverse complement strand
GCGCCAGCGGGCGCTGCCGGGCCTGCAGCGCGCCCTGTCCGCGGCGGAGCTCGCCGCCTTTGCCGACGATCCCCAGGCCCTGCTACTGGGTGCCGCCCTGGCCCAGCGCCTGGCGGTCACTCCGGGCGATACTATTACGCTGATCGTGCCCCGGGAACCCGGCCAGGCGGCCGTGTTCGCCTCCTTCCGGCTGGCGGCCACGGTGGCCAGCGGCACCGAGCTGGACGAGGCGCTGGCGGTAATACACCTGGAGCGGGCGGCGTCGCTGGCGGGCGCCGCGGGCAGTGTGCATGGCTTCCGGGTGGCGGTAGAAGATGTATTCGCCGCACCCCGCATGGGCTGGGAACTGGTCAATGTGTTGCCGCCTGGCTTCTACGCCACCGACTGGACCCAGACCCATGGCAACCTGTATGCGGCCATCCAAATGTCCCGCGACCTGGTGATCCTGCTGCTGTTTTCCATCATTGCCATTGCCGCGTTCAACGTGGTGTCATCGCTGGTGCTGGTGGTGGTGGACAAGCGCGCCGATATTGCCATCCTGCGCGCCCAGGGTGCGCGGCCCGGTGATATCAGCGGCATCTTCCTGCGCCAGGGCCTGTTGATTGCCCTGGCGGGTACGGTGCTGGGTAGTGCCCTGGGAGTGGCGGCCAGCCTGGGTGTCACCGACCTGGTGGCAGGGCTGGAGCGCTGGCTGGGTATTCGCTTCCTGGATACCGATGTCTACCCGATCGGCTACCTGCCGTCGGACCTGCGCCTGGAAGACCTGCTGCTGATCAACGGGGTGGCGGTGATTCTGTGCTTCCTGGCGGCACTGTATCCGGCTCGTCGTGCTGCGCGATTGCCGCCTGCCGACGCTCTACGTCACGAGTAGCTTTCTCGATGGCCAGCCGGCGCCGCAGCCGGCGGGCCTCCCAGCGTTGCACTGCCTGCCAGCGCCACAGCAGCTGGATGGTGAAGAAGCCCAGGCTGCCGAAGAAAAACCCGCACAGCAGGCAACCCAGCAGGAACGGCTGCCACACCGCCACCAGGCTGGTGGATAGCCATTCCCAGCTCAGCTGGAACTGCATGGATTGCGGTCGCGTACCCATCACCGCCGCTCCCACCCGGTAGGCGAAGTAAAACAGCGGCGGCATGGTCAGCGGATTGCTGATCCAGCACAGGCCCACTGCGATTGGCAGGTTGCAACGTACCCATACCGCCAGGCCCGCGGCCAGGAACATCTGGATCGGGATTGGCATAAAGGCCAGGAATAACCCCACGAAGAAGGCCCGCGAGGCCGAGCCGCGATTGATATGCCAGAGATTGGGCTGGTAGAGCCAGTCGCCCAGGACGTTAAGGGACTTGATCCCCTTAAGCCGCTTCGGGGTTGGCATGAAGCGTTTGAGTGTTGTTTTTGGCATGTGAGGCGCTGGCGGCGGTCCTGGTGCTGTGTTTGACTTGAGCCGTCGTTCCCCGTGCCACGAGGGGAGCAAGGCGGCTTATTCTAATGCAGTCACGGACGATTGTAATTGCCGCGGGAGTGCTGCTGAGCGGCTGGATGCCCGAGTTGCCGAGCCCGCTGTTGCCGGCGGCCGCTGCCCTGGCCTGCCTGTTGTTGCGCCCGCTGGCGGCCCGACCCGCCGTACTTTTGTTCAGCATTCTTGCAGGTGTTGCTTACGGCTGTGTCTGGGGCCAGACACTGTTGGCTTCGCAGCTTTCTCCGGCTCTCGAAGTGCGGTCGCTGATCGCCGGCTTTCGGGTACTGGAGCCACCCCAGGAGCGCGAAGTGCGCGGTCGACCGCGGCAGCGGTTTGCGGCTGAGGTCGAGTTGCTGCGCTGTCCCGAAGACCTGCCCGACTGCACACGCAGGCTGGGGCGCGTGTTGCTGTCCTACTACGGCGCGGAACCCCTCCGTGCCGGCCAGCGCTGGCAGGGCGAGCTGAGGCTTAAGCGGCCGCGGGGGCTCGCCAATCCCGGCAGCTTCAATTATGAGGCCTGGCTGGCCCGGCACCGCTTTGCCGCTACCGGTTACGTGCGCGACAAGCCCTTGCGGCCGCTGCCCGGTGGGGCCGCCTGGTGGCAGTACTGGCGCCAGCGCGTTGCCGACAGCCTGCGGGAGGATATTGCCGATCCCGAGGTGCGTGGAGTGCTGCTGGCGCTGGGTAACGGTGATCGCAGTGGTATCAACCATTCCCGCTGGCAGCAGTTCCAGCGCTATGGCCTCAATCACCTGGTGGTGATCTCCGGCTTGCACGTAGGCCTGGTGGCGGGGCTGGGGTTTGTTCTCGGGCGATTGGTCAGCCGCCGCGTCGGCCATGGCGTGGCGGCGGCGCTGGCGCTGGCTTACAGCGCGCTGGCGGGGTTTGCGCTACCTACCCAGCGGGCGTTGGTAATGCTGGCCGGCGTACAACTGGTGGCGCTGGCGGGGCGCCGCGTAGCGCCGGCGCGCAGCCTGTCGGCAGCGCTGCTGATGGTGGCCCTGCTGGACCCGCTGGCCACCCACAGCGCCGGTTTCTGGTTGTCGTTCGGTGCGGTAGCGCTGATTTTCTACCTGCGGCATATGCAGCCCCAACTCACCGGCTGGCGCCTGCTACTGGCCCTGCAACTGGTATTGGCGCCGGCCATGGGGGTGCTGGCCAGCGCCTGGTTTGGCGGTTTGGGCTGGATCGCGCCGCTCGCCAACCTGGTGGCGGTGCCGGTGTTGAGCCTGTGGTTGGCGCCCCTGTCTCTGCTGGGTGCGGTGCTGGCGCCGCTGGAGTTGGCGGAGCCGGTGTGGCGACTGGCGAGCCTGCCCGTGGTCGGTTTTTTCGCTTTGGATGCCGGACTCTCCGACCGGCTTCCTCTGTGGCTGCGGCTGCGCCCCGATACCGTGACGCTGCTGGGACTGGTCCCGGCGCTGCTGCTGGCTCTGGCACACAGGGCGCTGCCCCTGCGCTGGTTGGCGGCCGCCTGGCTGGCGCTGGCGCTTATCCCGCGCTATTCGGCGGGCGACAGCGAGGGACTGGACCTGTGGGTGCTGGATGTGGGGCAGGGCCTGGCGCTGGTG
>JANQGK010000328.1 GCA_028277365.1 Halieaceae bacterium | reverse complement strand
GCGCGGGCTGCCCGCACCAGGGTCAGTTCGCCGCGCAGACCATCGGTGCCCAGCGCCATGCAGAGCGCTGCTGCGCGCTCCAGCACCTCCGCGCCGAGTTCGATCTCGTTGAGCTGGGCACGGGCCTTTTGCACCTTGCGGCGCACGGTGCCGTCCTTGCGTTTCCAGGCTTTGACGAAGGCTTCCCGGTCGCGCTCGAACTCATCCCGCAGCCGTACGATCTGTACGCGGGTGTCCAGCTCGGTCGGGGTGCGCACATCTACCGACAGGCCGAAGCGGTCCAGTAGCTGAGGCCGCAGCTCGCCTTCTTCCGGGTTGCCGCTGCCTACCAGCACAAAGCGCGCCGGATGGCGAATGCTCAGGCCTTCCCGCTCTACCACGTTTTCTCCAGAGGCAGCGACGTCGAGCAGCGCATCGACAATGTGGTCCTCCAGCAGGTTGACCTCGTCGATATAGAGAAAGCCACGATGGGCCTGGGCCAGCAGGCCCGGCTCAAAGGCCTTTTCTCCCAGTCGCAGGGCCTTTTCCAGGTCCAGGCTGCCAATCACCCGGTCCTCGGTGGCGCCCAGCGGCAGATCGACCACCGGCATTGGCTGTTCGCGGGACGTGTACTCCTTGTTGCCGCCGTCGCACTGCGCACACAGTCCGGGCTTGGGCGCCCCAGGGTCACAGTGGTAGGGGCAGCCCGACACCACCGGGATGCTGGGCATTAAGGCTGCCAGCGCGCGAATCGCCGTCGACTTGCCGGTACCGCGATCACCAAACACCAGCACCCCGCCAACGTCCTGGTCGACGGCTGCTATCAGCAGCGCGGTTTTCATCTCGTCCTGCCCGACGATCGCGGAGAAAGGGTAGGCGATGGCCATGTAAATATCCTTATTGCCAGTAGCGGGGCGCCGGTATGGCCTGTGAAGAGGCAAGCGGCTTTCTAGTATCCGTGGCCATCTTTTACCCGCTGCCCTGCGTAAACACAAGTTTGAAGCCCCAGGCGAATGACATTGACAGTAGTTGCCTCTGCTACCATGGCGAGAACTGTCCACGGACCCGCAGCATGACGACAGCACTTCCCGAATCGCTGGATGCGCAACGACGTAGCCTACAGACCGAGGCCGGTGGGGACGTGGCCTACTATGTCGATGCCGGCGTCCAGGGCCGCCCACTGCTATTGATACACAGCATCAACGCGGCCCCGACCGCGCGCGAGGTAGCGCCGCTGTTCGACCATTACCGTAGCCGGCGGCCGGTGTATGCCCTGGAATTACCGGGCTTCGGCTTTTCAGAGCGCCGGCAAACGAACTACACGCCAGCCCTGTATGCCGACACCATCCTCGAGTTCTGCCGGGAAGTGATCGGCGAGCCCCTCGACGTCCTGGCCCTGTCGACCAGCGCCGAGTTCCTGGCCCGGGCGGCGCTGGCTGAGCCTGCCCGTTTTAACAGCCTGGTGCTGGTGTCGCCCACTGGTATGGGTAGCCGCGAACCGCCCTCCGGTGCCGCCAGCGACCGTCTGCGCAAACTGTTTTCCATCCCGTTGCTGAGCGACGGTCTGTACCGCGGCCTGACCACGCGGGCCAGCATTCGCTATTTCCTCGATATGTCTTTCGAAGGCGACGTGCCGGTGGAACTGGTCGACCAGGCCTGGGCCACCGCGCGGCAGCCGGGGGCGCAGTACGCTCCGTTTTGCTTTTTGTCGATGAGCCTGTTTACCAGCGGGGCGGCGGACAGCCTCTACCAGCCGCTCACGGTTCCCACCCTGGTGCTGTACGACCGCGACCCCAACATTAACTTCGACCGGCTCGATGAACTGGTAGCGCAGAACCGATGCATTTTCGAGCAACGGATTCCCCCCACTCGCGGGCTGCCGCACTGGGAACAGCCGACGGGGACATTTCAGGCCCTGGAACGCTTCTGGGTACCCGCCGGCCGGGAGAAGCGTGCATGACGCAACATGCCGACAGCGCCGTTGACGCGGTCGCCATCCAGGCGATCACACAGGAAGAGCGCATCCGCCTCAGCAACGAATGGCATGCTCGCCCCGGCCTGCGACAGGCGCCGCCGATGCGCTGCAGCCATGTCATGGGGCTGCGCAATGAATCCACGGTGGACGAAGCCCGGGAGGAGTTCGCCCGCTTCTGTCGTAAGCACGATGCCAGCGCGCCGGCGGCGGGCAGCCGCCAACACAACGTGAGCGTCGGGTCCTGCCAGGTCAAGTGGGAGGGGCACACCGAGGCGGTCAGCCACACGGTCATGGTGCCTGGCAATGGGCAACCGCCCTTCAGTGAAACCGCACTGGACCTGCTCGACCGGGAAAAGCGCGATGCATTGATGTCGGATTTCCTGGTGGGCGTGCACATCGAAGTGCTGCCCCCTCAGGGCCAGGAGGACCCCCACGGTCACAGCCTGGCCTCCTCGCTACTGGCCTCGCAAACTCTGCACGGCGGCCTCATGTCAGGCGGGCATGCGGCGGTGTGGTCGGCATTCCAGCCGGACGCCGACGGTTTCCTGCGCATCGTGGTGATCGACCTCGGCATTCCCGAAGGACGCTTATCGCGCCTGCTGCAGCGCATCCTGGAGATAGAGTCCTATCGCATGCTGGCCATGATGGCGCTGCCCCGGGCCCGTCAGGCGATGGCTGATCTGGGGCGTCTGGAGCCCGAGCTGAACCGGGTGATGATCCGGCTGGAGCAGGAGCGCAGCGAGGCCGACCAGGAAGCGGCGCTGCGCGCCATCACCGGCATTGCCGCCAGTGTGGAGCAGATAGTGTCTACGCACGCCTACCGGTTCGCAGCGGCGCGTGCCTACGCCAGCATCGTCGAGCGCAGGCTGGAAGAAGTCGGGGAGGAGAAAATCGGCGGCTACCAGAGCTACACCAACTTTCTGCTCCGCTCGCTGCAACCCGCCATGCGTACCTGCGATGCCACCGAACGGCGCGCCAACGAACTGGCGCAGCGGGTGGCGCGGGCCGCCAACCTGCTCAACACCATGGTAGACATGGTGCAAAAGAAGCAGAACCAGGCGTTGCTGCAGTCCATGGACGAACGCGCCTATACGCAGCTGCGCCTGCAGCAGGCGGTGGAAGGCTTCTCGATTTTTGCCATCAGCTATTACGCCGTGGGCCTGCTGAGTTACGGCTTCAAAGCCATGAAGTCGGTAGGCCTGCCGGTGGACGCCACGCTGCTGACGGGCATTGCCTCGCCGCTGGTGTTTGCCCTGGTCTGGGTGCTGGTGCGCTCCGTGCGCCGCCGCCTGTCAAAGCGCGACTGATGGCTTTTTGTTCCACTGAGGAACAAGTCAATCGCGTTGCTGTCTGCCGGGTGTGCTATACGAAGATGAGCAGCCCGGAGGAACGCGCATGCCTCAGTCGACACTCTCAGTATTCAATCCTTCCACCGGCGAGGAAATCGCCCGCCTGAAAACCGACGACGGGGCGGCGGCCGCCGCCAAGCTGGAACGCGCCTGGCAGAGATATCGCGACCAGGATGGCTGGCTGGCGCTGCACCGTCGCATTGAGATTCTCGAGCGGCTGGTGAAGCTCATGGAGCGGGACGAGGAAGCCTACGCCCAGCTGATTGCTGCCGAGGGCGGCAAGCCTCTCAAGGATGCGAAGGTGGAAGCAGCCCGCGCCATTGCCGGCGTGCGCATTGCCATCAACACGGTCAGCGAGCACCGCGGTAACGTGATTCCTCTGGGCCACCAGGCGGCCTCCGCGGATCGCCTGGCGTTCACGCAGCATTTCCCCCGCGGTGTGGTGCTCGCCTTCAGCGCCTTCAACCATCCGCTGAACCTGATCGTCCACCAGGTGGTGCCGGCTTTTGCGACGGGCTGTCCCTGCGTGGTGAAACCCGCGGCCGATACGCCGCTGTCATGCATCAAGCTGGTGGAGGCCATGCACGAGGCCGGCGTGCCCGAAGATTATCTGGCCTACATCATCCCCCGTGACCTCGACGTCGCCGGCGAGATGGTACGCAGTGAACGCATTGCGTTTTTCAGCTTTATCGGCTCAGCCAGGGTCGGCTGGATGCTGCGCAGCCAGTTGCAGCCGGGCGTGCGCTGCGCGCTGGAGCACGGCGGGGTGGCGCCCTGCATCGTCACCGGTTCCGCGCGATTGGAGCTGGCGATTCCCGCCATCACCAAGGGCGGCTTCTATCATGCCGGGCAGGTCTGTGTATCGACCCAACGTATCTACGTACAGGAAAGCCTGCACGACATTGTGGTGGACATGCTCCGCGAGTCAGTCTCAGAGCTGGTGGTGGGCGATGCCAGCGACCCCGCCACCGACGTCGGCCCCCTGATCCGCGCGGCGGAAGTAACGCGCGTCCAGGAGTGGGTGGAGGAGGCGGTGTCACTGGGCGGCAAGCTGGCGCTGGGCGGTGAGCCGATGGAAGGAAATTTCTATCAGCCCAGCATCCTGCTCGATCCGCCGCGAGAGGCGCGGCTCAGCAGCCAGGAAGTGTTCGGCCCGGTGGTGTGCATCTACCCCTACGCGGAACTGGAGCAGGCGCTGGACGCCGCCAATCTGCATCCACACGCTTTCCAGGCGGCCGTATTCAGTGAAAACGTCAGCACCGCCCAGGCGGCGTTTCAGCGCATCCACGCCTCGGCGATCATGATCAATGACCACACGGCCTTCCGTGACGATGCCATGCCCTTTGCGGGACTGGATGCATCCGGCCTCGGGGTAGGGGGCATTCCCTACACCATCGAGGACATGCTGTTCGAAAAAATGCTGGTATTGAAAGACGGCGGGAACTAGTCGCCGGCCAGCCCCTCTAAGCCCCCAACTTTTCAAGGGAGACCCCATGAAAGCCTCAGACCTGTTTGTGCAATGCCTTGAGCGCGAAGGAATCGAATATATCTTCGGCGTACCTGGCGAAGAGAATGCCGACTTTATGCTCAGCCTCGAGCAATCGGAGAGCATCCGCTTCATTCTCTGCCGTCACGAACAGGGGGCTGCCTTCATGGCGGAAATATACGGCCGGCTGACCGGCACACCAGCGGCCTGCCTCTCTACCCTGGGCCCGGGCGCGACCAACCTGATCACCGGGGTCGCCGACGCCAATATGGACCGGGCGCCGATGCTGGTGTTAACCGGGCAGGGCAGCACCCGGCGCCTGCACAAGGAATCACACCAGATCATGGATGTGGTGAAGATGTTCGAGCCGGTCACCAAGTGGGCGGAAACCATCATCCACGCCGATACCATCCCTGAGATTGTCCGCAAGGCGGTGCGCATCGCGCGTTCGGAAAAACCCGGTGCGGTATTGATTGAATTGCCGGAGGACGTGGCCGAGCACGACACCGACGCCGCGCCCATCGATCCAGTGCGCTACCGTCGGCCGATGGCAAACCGCGGCACGGTTGCAGCCGCCGCCGAGCGTATTCGTGCTGCCCGGCGGCCGGTGATCCTGGCGGGCAACGGCTGCGTGCGCAAGCGCGCCTCGGAACAGCTGCGCGAGCTCGTGGACCTCACCGGCATCGGGGTGCTGAACACCTTCATGGGCAAGGGTGCAATAGACCCTGCTTCACCGCAGTGCCTGTACACCATCGGTCTCGGCACCAAGGATATCGGCACCTGTGCCATCGATGCCGCCGACCTCGTTATTGCCATCGGCTTTGACATGGTGGAATACCACCCGCACCTGTGGAATCCCGACGGCAGCAAGCCTATCGTCAACATCGATTTTCAGCCTGCCGAGATTGACCGCAACTTTCATCCAGAGATCGAATTGGTCGGCGATGTGGCCGACAACATCTGCGCGCTGGTGCACGAGTTCCGCGACCAGGCCGCGCCGGAGTTTGACACCCAGCAACAGGTCCGCACCCGCGAGGACATGCGCCGCGAGTTGCTGGAGCACGCCGAGGACACCGCCAGCGGCAAGATCAAACCGCAGAAAGCCCTGTATGACGTGGAGCAGGTATACGGCGCCGATGGGCTGGTGCTGTCGGATGTGGGTGCCCACAAGATGTGGATTGCCCGCCACTACCACTGCGCGACGCCCAACGGCTGTTTGATTCCCAACGGCTTCTGTTCCATGGGCTTTGCGCTGCCCGGCGCCATCGCGGCCTCGCTGGTGGAACCGGAACGCAAGATCCTGGCGATCTGTGGCGACGCCGGCATTCTTATGAACGTGCAGGAAATGGAAACTGCTCGCCGCCTGTCCAGCAATATCACGGCCATGGTGTGGGAGGACAACGCTTACGGTCTGATCGCCTGGAAACAGTGGCAGGAGTTCGGCCGCCACACCGACCTGTCTTTCGGCAACCCTGACTGGGAGCAGCTCGCCGGTGCCTTCGCCTGGGACTTCCAGCGGGTAGATGAGTCGAGCGCGCTGTTGGGCGCCATCGAACAGGCCGCTGCTCACCAGGGCCCCAGCCTGATCGTAGTGCCCATCGACTACGACGAAAACCAGAAGCTCAGCCAGCGCCTCGGCGAGCTGACCTGCTCAATCTAGACCCGGGCAACGGCCGGAGAACGTCTATGGAAATGTCAGAAATCCACCAGCTCGCGGTGACCATTGTCGAGTACAGCGTACTGCTGTTCACGTTCCTGCTGGGCCTCGGCGTGCTCGCCCTGATCGTGATGTACCTGGTTGACATCACTCAGACCAGCCAGACCATTCGCCGCAACTACCCGGTGGTGGGGCGCTTCCGCTACCTGTTCGAGCACCTGGGAGAATTTTTCCGCCAGTATTTTTTTGCCATGGACCGTGAGGAACTCCCCTTCAACCGAGCCGAGCGCAGCTGGGTGTATCGAGCGGCGAAGCAGGTCGATACCACCATCGCCTTTGGCTCCACGCGGCCGCTGGACCACGAAGGCGATGTCATCTTCCTCAACAGTGCTTTCCCCACCCTTGACGAGGATGCCGTGGAGCCGACACCGGTCACCATCGGTGAGGGTAGCTGTGTCACGCCCTACACCACGTCCTCCATCCTGAATATCTCCGGCATGAGCTACGGGGCGATTTCCAAACCGGCGGTGTTGGCGCTGTCTAACGGCGCCCGCGAAGCGGGCATCTGGATGAACACCGGGGAGGGCGGCCTGTCGCCCTACCACCTGGAGGGAGGCTGCGACATTGTCTTTCAGATCGGCACCGCCAAATACGGCGTGCGCGATGATGAGGGCCACCTCGACGATGCCAAACTGAAAGCCGTCGCCGACCACGCCCAGGTGAAGATGTTCGAGATCAAGATGAGTCAGGGGGCCAAACCCGGCAAAGGCGGCATCCTGCCGGGTGAAAAGGTTACCAAGGAAATCGCCGGGATTCGTCACATTGGCGTCGGCCAGGATTCCATCAGCCCCAACGGCCATCTGGATATTCGTTCGGTCAGCGACCTGCTGGACATGATAGCGCGGGTGCGCCGGGTGACCGGCAAGCCCACCGGCTTCAAGACGGTGGTGGGGCAGCTCAGCTTTTTCCACGAGCTGTTCCAGGAGATACACCGCCGCGGCCTTGCCGCTGCGCCGGACTTCATCACCATCGACAGCGCGGACGGCGGCACCGGGGCGGCCCCCGAAGCGCTGGTCGGCTACATGGGCATGCCCCTGCGGGAGAGCCTGCCGATCGTGGTCGATATGCTCTACGAGTACGGCCTGCGCGATCGCATCAAGGTGATCGCTTCCGGCAAGCTGATCAATCCCGGCAAGGTGGCCTGGGCGCTGGGGGTCGGTGCGGATTTCTGTGTGTCGGCGCGGGGTTTCATGTTTGCCCTGGGCTGCATCCAGGCCCTGCAGTGCAACAAGAATACCTGCCCCACCGGCATTACCACCCACAACAAGGATCTGCAGAAAGGCCTGGTACCGACGGACAAATGCAGGCGCGTGGCGGCCTATGCCAAACGCGTGGCCTACGGCGTCGGCCTGATAGCCCACTCCTGTGGTGTGCCCGAACCGCGTGGCCTGCAGCGCCAGCACATGCGGGTCATTGAGAGCAGTGACAAATCCCACGGCATGCTGGAACTGGATCCGATACCACCGGTGCGCGAGGAATATGCCCGTGGATTGGCCGGTGACAGCGGACCTGCTCAGCAGTAACAAGCAACAATATCAACAAGCAACAACATCAACACCAATAGAACAACAGCCAGGAAACTCCCATGAAAGCACTACTTGCAAAACTCTACGGCCTGCTGGAGGCGACCCGCGCGGTCGACTTCCTCGCCCCACTGGCCCTGCGCCTGTACCTGGTGCCGGTATTCTGGATGGCGGGCCAGAACAAACTCGGCAGCTTTGACAGCACGGTGGAATGGTTCGGCAACCCCGATTGGGGCCTGGGCCTGCCCTTCCCGTGGCTGCTGGCCTTCCTCGCCACCTGGACCGAGGTGCTCGGCGCGATCAGCCTGCTGTTTGGCATCGCCGTGCGCTGGTTCGCAGTGCCGCTGATGTTCACCATGATAGTCGCCGCCACTACGGTACACCTGGAGAACGGCTGGCAGGCAATTGCCGATCCCGGCGGCCCCTTCGCCAACGAACGTGTCGAGGCTTCCGCCGAAAAAATCAGCCGCGCCCGCAGCATCCTGCGTGAACACGGCAACTACGACTGGCTGACCTCCAGCGGCAGCATCGTAGTCCTCAATAACGGCATCGAATTCGCGGCGACCTACTTCATCATGCTGCTGGCCCTGTTCTTCACAGGCGCCGGGCGTTACCTCAGCGTCGACTACTGGGTCGGCCGCAAGATACTCCCCCAGCAGCACGGCAACTGATTCGTGGTTGCCGCGCTTACCGGGCAGGTGCTGGCACTGGCGGGCGTGGCGGTCGCCGCGCTGCTGGTCAGCCGGCTGACCCGGCTCGAGCTGACTCTGTCCTGCGTGCTGTGCGGTTTCATTGCCGGGCAGGGCATCGTTTGGCTGGGGTTTGATACCGGTATCCGCGCCCATAACCTGGAAGAGATTGTCTTCTATGTAATCCTGCCGGTACTGATCTTCGAGGCGTCCTGGCATATCAAGCCCGCGCTGCTGCGACGCTGGCTGCTACCGGTGTTGTCGCTGGCAACCCTCGGTGTGGTAATCAGCTGCACCGTCACTGCGGCGCTGGTGTACTACGGCATCGGCCATCCGCAGGGCTTTCCTTGGGCGGCGGCGCTGATCGCGGGTGCCATCCTCGCTGCGACCGATCCGGTCTCGGTGGTCAATCAGCTCAGTGCCATGCGGGCGCCGGAAGACATCAAGACCCTGTTCGAAGGGGAGAGCCTGTTCAACGACGCCACCGCGGTGGTGCTGTTTTCCCTGTTCCTGTCACTGGCCATGGGCAACACCGACGCCGGTGCCGGCGAATTTCTGCTGCAATTTACGCTGGTTTTCGTCGGCGGCGTGATCACCGGTGTCATTGCCGGTTTGCTTGCAGCGGCCGTGGTCCTGCTCCTGAAGAGTCCACCGGCTACCGCGTTCCTGCAGCTTTTTACCGCCTTCGGCAGCTTTTATCTGGCCGAGCACCTGCTGCATGTATCGGGCATCATGGCGGTCATGTTTGCCGCCCTGGTGCTGCGCGGGGCGCTATCGGAAGTAGAGGAGCAGGTTGCACCGGGCACGGTCTTCACCTGGGAGTGGCTGGGGGAGGTGTTTACCAGCCTGCTGTTTGTGCTGATGGGGCTGGTGATTACCCTCGGCATGTTCAGGGATATGTGGCTGGCCATGCTGATTGCCATCGGTGCTGCGCTGCTGGCGCGAGCCGGCGCAGTGCTGGTCTGCAGCCTGTTGACGCGGCCTCTAACCCATCACATCAAGGCCGGCTGGCAGCTGCTGCTGTTCTGGGGTGGGCTGCGTGGCGCCATCGCCGTGGCGCTGGTGTTGGCGCTACCGATCGAATTGGACTACTGGTATACGCTGCAGTCGATGGTGTTTGGCGTTGTGCTATTCAGCCTGCTGGTGCAGGGCACTACCAATGGCAAGCTGATCCAGCGCTTTGCCTGAGCTGGGGAGCCTCTGCATAACTCGGTAATGCAGAGGTTCCCTAAGCCTTGGGGGTCAGCGCGAGCTGGCGAGACTGTGCCACCAGGCGGCCGGAGGCATCCCAGATATCACCGTCTTCTTCCATCAGTCCGCCGGAGATAAAACGGGTGGAGAAGCGGCAGCGCAGCCATCCCGGTTCCGGAATGCCACGAATATGGGTGGTCAGTTCCAGCGTCGGCGCCCAGCTAATCGGCAGGTTGGCGTTGAACACCGTGGGTGGGAAGGCGTCGACCGCCAGCAGCAGGGCAAAGGCGTCGATGGGTTCCTCGTCCAGCAGCCGAAACCAGCCGCGGAACAGCGGCTGGCCGGTGGGCTTGCCGATGGCAAAGCCGGCGTCCTCAGGGTGCAGTCGCAAATCGATGCGGCCCATCATCGCCGGAGGAAAGCCCGCCGGGTCGGACTCGATACGCACGCAATCCTCCGGCCCCGGTAGCTCCGGCGGTTCCGCGTCGATGCGCATGGGGCCTTCCAGTGCGCCGACGTCGCCAAAGCTGCCGAGCAGGGTGACCAACTCTTTGCTGTCGCTGCGCATGTTGGCTCGCACGGTGCTGAACCTGCGGCCGGCCTTGATGAGTTCGGGATTGATCGTCACCGCCCCGGGCCGACCGGGTGACAGGTAGTGGGCATTCAGCGCGACCGGGTGCGGTCGCCCGGCGGCATCCGCCATGGCTCGGGCCGCCATGGCCAGCAGGTAGCCGCCATTGGCGTTGCCCACCACGTCCCAGCCCTCCTGGATGCTGGCAGCATAGCTGCCGTCCTCGCGGGCCTCTACGGCCGTGTGTTTGCTGAAAATCATGTGGTCCCCAGGTTACGGTAAGCGCTGCCCATATCGCCGAACAGCCAGATCAGGCGCTCGCAGTGATTGGCCGCCGCCAGTAGCTGCATGCGGGCATTGGCGTCCATGGAGTCATCTTCCGCCAGATAGGCCTTGCGCACCCGGGTCATGCCGTCTTCGGAGGTCATGCCCGCCAGCAGTTGGGCGTCGAGGTCCGAACGCTCCCGGGCGACATCCATAAAGGTCAGCAGGATGGCATCGATACCGTCCACGGCGACCATGGAAAAGCGCTCGCCGAGGCCGGTGCCTTTCAGCAGGCTCAGCTGGCGCGAGAGGCTCTGCACCTCCACGTTGGCGGTTTCCAGGCTGTGCTGAATATTGAGCAGACCATTGAGCCGTTCGTACAGCACCGGTGAGAGCTGGTGCTGGTTGGATAGGTCGGAAATGGCGGCGCGGATACTGTCCGCCAGGCTGTGAAAGCCCTCGTTCAGCAGGGACAGCCGGCTGGCGTTGTTGTTGCCGCGCATGGCCTCGAAGCTGTGGCCGAGAATCTCGATCAGTCGCACCTGCTCCAGCTCGATCAGACGCAGTGCGTTGTGGGGATCGTCGCCGCTCTGCTCCAGCAGATACTTGGGCTTGGAAAGCTGCTCTTCGGCAGTCTGCGGAAAGTAGCGGCCGAGGGCGCGGCTGATCATCGGCACCAGCGGAAACACCACAATGCCCGGCACCACGTTGAACAGCAGGTTGATCAGCGCGAGCTGGAAGGCGGCGTTATCCGCAAACGCGGCTCCCAGCGCCAGCATCAACGGCATGCCCGTATACACCTCGATATACAGGGCCGGTACCAGGATCAGTGCGCCGGCCACGTTGAAATACACCTGGAACATGGCCACCTGGCGCGATTCGCCCACCAGGTTGGCGGACAGTACGTAGGTCAGCAGCGAAGATCCCAGCTTGGCGCCATAGGCGATCATCACCGACTGCTCGATGCTGAACAGGCCCGCGTTGAGGAAGGCCAGGTTGAGAATCATGACCGCCAGGCCCGACTGGGTCAGGAAGCTCAGCACCAGCCCGACCAGCAGTCCGAGCAGGTAGGAGCCATGGGTGGCGGCAATGGTTTCTTCGAACCAGGGCATTTCCGCCAGCGGCGCGATGCCGGTCTGGGTGGTGTTGAGACCGAGGAACAGAAGGCCGACCCCGAAGGCGGCGCCGGCGGTGGCGCGCACGCCGCCGGCCTGGTCGCGGGAATAAATCAGACCGGTAATGCCGAGCAGAAAGAACACCACCAGCTTGATGTCGAAAATCAGCACCATGATGATGATGCCGGCGAAGCAGTTCATGCCGATGAGGATGGGCAGGATTTGCCGCACGCCGAGCATGCCGGCCCGCAGCATACCGATCAGGATGAAGGTGGCCGCCGCGGCGCTCTGGGTGATGGTGATGAACAGCCCGCCCCAGGCCAGTCCGAAGAAGGGGTTGCGGGTCCAGACCGCAATGTTCTCGCGCAGGCGGCGGCCGCTGAGTAGCTTCAGGTTTTCCGTCAGTAGCTGCAGTCCAACAAAGAACAGGCCCAGCCCGGCCAGCAGGGTTGCAATAATTACCAGCATCAGCCGTCTTTCAACGCATCTTCTTCCGTGTTGAACACGTTGAGGATGGAGTTGAAACCGGAGATCTCGAAGACCTCGTTGACAGTTTCATTCAGGTTGCTGATCTTCAGCGAGCCGTCGGTGCCGTTCAGTCGCTTGGCGGTGGCCAGCAGGATGCGCAGGCCGGCGCTGCTGACGAAGCCCACGTGGCGCAGGTTGACCAACAGGTGGGTGTGACCGTTTTCAATCAGGGAATCCAGCTTTTCGTGCGCCGGGACTGAGGTGTTGGTGTCCAGGTTGCCGGACAGTCTCACGACCGTAGTGCTCTCAATCTGTTCAGTCGAGATATCCATCTCAAGCCTCGTGTTCCTGGTCCAGGTGTTCTTGTAGGTGCTCTTGAGCGTCTTGGTGCAGCTGTTTATGCAGAGTAACGACGTTGTTCTCACCGTGGCGTTCATAGTGCACCCTGTCCATGAAATTCTTCACCAGGTGCACGCCGAGCCCGCCGATGGGGCGCTCTTCCACTGAGAGGCAGATATCGGGAGGGTCGTTGCCGAAGGGATTGAAGGGCTTGCCGTCGTCGACGATGGTAACCACAAGCTCCGAGTCCAGCAAGCGGAAGTGCAGTTCGATTTCATGTTCGTCGCCGACGGCCTCGTCGCAATAGCCGTAAGAAACGATGTTGTTGAGTAGCTCATCCAGGCACACGTTCATGCGACGCTGCACGGCCGCCGGAATGCTGTGCTGGTTGGCAAAGGCGTTGAAGTCATCGTTGATGCCGGCGATGGCGGTGATGTCGTTGTGCATGCGCAGGGTGAGCTCTGTCTCGCCCTCCTGGGTGACCGGCCCGTGATAGCGCACCGACATGATGGTGATGTCGTCGGCCTGGCTGGCGTCGCCCTGATAGCGCCACACATCATTGATCGTGTCTCCCACCGCATCCTTGGCGGTGGAGTAGTCAGACAGCTTGAGCCGCTCGCGCAGGCGTCCCTCACCGTACAACCTGCCCTCGATATCCATCGCTTCGGTAACGCCGTCGGTGTACAGGTAGAGCATATCCGCCGGCGTTAGGGTGATGCTGTCCTCGCCGTAGGCAATGCCTTCCACGGCGCCTATCACCGGTCCGTGGCGGTTCTCCAGGCGCTGCAATTCGCCGCGGCTGCGCATCAGATAGGGCGGATTGTGGCCGGCGTTGCTGTAGACCATCTCCCCGGTATCCAGGTTGAGGATGGCGAGGAACAGGGTGACGAACATGGCCGAGTCATTCCCCTCGGCGCTCTCGCTGTTGACGTGGCTGAGGATGCTGGCCGGCGACAGGTCGTTGGCCGCCCGCGATTTGATCAGCGTTTTGGTGACCGCCATGAACAGTGCTGCGGGCACGCCCTTGCCGGACACGTCGCCCACGCAGAAGCAGAAATGATCCAGGTCGATCATAAACATGTCGTAGAAATCACCACCGACTTCCTGGGCCGGGTAGAGCGTGGCGTGAACGTCAAACTCGCCCTGTTCGGGAAAGGCGGGAAACGACAGGGGCAGCATGCTCATCTGGATATCGCGGCCAATGTTGAGCTCGCTTTCCATGCGATCTTTGGCACTGCGGGTGCGCTTGAGGGTTTCCAGCGACTCCTCGAGTTCGCTGTTCTTGCTCTGGATTTCCTCCAGCAGCTGGTCGCGAGTTTTTTGCTCGACAATCTCCCGCAGTCGCGCCAGTGTGGCACTGTTTACAGCGCTGGAGCTGAGCTCCACGTTGACCCGGTGGAACAGCCCCGAACTGCCGCTGTCCTTTTCGAGGTGGTCGAAGAAGCTGTTCAGATAACCCAGGCTGCGCGAATCCAGTTGGCCGACAAAGTCGAGCTGCAGGCGGGGCAGGTTGCCGCGGGCGCAAAGGCCCACCTCGATCCGCGGCTGTGGGTTGAGTCGTCGCAGGGCCTTGCCCACTTCCGAGACCACGGTGGCGAGCCGCGTGGGGACCAGAGAGTCGGGGGCTACCAGGGAGACCAGACTGTGGATTTTGCGGCGGGCTTCCAGCACCGAGCAGCTCTCCACCAGCGGGATGGAACCGAGTACAAAGGTCTCGCGGGGCAGGGTGCTGTGCACCTGGGCCTGGTTCACTGTCGCATCCTCAGGGCAATACAGGTGGCGTCGTCGTGGTTCTTGCCGAAGCGTTCCACCACGGTTCGAGCTATTGTATCTGCACTCTGGTAGAGAATCTGCGGGTAATCCTGCAGGTCGAAGCGGTCGCTAACGCCGTCGGAGTACATGACCACCACGTCCCTCTTGTCCAGGGTGTGCTGCTCCTGGCGCGGCGAGCGAATCTGGTGCCCCAGGTTGCCAGCCATCGACGGCAGCCGCAGATTGCGCTGGCCGAATACCCGGTAGGATACGTTGCCGATGCCGCTGAAGTTGACCTGGCCGCTGCGGGTGTCGACCACCGCGATGCCGGCGACAGCACCGAGGCTGCCGCGCAGCTCCTCGTGGAGGGCGCGGGTGGTATCCACTACGTCTGAGCACCAGCGGTGTTTGAGGTGTTCACAGGCGGAACTGGATACCCGATGGGCCTCCGGCCCGTGACCGAGGCCATCGATGACGGCAATCATCAGCAGATGGTCGCGGCGCTCGATCATGGCACCGTCGCCGTTCAGACGCTCGCCCTGGCAGGGCCTGGAGAACACGGCTGTGTCGAAGTCCAGGCAGTCGCTGCAGTCTGTCGGGGCTGCTGCCTTGCCACCGGGTCGACGGCCGGGCAGGATACGGGCGCCGCGCAGGGGCGGGCGATCCCATTTCAGGCAGCGCACTTCGGTGAGCTCTCCGGGCGTGGAGCTGATGGTGAAATCGTCCATCATGCGGCGCACGCCGGGCAGGCCGAGGCCCAGGGTGCCACTGGAGCTGAAATGATCCTGCATGGCGATGTCGACATCCTCGATGCCGGGCCCGCGATCCCGGGCGGTAACGATCACGCCCCGGGAGCTGCCGTATTCTGTATCTTGCAGCATGACCTCGCCGGAACCCGCGTACTTGAGGATATTGCGGCTCAATTCGGAGACCGCGGTGGACACCGCCTGAGCGTCGACTTCCGACAGCCCCACCTCGCGGCTGAAGCGGTGGGCCTCCACTACGGCGCGGGTGGCGTCGGCCTCTGAGCTGACGCGCAGCCGGGTGGCGCCTTCGTCAGCGCCCAAGTCGGTCATCCATCCGGGACGCCATAGCGGTCGGCTTCGGCACCCTCATCCACCGCAGGTATCTCTTCCACCTCCCGAGCGTCTACATCGTCTTCTGCCGCAGGCGCGGGCTCCAGCAGTGTGAAGGCGCTGTCGAGATTGAAAGCGGCCTCGATATCATCGGTGCGGGCATTCAGCTCCACCAGCGCCGACACCACCCCAGCCTGGAAGCCAGAGAAAATGGTACGGGCACCCATCAGGGCCGCCATGGACATGGTGTCGCGCAGGGCCTGGTATTCCTCCAGGTCCATGATCGCAATGCCCGAGACGTCGAGTATCACCGCTTCGGCGCCGGAGCGCTGCAGCAGATCCAGCAGGTCACTGCGGAACCGGGCGAGGACGGCGTCGCTCAGATCCACCTGGATCGATACAACGATGCAGCCGCGGGACAGCTGCATGGGTACCCGGGCGACGTTGACGGCCTCTGCCATCAGCTGTTCTCCCGAATTTCCATATCGAGCTGGCGGAAGGCGGTGGCCAGGGCATCCTTCATGGTGGCGGTAGTTTTTACATCACCCACTTCAATGCCTAAGTCGACAATGGTCTGGGCAATGGCAGGTGAGACACCGGAGATGACACTCTCGCAGCCCATTAGCCGGGTCGCGCGGGAAATCTTGATCAGATGGTTGGCGACAGCCGTGTCCACCACGCCGACGCCGCTGATATCGAGGATGAACACCTGCGCCTGGGACTGAGCGATCTTCTCCAGGGTGGCGTTCATCACGTCCCGGGCGCGCTTGGAGTCAATCAAGCCGACGATCGGCAGCAGCAGAATGCCGTCCCAGATATGGGTGACCGGGGTCGACATCTCCAGCAGCGACTGGGATTGCGCGGTCAGCGTTTCTTCCACCATCGCATTGTAGGTGTCGACCACGATGGCCGTGTCCAGGTGCAGCAGCTTGGCGATGGAGTGCTGGGTGGCGGCCACTTCCCCGCCCTCCATACCGGACTCCTCGGCCAGGTCGCGGAAGCACTGCAGAAAGCGGTTCATGCCGGCGAAGTAGGTGTCCAGCGGCAGGCCGATGCGGGCGTGCGCCGCGCCCACCCGGCGCCTGCGAGCCACGTAGTCCTCGTCAACGGCGCCGCGCATGAACAGCTGCCAGTAGCTGTGCTGCAGGCCCTGTACGCGGGTGAGGGTATCCTGCTCGGAAAAAAACT
The DNA here is from genome assembly GCA_028277365.1 of Halieaceae bacterium. Lineage (GTDB taxonomy): Bacteria > Pseudomonadota > Gammaproteobacteria > Pseudomonadales > Halieaceae > JANQIO01. The sequence goes on along the minus strand of JANQGK010000328.1, from coordinate 700 downwards.
CGTCGAACTCCGGCTGCGTTTTCAGCCAGCCATACCAGGTGTCGACCATCTCATCCATCTTCGGCTCGACCACCGCGGCAAAGGCCTGGATGCGGGCCAGGTCGTGCGGAGTGATGCCGTAGTGTTCACACATGAGCTGGGGACTCTGGTGGGCAAACTGGTTGCAGAGTTTCATGGACTGCATGGGGATCCTCGGAATGTTTTGCTCCCGTTACTGCCGCCGTGAAGGCAAGTCCTATCGGCGGAGAGCGCTCTCATTAAACCACCGTCGCCGCAGCCTGTCAGGCTGTGGGAGAGGGCAGGTAGTCGGCCGTGAGTGACGCCGACACATCCCAGAGTTCGAGGGCCAGGGCATCGTCGGTCAGGTACTCCGTGCCCTCGCCGACGTTGCAGTTGTCGAAGTAGTAGCCGCGCACGCCGGCCAGCGTAGGGTGGGTGGCGAGGTAGGTCTGGGTGGCGGCGCCTTCCTCAACGGTTTTCGTGAACATCCAGCCCAGCCAGCGTGCCGCGGTCTGCTGCCATTGGGGCATGTTGCGAATGGCGTTGGTAACGATCACGCCCGGGTGCAGGCTGTTGGTGGTGGCCATGGTGCCCGACAGCTTGTGCGCCAGGGCCCGTGAACACAGCGCGTTGGCGAGCTTGGAGTGTCCGTAGGCTACCTGTGGGTCGTAGTCATGGCGTTCCCAGGCGAGGTCGTCCA
>JANQGK010000268.1 GCA_028277365.1 Halieaceae bacterium | reverse complement strand
TACGCCCCAGAAACGCGGTTCATGTGCCGTCATTGTCGTCCTTGTCTTGTCGCCCGCCGGGCGCCGCGCTGCCCTTCTCTGCCTCGTCCTCCACCAGCTGGTAGTAGGTCTCGCCGTCGCGAATCATGCCCAGGTCGCGCCGGGCCCGCTCTTCGACGGTCTCCAGGCCCTGCTGCAGCTCAATCACCTCCTGCTCCAGGCGCAGGTTGCGCGCTTCGAGCTCGGCGTTGACCTGCTCCTGGTGCTGGATTTCCTGCTCCAGGCGATGAAGTTCCGCCAGGCTGCCCTCCTCGGCAAACCACAGCCGATACTGAGAGGCCAGCAGCAGGATTAACAGACCCAGGGCCAGCCACTTCATACCGTGAACTCAGGCCCCGCACTCCTCAGGCGCGAAACTCATCGCGGCCGCGGTAGGCTGCCATGCCCTGCAGCTCGGCCTCGATGCGCAGCAGGCGGTTGTACTTGGCCACCCGGTCCGAACGGCACAGGGAACCGGTCTTGATCTGCCCGGCGGCGGTCGCTACCGCCAGGTCGGCGATGGTGGTGTCCTCGGTCTCGCCGGAGCGGTGCGAGATGACCGCGGTGAAGCCTGCGTCATTGGCCATGCGGATGGCGTCTAAGGTTTCCGTCAGGCTGCCGATCTGGTTGAACTTGATGAGGATGGAGTTGGCCACACCCTCGTCGATGCCGCGCTTAAGGATTTTGGTATTGGTCACGAACAGGTCGTCACCCACAAGCTGCACCTTGTCGCCGAGCTTGTCAGTCAGGATCTTCCACCCGGCCCAGTCACTCTCGTCCATGCCGTCCTCGATGCTGATGATCGGGTACTTGTCCGCCAGCGCGGCCAGGTAGTCGGCGAACTCGCTGCTGTCATACTGTTTGCCCTCGCCAGCCAGGTCGTACCTGGCGTCCCGATAGAACTCGGAGGCGGCACAGTCCAGCGCCAGAGTGACATCATCCCCGAGGGTATAGCCGGCCTTGCCGACTGCCTCGGCAATCACTTCCAGCGCGGCCTCGTTGGAGGGCAGGTTGGGGGCAAAGCCGCCCTCGTCGCCAACCGCCGTGCTGAGGCCCTGGGCAGACAACACCTTCTTCAGATGATGGAATATCTCGGCACCGGTGCGCAGGGCCTCGGCAAAGCTGTCCGCGCCCACCGGCTGCACCATGAATTCCTGGATATCGACATTGTTGTCGGCATGCTCGCCGCCGTTGAGAATGTTCATCATCGGCACCGGCATGGTCATGGTGTCGGTGCCGTTCAGCTCGGCGATGTGCTGATACAGCGGTACACCTTTGTCTACTGCGGCTGCCCGAGCGGCCGCCAGCGACGCGGCGAGGATAGCGTTGGCACCCAGGCTTCCCTTGTTGTCAGTGCCGTCGGCGGCAATCATAGCCTCGTCGAGGCCGGCCTGGTCGCGGGCGTCGTGGCCCAGCAGCACGTCGCGAATCGGGCCGTTGACATTGGCCACAGCGGTCAGCACGCCCTTGCCCAGGTAACGGGCCGCGTCGCCATCGCGCAGTTCCAGCGCCTCGCGAGAGCCGGTGGAGGCCCCGGAGGGTGCGCAGGCGCTGCCTACGGCGCCCGACTCCAGAACGACGTCGGCCTGCACGGTGGGATTACCCCGCGAGTCGAGGACTTCATAGCCCCGCACGTCTGCGATAGTGCTCATGTGTGTTCTCCGTGAAAAAAGCGTGTCTAGTGAATATCCAGTGGCGGCAAGGCCTTGACCATGTCGTCAACGGCTTTCATCTGCCCGAGGAAGGGCTCGAGCTGGTCCAGCGGCAGCGCGCTGGGGCCGTCGCACTTGGCCTCGTCCGGATTGGGGTGCGCCTCCAGGAACAGCCCGGCCAGGCCAACGGCGAGCCCGGCGCGCCCCAGTTCTGCCACCTGTTCGCGACGGCCACCGGAGGCGGCTCCCAGCGGATCGCGACACTGCAGGGCGTGGGTCACGTCGAAGATCAGGGGCGCGTTGCCGGCGGCTTGTTTCATAACCCGAAAACCGAGCATGTCGACCACCAGGTTGTCATAGCCAAACTGGGTGCCGCGCTCGCAGAGAATCACCCGGCGGTTGCCGCACTCGTTGATCTTCTCGACGATATTGCCCATCTGGCCGGGGCTCAGGAATTGGGGCTTCTTAACGTTGATAACGGCGCCGGTCGCCGCCATAGCCTGCACCAGGTCAGTCTGGCGGGCCAGGAAGGCGGGCAGCTGGATCACGTCGCAGACCTCGGCCACGGCCGCGGCCTGGTGCGGTTCGTGCAGATCGGTGATCAGCGGCACATCGAACTGTGCCTTCACCTCGGCCATGATCTTCATACCCTCTTCCAGGCCCGGGCCGCGGAAGGAGTGGATCGATGAACGGTTGGCCTTGTCCCAGGACGCCTTGAACACGTAGGGAATACCGAGCCTGTCGGTCACCGTCTTGTAGTGTTCGGCTGCAGCCATCGCCAGGTCTCGGGATTCGAGCACGTTGATGCCGCCGAACAGGACGAAGGGCGCCTCGTTGGCAACCCGGATCTGCTCCGCGATCACCACCTCGGTATCGGTATTGATCACGCCACTTCCTCTTCGGATTCGGGTGCCTCGCGCGACTCGTGCAGCTTGATAGCAGCGTTGACGAAGCCCGAGAACAGCGGGTGGCCTCCGCGCGGCCGCGAGGTGAATTCGGGGTGGAACTGGCAGGCTACGAACCAGGGGTGGTCGGGTATCTCGATCATCTCCACCAGCGAGTGATCGCCGGACCAACCGACGATGCGCAGGCCGGCCTCTTCCAGGGCCGACACATAGTTGTTGTTGACCTCGTAGCGATGCCGATGGCGCTCAACGATGGTCTCCACGCCGTAGAGTTCGCGGGACACCGACCCCTCTACCAGGTGGCAGGGCTGACCACCCAGGCGCATGGTGCCGCCCTTGTCGGATTGTTCGCTGCGCTTCTCGACCGTGCCGTCCGCCGTCTGCCACTCGGTGATCAGCGCGATGATGGGGTGCGGTGTGTCGCGCTCCATCTCGGTACTGTGAGCACCCTCCAGGCCCGCCACATTGCGGGCATACTCGACCATCGCCACGTGCATGCCCAGGCAGATGCCGAGGTAGGGGACGCCGTTCTCGCGGGCGTACCGTGCGGCCATGATCTTGCCCTCGAAACCGCGCTCACCGAAACCGCCGGGCACCAGGATGGCGTCGGCGTGCTTGAGGATGCCAACGCCCTCTTCCTCGATCTGCTCGGAATCGATGTGCTGGATGTTGACCCGCGACAGGGTCTGAATGCCGGCGTGCTTGAGTGCCTCGTTGAGGGACTTGTAGGCGTCCAGCAGGTCCATGTACTTGCCGACCATGGCCACGGTCACGTCTCTATCGGCTTCGATCTCACCGCGCAACACCTCGTCCCATTCCGAGAGATCCGCCTCCGGGCAATCCAGCCCAAAGCGCTCCACCACGATGGAGTCGAGGTCCTGGCTGTGCAGCGCAGAGGGGATTTCATAAATACTGTCGGCATCCAGCAGCGGGATTACCGCCCGCTCCTCAACGTTAGTAAACAGGGCGATCTTCTTGCGGGCGCCCTCTTCCACCTCAATCTCGCAGCGGCATAGCAGCACGTCGGGCTGGAGACCGATAGAGCGCAGCTCCTTGACGGAGTGTTGGGTGGGCTTGGTCTTGATCTCGCCGGCAGCGGCAATATAGGGGACCAGCGTGAGATGCATAAGCATGGCCCGGGCGCTGCCCAACTCGACCTTGAGCTGGCGGGCGGCCTCCAGGAACGGCAGGCTCTCGATGTCACCCACCGTGCCACCGATTTCCACCACGGCTATATCAGCGTCGCCGCCTCCTTGCAGTACCCGGCGCTTGATTTCGTCAGTGATATGGGGGATGACCTGGATGGTGGCGCCGAGGTAGTCACCGCGACGCTCATTGCGCAGTACGGTGTCATAAACCCGTCCGGTGGTGAAGTTGTTGGCACGGCTCATGGTGGAACGGGTGAAGCGCTCGTAGTGACCCAGGTCCAGGTCGGTCTCGGCACCGTCATCGGTGACAAACACCTCACCGTGCTGGAAGGGGCTCATGGTGCCCGGGTCGACGTTGATGTACGGGTCCAGCTTGAGCAGCGTAACCTTGAGGCCGCGGGCCTCGAGGATAGCTGCCAGGGAAGCGGCGGCGATGCCCTTGCCCAATGAGGAAACCACACCGCCGGTGACAAAGACGAAGCGCGTCATATTCTAGTTCCAGTCCTTTGCATGCCATGGCATGCCAATGCACAGCGTCGCACCGGGGGCGGGTGCCAGACTGAGCGTTACGTGTTTCGATGCCGGTGCTGTGGACTCACCCTGGTGCGAACCGTTTCCAGGCCACCACTGGGGCGTCATCTGGCACAGTGCCGACAGCGCTCAGGGGGTGAAAAAAGTGTCGCGACCGGCTTTGCACGGCCCTGCAAAAGATGGGACGCCAGGATAACAGAAAGGCCAAACCCGCTCAATCAGCGACGGCTCGCCAGGGCCGCCAGCAGACCCGGTAGGCGACCTCCCCGGCGCCGGCCTGGTGACCCTCGCAGACCCACAGGTCGGCCACCGCGGCCAGCTCATCGCCGTCGTACAGCAGGGGCAGGGGAGGTCGCCTACCGGGTCTGCTGGCGGCCCTGGCGAGCCGTCGCTGATTGAGCGGGTTTGGCCTTTCTG
>JANQGK010000175.1 GCA_028277365.1 Halieaceae bacterium | reverse complement strand
GGCAGTCCACACAGGCTGCACTGGCAGGGGGCGACGATATCCAGGGCACGCTGGATCCAGGGCTTGCTGTGCATACACATCCTTGTGTTGAGCCAGTCTCAAAAGCGCCAGTAGGCCGGGCGTTGTCTAACTTTAGTCAAGCAAGGGGGCACCGGGGAGCAGCTTTTCAGGCCATATTTGACCATTTGGTAATATTGACAATTTTCACATTTGTGCGACTATGTGAACACCGAACACATAGGGAGGCGCCGCCTGCGTCGCCCTGGCATATCGCCAAACTACTACGAACGTTATTCCAGGAGAGTTGCCATGCTCGAATACAAGGCGCCCCAGCGTGACATCCGCTTTGTCATGAACGAGTTGCTGGATTCGGAAGGTCTTTACCAGGCCCTGCCGGGCTTCGAAGAAGCCTCGGAAGACATGTTGAACACTATCGTGGCCGAGGCCTCGAAGTTCTGTGAGGAAGTGCTCGCGCCGCTGTACCAGAGCGGTGATGAAGAGGGCTGTGAGTGGAGCGAAGACGGCGTGAAAACACCGGCCGGCTTCGCCGATGCCTACAAGCAGTACGTCGAGAACGGCTGGCCGTCACTGGCTGCTCCGGTGGAAAACGGCGGCCAGGGCCTGCCCAACCTGGCCGGTGTCGTCGTCAACGAGTTGACCGGTACCGCCAACTGGGCCTGGGGCATGTACCCCGGCCTGAGCCACGGTGCGGTCAAAACCATCGAGGAGCACGGCTCTCCCGAGCAGAAAGACACCTATCTGACCAACCTGGTCTCCGGCGAGTGGACCGGCACCATGTGCCTGACCGAAGCCCATTGCGGCTCCGACCTGGGCTTGCTGCGCACCAAGGCCGAGCCCCAGGCAGACGGCAGCTACGCCATCACCGGCACCAAGATCTTCATCTCCGCCGGCGAGCACGACCTGGCCGACAACATCATTCACATCGTGCTGGCGCGCCTGCCGGATGCACCGGCCGGCACCAAGGGCATCTCCCTGTTCATCGTACCGAAGTACGTCGTCAATGAAGACGGCTCCATCGGCGAGCGCAACAGCGTGCACTGCGGCTCTATCGAGAAGAAGATGGGCATCAAGGCCTCCGCCACCTGCGTGATGAACTTCGACGGTGCCAAGGGTTACCTGATCGGCCCGGAGAACCGCGGCCTGAACGCCATGTTCACCTTCATGAACACGGCGCGCCTGGGCACCGCAGTACAGGGCCTGGCCCATGCGGAGCTGGCCTTCCAGGGCTCCCTGAGGTACGCCCGCGAGCGCCTGGCCATGCGCTCGATTTCCGGCCCTAAGAACCCCGACGGCCCGGCCGACCCGATCATCGTGCACCCGGACGTGCGCCGTATGCTGCTGACCCAGAAGGCCATCGCTGAGGGCAGCCGGGCGTTCATCTACTTCCTCGGCCAGCAGTCTGATATCGAAGAGCGCGGTGAGGGTGAGGCCAAGCAGGAAGCCGCTGATCTGATGTCACTGCTGACCCCGATCGCCAAGGCCTTCATCACCGAAACCGGCTACGAAGCCGCCAACCTCGGCGTGCAGATCTACGGTGGCCACGGCTTTATCAAGGAGTGGGGCATGGAGCAGATCGTGCGGGATGCGCGCATCGCCATGCTGTACGAGGGCACCACCGGTATCCAGGCGCTGGACCTGATCGGCCGCAAGGTGCTGGGCTCCGGCGGCAAGCTGCTGATGGGCTTCACCAAGCTGATCCACAAGTTCTGTGAAGACCACAAGGACAACGGCGTGGGCGCCTTTGTTGCGCCGCTGGCCCACTACAACAAGGAGTGGGGCGAGCTGACCATGAAGATCGGTGAAGCCGCCATGGAAAACCCGGACGAAGCCGGGGCCGCCGCAGTGGACTACCTGATGTACTCAGGCTACGTCACTCTGGCCTACTTCTGGGCGCAAATGGCGTCCGTCGCCAATGACAAACTGGAGCAGGGCACCGACGAGAAGGAGTTCTATGAAGCCAAGCTGCATACGGCCCACTTCTACTTCGACCGTATCCTGCCCCGCGCGCTGATGCACAAGGAATCCATGCTGTCGGGTGCCGACAACCTGATGGAAATGGAAGAGGCCCTGTTCGCCTTCTGATCTTGGTTGGCAATGGGTACTGCGGTAGAGGAAAATGGGGCTCATGCGTGAGCCCCAACTAACACCGGAAGACCAGGCCAAGGTCGACAAGTATGTTTCCACCGGCATCAACTCGGTGGAACGCAAACCGTTCCGGCCCCTCCGCCTGCTGCTTTTCCTGGTAGTAATCGTCAGCTGCCTCAGCGGGCTGAGCCTACTGCTGGCAAGATTCTCCGGCGTTTACTAGCCGCCTGCGGCGGTTTTTACTGACGCCTGTGGCGGTCTTTACTGGCGCCCGTGGCGGTCTTTACTGGCGCCTGTGGCGGTCTTTACTAAAAGTCGCGCTCTGGTATAGTAGCGCGCCTCTCCAGATGTCGGTGTGTAGCGCAGCCTGGTAGCGCACTTCCTTCGGGAGGAAGGGGTCGGAGGTTCGAATCCTCTCACACCGACCAATTTCTTTTCAGGCACCCAGTGATCGGATTTCCGGCCCACCAGCATAGCTGGCGGGCGTTCATCAGTGCATGTTGCTTCGCAACATAAGCGCTTGCTTCACCCTCTCACACCGACCAATTTCTTTTCAGGCACCCAGTGATCGGATTTCCGGCCCACCAGCGCAGCTGGCGGGCGTTCGTCTTCGCACCTTGCTGCGCAAGGTAGGCGCTCAGCTCACCCTCTCACACCGACCCATTCTTTTTAGGCATCTCCCTTCACATGAAAGAACTCCCAGGCGTGGCCGTTGGGGTCGGTGACCCAGGTCTTGTCCTGCAGGGCGTAGCAACAGGTGGTGTTTGTTTCCGGCGCGGTGATCAGGCCCAGTTGCTGCAGGCGCCTGTCCATGGCGGCCACCGTCTCTGAATCTTCCACCTCGATACCCAGATGGCTGATCTGGCTGCCCGCCACCGGCTGGTCGATTTGGTTCAGGGTCAGGTTCAGCGCCGGCTCGTTGATATCGAATTTCACCCAACGCTCCCTTTGCTTGGCGGGCTCCTGCCCGAACAGCTTGCTGTAAAAGGCGATGGATTCATCGAGGTCGTGGGTGTTGAGGGCGATATGGATTCTGCTCATCTCTGTTTTCTCCTCCGTGCACTTGTCACGGCAGTGGGGTTGCGATTTGCAACGGTATTTTTCGAATAATCGAAATACCTCGGCAAAAAAAGGGCCGAAGTACACCGAAGGGATTTCCAGCCTGGCGATATTCATGAGCTACCTGTTCCGGTGTTGCGCGCTTCAATTTCGACGCCGCAGCCGCTGCAGCAGTCGTGGTAGAGGAAGTTCAGCAGCTCGCCCAGCGTGTCGGCATTGGCCCGATACCATACCCACTGCTTCTCCTTACGGGATTGCACCAGTCCTTCCCGGCGCAGCCGATCCAGGTGGTGCGACAGGGTGGAGCCGGGGATGTCCGCGGCCTTGCTGATGTCGCCGGCGCTCATCTCTGTGGGGTAGGCGTTCAGCAACAGTTTCAGGATGCCAAGCCGCGCCTCGTTGCCGATGGCGGCGAGACGGTCAGCCTGAATGGCGAGATCTGATTCCATATTTCGAATATTATCGAAATAAAAGGAGTTGGCAAGCAGTTTTTGGGGTGAATTCAGTCCCGGCTGAGGAGGGTGAGCCCCAGCGCCTTGAGGTCGGCCAGGCTGCGCGCGGCCCGCGGGCCGGATTGCTCGACGATGCTGATAAACAGGGCGTGGGTCATTTCGAGCATCAGCCGGCCGCGCCGCTCGCGCTCTGCCTTGCTCTGAGGCAGCCCCAGGCGCTGGAACATGACCGCCAGGCGGTTGATGATCATTTCGTCGTGTTCGTCGTCCAGGTCGCGCAGTTCCGGCACTGCCCACATGGCCTGTACCAACGGCAACAGGCCGCGTTGCTCGCGGTACACCGCCAGCATGCGCGGGAAGGCCACCTCAATAAAGTCTGCGAGGTCCATGCCCTCCAGGTCTTGCGCGGCGATTTCCTCCAGCGCCCGGGTCTGCTCTGCCAGCCACTGTTCGCCAAGCGCGTATAGAATGGCCTGTTTGTTGGGAAAGTAGTGGTACAGGCTACCCACAGAGATGCCCATCTCCCGGGCGATGAGAATGGTGGTGAGATCGTCAAAACCCACCCGCTCCAGCAAAGTGGCGGTAGTGCGCAGAATCTCGCCCCGACGCTGCTGTGAACGCTCCTGGCGCGGGGTTCTCTGCTGGACCATCTTGCGCTTGCGGCCCTCGATGCGGTGCTCGACCACGGCTAGTGCCCGATCCGGTCCAGCATGGCGTGCCAGCTCATGGCCAGTACCAGGCCGGGCCAGCGCAGCAGGGTGCCGCCGGGAAAGGTGGGTGTCGGCACGCTGGCCATCACGTCGAAGCGCTCGGCGGTGCCGCTGATGGCTTCCGCCAGCAGCTTGCCCGCCAGCGAGGCGATGGTGATGCCGTGGCCAGAATAGCCGTGGGCGTAGAACACGTTGCCGGAGAGGCGACCGAAGTGGGGCATACGAGACATGGTGATGGCCAGGGTGCCGCCCCAGGCGTAGTCGATCCGCGCCGGCTCGAGCTCCGGGTAGACCTGGAGCATACGGCGTCGCACCAGGTCCTGGATATTTGATGGAAAGCGCCGCGAGTAGGATTCACCGCCGCCGAACAGCAACCGCCGGTCCTGTGACAGCTTCCAGTAGTTGATCACGAACAGGCTGTCGGACATGGCGCAGTCGTCGCGAATCAGGCGGCGGGCGCGCTCTTCTCCCAGCGGCTCCGTGGCCAGCACGTAATTGTTGATGGGCATGATTTTGCCGGCCAGTGGACGCGACAGGTGTTCCAGGTAGCCGTTGCAGGCGAGGATCATAAAGCGCGCTTTTACGCTGCCGCGGTCAGTTCTGACGATCACCTGCTCGCCCTCGGTGTACCCTGTCACCCGGCTGTCTTCGTAGATGTCAGCGCCCAGGTCCCGGGCGGCCCGGGCCAGGCCCAGGGCGTACTTGAGGGGGTGGAGGTGGCGGCCGCCGGCATCGAACACGCCGGCGTGATAGCGCCGGGAACTGGTCATCTGCTCCAGCTCTTCGCGTTCGACGAAGCGCGCCTCGCGGTAGTCGTAGTCGTCGCGGAGCTTGTCTGTATAAGCCCTGAGGTCGTCAACATGTGAGCGCTTGGCAGCCACATGCAGGTCGCCGGTTTTCAGCTCGCAGTCGATATTGAAGCGCTCCACCAGGCCGGTCACCATGCGAACCGCTTCCAGCCCCAGGTCCCAGAGGCGACGTGCCTGCTCCCTGCCGACGCGCTGTTCCAGGTCTTCCTGATCGGCGCGCTGGCCGGTACTGCAGTGGCCGCCGTTGCGCCCCGAGGCGCCCCAGGCCACGCGCCGGGCTTCCAGCAGCGCCACGCTGTAACCTCGCTCGCGCAGGTGTATCGCGCTGGACAATCCGGTAAAGCCGCCGCCGACGATGCAAACATCTGCCTGCAGATCGCCTTCGAGTCTGGGAAAACCGTCGATAGGCGCTGCGCTGGCGGCATACCAGGAGTTCACATGAGCGGCTGCGGTCATTTCATAACCCGAATAATCGTTCGAAATTTTGTTGAATAATAATTCGGCTTTTTGACATAATCAACGCTTTCGGCAAACAGGCGCAGTGTATGGACGTCATCGAGCAGTGGTTGCGGGAGCACCAGATCTCCGAAGTGGAGGCGATGGTGCCCGACCTCACCGGCAATGCACGCGGTAAGTTCATTCCCGCGGCGCAGTTCATGCAGGGCGGGTATCCCAAGCTGCCGGAGAGCATCCTCATCCAGACGGTGACCGGTGAGTACAGCGATGATCACTGGGACTTTGTCGAGCCCACCGACGCCGACATGATCCTCAAGCCAGACCCCGGCACCCTGCGGGTCGTGCCCTGGGCGCGTGAACCTACCGCCCAGATCATCCATGACTGCTATACCGCCGACGGCGAGCCCCACCCGCTGGCTACCCGCAATATCCTTAAACGCGTGCTGACTCTCTATCAGGAGAAGGGACTGACCCCGGTCATCGCCCCAGAGGTGGAGTTCTACCTGGTCAGCCGCAACACCGACCCCGACAACGAGCTGGAGGCCCCCACGGGTCGCAGCGGTCGCCCGGAAATGTCGCGCCAGTCCTACAGCATCGATGCGGTGGCGGAGTTCGAGGACTTCGTGGAAGACATGTACGAATTCGCCGAGGCCCAGCAGCTCGATGTGGATACGCTGATCCACGAGAACGGCGTGGCGCAGATGGAAATCAACTTCCTGCATGGCGATGCACTGAAGCTGGCAGACCAGGTGTTCGCCTTCAAACGCACGGTGCGAGAAACCGCGCACAAGCACGGCATGTATGCCACGTTTATGGCCAAGCCGATGAAGAATGAGCCGGGCAGCGCCCTGCATATTCACCAGAGCGTGTTGAATGCAGAGGGCCACAATATCTTTGCCGACGCAGACGGCAGCCACGCGCGGGCGTTCCTCGCCTACATTGCGGGTCTGCAGCGCTTCACGCCTAACCTTATTAGCCTGTATGCGCCCAACGTAAACTCTTACCGGCGGCTGGCACCGGAAATCTCAGCGCCTATCAATCTCAACTGGGGCATCAACAATCGCACCACCGCCTTCCGGGTACCGGAAAGCGAGCCCGCCGCCACCCGGGTGGAAAACCGTTTCCCGGGTGCCGACGCCAATCCCTACCTGGCCATCGCCGCCAGCCTGGCAAGCGGTCTGCTGGGCATGGAGCTGGGGCTGACGCCCACCGAACCGCACCAGGGCACCGCCAATGAGGACGAGGTGGAGGTGGCGCGCACCCTGGAGGAGGGCCTGCGCCACCTGATGAGCACGGCGGGGCTGGTGGACGTCTTTGGGGATCTATTTCTGCGCGCTTATACTGCGGTGAAACTCGATGAGTTCGAGGAGTTCAACCGAGTGATCAGTTCCTGGGAGCGCGAGCACCTGCTCCTGAACGTGTAGTCATGGGTGTTTACCCGGTATACATCTGCGTCTGGCCGCCGGTGGCAGGACCGTCAGCGGTGCCGAGACAGAGGCGCTAATGAAGGTTTTCTGCGGCAAGCTGGTACACCGCTGATGGCGCACGCCCCACCGCGCTGGTTCCAGTGGATGAAATACGCGGTCTACGGGCTGCTGATAGTCAACACCGGACTGTTCCTGCAGGAGGAGCTCACCTCCTTCGACTACCTGTTCGCCGACGGTATCAACACCGAGCTGCTGATCCAGGCCTTCTCCGCCACCATCGACACGGCGGCCTGGGTGGTCCTGCTGTTGATGTTCGAACTGGAAACCTGCGTGCTGCCAGACGAGGTCATTCGCGGCAGGGTGAAGTGGGGCCTGCACGGCCTGCGTGCGTTCTGCTACCTGTTTATTGGTTACGCCTGTTACGGCTACATCGTCGAGATGCTCTACTATTACGGCGGTAACGTGCAGCCCCTGGCCGTTGTTAGTGCCTGCGCGCTGGGGGAGGACTGGTCCATCCTGGTCGAACTCGACGAGTTCCGGCCGCTTACCACGGAAAGCTGCAGCCTGCTGCAGGCGCCGCTGTGGCAGGTAGGCGGCGCACAGGTGGTAGCCGATGCCGACACCCTGCGGGCCACCCGCTGGCTGGCCTGGACCGACGTCATTAATTCAGTCACCTGGATCCTGGTGGTGCTGGTGCTGGAGGTTGATGTGCGCCTGCAGCTGCGCGGCGCCTACACTGGCACGCTGCTGTTGGTCAGCAAGGCCAGCAAGCTGGTGCTGTACAGCATCCTGCTCGCCGCCGCGGTCTACTGGGGTTTCGAGGGAGACTTCCTGGACTTCTGGGACGCCTTCTTATGGCTGTTCGCCTTCTTCTTTATCGAGCAGAACCTGTTCGCCTGGCAGGCGGAAACAGCGGCGGAAGCGGGTGCGAGATCTGCGGTCAGGCCGGGAGGCTAGCCCCAAAAAAGAAAACCGGTGGCAAGCACCGGTCAAGTTACATCATTCCAGGAGAACTCTTTGGTAGAGATTTTCTAGGTAACGCGTTTAACTCGTGGAGCGTCGAAGTGCATCCCCATGGCGCGCATACCGACCGGCAGAATAATCAGCGCGATCACCAGCGCGAGCATGATATCGGGAGCAACGGCCTGGCTGCCCAGCCCCTGGGCGTTTACTTGAGCGAACAGGGAAATCGCCCCAATGATGCCGAGTTCAGCCAGGCCGCGCTCGTACAGCAACATCGTCGTGATCGCCACCGCGGAGAACATAAGATCTGGTTCCCGGGGGAGCTGGAGAGTGGTCAAGGCCACTTCAGACACCAGCAGTGCCACGACGAGTGAACACGGTATTGATACCAATAGTGATTTCATCTCTCTGCACCTTAAAATACTGCGTTGTGCAATTTGGGCTGCCGCTGTATGACGCTAGCTGCCCTTCCTTGACACTAAGTGTCGCAGCAGGGCTTAGTTTTTCCAGTGGCTGGAGGGGGCAATGGGACTTACGTCACAGTTGCCATCGCGTGGATTCGGGAAAATTGTGACATGAGTCACGCCGGGTTTTCGCCGGCGTCACCTGAAGGGGAGAATCGGTGGATATTGAGCTGCTAAAGACCTTTCTCGAGGTGCGCAGGACCCGGCATTTCGGCAAGGCCGCCGAGAACCTGCACCTGACCCAGGCCGCGGTCAGCGCCCGCATCCGCCAGCTGGAAGAGTTGCTCGGCGTCAAGCTGTTCATTCGCTCCCGCAACAACATCCAGCTCACCAGTGAGGGGGAGCGCCTGGTGACTCACGCCCAGACCGTGTTGCTGGCCTGGACGCGGGCCCAGCAGGAGGTGGCACTTAAGACCGGGCAGACCAGCCAGATCCACATCGGCGTGCGCTCCGGGCTTTGGAGCCCGGCCCTGCAGGAGCGTCTGCAGCAGCTGCACCGGGAGATGCCGGGAGTGGTCTTGCGAACCGAGGGCCATATGTCCGACGCCGCGGTCAAAATGCTGCTGGATCGTACTCTCGACTTCGCTATCTCCTACGATCCGCCCAATCTGCCGGAATTCAAGGTGCGCGATATCGGCAGCGTTAGCCTCAAGCTATACAGCGGCAGCCGCAATGCCACGGTGGCCAGTGCGCTGGATGGCAGCTACGTCTACGTCGACTGGGGCAGTGCCTTCGCGCGGTTCCACGCCAAGCGCTTCGGCGAAGGGGTGGTGCCCAGCCTGCGCACCAACATCAGTGAGTCGGCGCGCGCCTTCATCGTCAGCAGCGGTGGTGCTGCCTACCTGCCCGCCAGCCTGGCGGAAGCGGGCCGCCCGAAGCTGTACCCGGTGGAAGCTGCGCCGGATTACACGCGCAGTATCACTGCGGCCTATCGCTCCAACTCAGACAAGCTGGAACTGATCGAATCAGTACTGGATGTGTTCGGTGGCCTGGCTATCTAGGCCGGGGGGAAGCGCGGGGAGCGAACAGCCTGACACCGACATGATCGGTGCCCTGCCGGGGCGGCGCTAGGCGTCGTCCCAGTCCAGGTCCAGGTAGTCCAGCTCCTCACGCATGCGCTTCTCTTCGAGCCGCTGCTCGGCGCGGCGTCGCAGCTCCGCAAGACGATTCTTGCCGTTGGCCCTGGGCGCTTCGTCCTCCGGTTCTTCCTCCATGGCATCCATGGTGGGCTCGAAGAATTCGTCAATGCTGTCGCTTAGGCTGGGCTCGCTCGTACGTTGTCCCATGTCACCTCCGGAACGTCGGTTGAGCTCGTGCTCGCTGGCAATATCTCGCAGCGAACTGGGCGGAGTAAATCAAAACTTCTTTTGAGTATTGATAAAAATATTTTATCGATATATCAGGGTCCGAGGGGGAGCGCGCCGGCGCCTGGCCTTCCCTGTCACCCCGTGTGCATCCCTGCGTCCGCGGCACGTCCCTGTGCGCTCCCGCCCGGCCTGAATAAGGCGGTGCCCTCCCTGGCAACGGATCGGGGTACGGCGCCCGGCGTCGCTCCCGGGATTAGCTTTGCAATTCCTTTGCCAATCCTGCGGGCCAGTAAAACCGGGCCCCGGCGCGGGTTGCTGCGGCAACCCCGCCGTCCGGACATGTCCGGCGGGTGTCCGCGGACAGACCAACGGTCGCTGTTCGCGCTGCTAGACTGACTCCAGTCGCCAGGGACGGCACTCACGAGCATGGAAGACGACAAGTACATCGCCCGCGTCAGCGGCGAATTCCGCTGTCGGCAACGGGA
>JANQGK010000152.1 GCA_028277365.1 Halieaceae bacterium | reverse complement strand
CAGGCCGGTGATATGGGGCAGGTTGGAGCGCTGGGTGTCTTTGACGTATTGCAGAAGGCAGCCGGCGGCGCTGATGGCCAGCGCCATGCCCTCGATACCGAAACCGCTGAGGTCGTGGGTCTGGAACTGGGCATTGAGGGCGCGCTCAGCCGCCTCCAGGTCGAATTCCCAGGCCGGCTGCAGGCGGGCGCCCGGGTGCCGTTCGAGTTCCGGCAGGGGCAGGTTGTCCTGCAGCAGCAATTCCGCCGGGTTAAGGCGCTGCAGCTCCCCGAGCAGGGCTTCCTCGCCGCTCACCTCCAGCACCCGGAAGCGGCCGGCAGACAGTTCCAGCCAGGCCAGGCCGAACTCGCCGCCGCCGTCAGTGATACGGCCGCACACCGCCAGCAACAGGTTGTCGCGGGTTTCTTCCAGCAGGGCTTCGTCGCTGAGGGTGCCCGGGGTCACCACCCGCACCACCTGGCGCTCCACCGGCCCCTTGCTGGTGGCCGGATCGCCGATCTGCTCGCAAATCGCTACCGACACACCGGCCCTGACCAGCCGCGCCAGGTAGCCCTCGGCGGCGTGGTAGGGCACGCCGGCCATGGGGATGGGTTCGCCGCCCGACTTGCCGCGGGCGGTGAGCGTGATATCCAGCAGCTCCGCGGCGCGCTTGGCGTCGTCGAAGAACAGCTCGTAAAAGTCGCCCATGCGGTAAAACACCAGGTCGCGGGGGTGCTGTGCCTTGATGGCCAGATACTGCTGGATCATCGGCGTATGTTCGGACTGGGTTTTTGTGCTCAAGAGCGGGCAGTAAGTCGTGGAAAAAGAGCAGGTTAGCAGGGCTCACCAGCACCGGCAAACAGCGGCCTGGAACGTTCAGCCTGGCTGAAGGGGTGGCGCCGGGAAAATGTGCTCTCGGTGGGAATAAGTCTTCACCGGCGGCGTTGTTGTGTGTAGCAGGGCGGATTTGCGTGCCCTGCACTGCGTTTACCAGACAACGAATTGAGCTGAAAGGTAGCTGCCATGTCGCCAAGTCAGGCAAGACTAATCTCAAGAGAGACGCCGGATACCGCTTCTCCCGCGCTAGTGGAAGCAGAGCAGGGCGTTGAAGCACACACTCAGCCACCGCCAGGGGCAGCCCGAAGGCGCCTGTTCCTCAAGATTACAGGCTTCCTCTGTCTGGTCGGCGTGGTCGGCACTCTGGGTGTCTGGTGGTACTACCAGAGCACTCATGTCGTGACTCGAAATGCCCTGGTGCGCTCGCACCTGTCCGAGCTCGGTGTGCGCGGTGAAGGCGTGATTGCCGAGGTCTTGGTGCGAGCGGGGGACCGTGTGCGCAAGGGCGATCTGCTGGCGACTCTCGAGAATGCCCACCTGATCGCGCAACGGGCACAAGTTGAAGCTCAGCTGCAGACACTCGAGCAGCGCATCGCCGTAGACGAGGCGGCGCTTGCCATCGCGCAGGAAAGCGCCCGTGTGGGCCTGCTCCGGGCGGAATCACGGTACCGCCAGATGCAGGCAGAGGCCGAGGCCGCACGCATCCAGGCCGAGGATGCCCGGGCCTTTCATGCCGCGCGCCAGGCCCTGCAATCAGACGGCGCTGTGTCAGCCGAGATCATTCGGGACGCCGCCGCCAAGGCGGCCATGAGTGCTTCGTTGGCTGCGGCCGCAGACGCTGCGATGGCGGGAAGCCACTCTGACCTCGAGTCCGCCCGGCTGGCGCAGGAAGAGGCCGCACTGCGGGAAGGGGAACTGTTGATCCTGAGAGCCCGGCGCCGAGAATCGCTGGCAAAGCTTCAGCGCATCGACGCCGATATCCAGAGCACGCGAGTGATCGCGCCAGCCGATGGCGCGGTTGTCCGGCGCCTGGCACAACCCGGCATGGCCATTGATACCGGCATGCCCCTGCTCAGTCTCTGGCTGACAGAAGATACCTGGATCGAGGCCTGGATACCGGAAGAGCAGCTCGGCGACCTGCGGCCCGGCAGCGTTGTCAGCGTCAGCTTCCCGGCAATGCCCAACGCAGAGTTCCCGGGGCGCCTCGAACGCGTAGGGCTTGCCACGGACTTCGAGATGCCGATGGACTACCTGCCCCAGACCCGTGAGGCGCGTATGCGCCCGACGCCGCAGATCGGTGTTCAGATTCGCCTGGATGCAGCCCCTGAACTGGTGCGCCCGGGTATGTCGGCGGTGGTGGATATCCGCCGCGGTGGTGCCTGAGCCATGCGCATGGAATCGGACAGCGTAATACGCGGTGCCATGACCCAGTGGGACCGCCAACGTATCCCCACACCCTGGCTGTGTGTGCTGCTCGCGGTGGGCTTGCTGCCCCTTCTGCTCATACTGCTGCGGCTTGTGGCGCAATATTCCCAGGGCCTGTCAGGATTGACGGCAACCGGCAATTGGCTGAACCAGTATTTCACCCTGCAGTGGATCGGTTTTGAGGATCGCGACGTTGTCTTGTATATCCTGCTGCTGCCCCTCGCGGCCCTGCTGATCGCCCTGACCCGTTTAACGTTGGGTATCCGCGTACTCGGGTTTCGCTCTATTCTGATAGCCATCGGGATGCAGGAAAACGGCGTGGTGCCCAGCCTGCTGCTGATCCTGATGATTGCTGTCACGGTGGTGCTTGTCAGACCCAGTATGCGTCGATCGGGCATGCCGCTTTACGCCCGGGTCGCAGTGGTGCTTTGCATTGTGGCGTTCATCATGCTCGGAGCACTTCTGACAGGCGCCTGGTTTGATTCGGCCACGCTCTGGAGTATGGCTTTCTTTCCCCTGGTCATCCTCGCCATGCTCGCTGAGAGTATCGCCGATACCGTGGCGCGCGACGGACTGGCAATGGCTGCCTGGCGCACATTCACCACCATCGTGCTGGCCGGTGTGATCGTGGGACTGAACCAGCTGACACCGCTGCGCGAGCTGCTGCTGTCCTGCCCGGAGCTGCTGCTGACGCCGTTGGTATTGATTGTGTTCGTATCCGAGTTCCTGGATATGCGCCTGCTAGAGGGCTTTCGCCCAGGTACCGGCCCGGCAAGAGCGTCATCGGCAAAGCCGCAAATTGCCTTGGTTCGCAATCGGTTTCCCGAGGCTTCGCCGCGCCGCCTGCCGGGAGAGGCTCCCAAGAGCTACCGTCGGGCTTCGCTGCAGGCATTGATCGATCAGCTGCGGGATCGCCAGTACGAAGTACACGTGCTTGAGTGCGATAGCACGTTGCTCGATAGCTTGCGTAGCCTGGCCAATGCAGCGTTTCGCCCGCACGCAGCCGGGCTGTGTGTGTTGAATTATTCTGGCGGTGTTCAGGGCCCGGGTCGACTGTCACAGGTCCCGGTGATCTGCGAAATGCTTGGCATTCCCCACACCGGCCCGCGGGCCGCGGCGCCCGCACTCAGGGATAACCGGCAGCAGCAGCTCATTGCCTTGCAAGACGCCGGCCTGCAGGTTCCCTCCACACTATCCTTCCAGGACGCCAGGCGCATTCTGCAGGCCGGCGACAGGTGCGTGTGTGTCAGGCCGCTGCACCAGACTGATCGCGGCGCGACGCGAGTGAGCAATGTGCGGCGCCTAAAGGCTGTTTGCGAACGCATGGAGCGGCGTTACGGAGAAGTCACCATTGAGCAGGTACCAGCCGGCCGACCCGTTACCGCGATTGTTCTCAATCCCGAAGCGGCGGGCGCTGCCCGCGTGCTGCCACTGCTGGAAGGCAAGTCGGGGCGGCAGGCTTTTCGGCGTGAGGCCGATCTCACCAGCGAGTGCCGCGGTAAGGCTGTGAGCGCTGCGATCAGTGCGGCGAGAACACTGGGCTGTGCCGACGTGGCGAGAGTTGACCTGTACTGCAGCGATTCCGGTGACGTTACCGTGAGTCGTGTTCTGGCCATCGATCCCCTCGCAAGCCGCAGTGCCAGCGGAGTCGCGGCCGGCATTGGCGGGCTATCACTGGCTGATATAGCCGAACGGGCTGTGCAGTCCGCGCTCAGTAGGGCGTTCATGAACCAGGCACCTGATTCGGCCGAGCAATCGGCCACTAACGAGAAACCTACGATCAGACAACAGAGGAGCTCTCCGTCATGCTTAACTTCAGCCTCATCCGTGATGGCATAGATACCCAACCGTTTCTTAACGAGATTGCCGCTTTGGATGGCGCCTGGGAGCAGGCTACGGGCCGGCAAGACAAGATTCGCGTGCAGCGCGAAGCCCTGTCTATCCCCATCCGCGGCCTCCGCAAGTCAGCCATTGGTGGGCGACCTCGCCGTGACGTGCTGGAGAGTCGCTGGACAAGCGGTTCTGTGGCCTTCCCCCATGTCCGCAGGTTTATCCAGGCTGCAGCAGACGGCCTCGGAGGCTTGCCCGGGCGTGCCAAAATCGTAAACCTTCCCCCGGGGAAACGCGTATATCCGCATGTCGACCGTGGCGCATACTATCTTGTCCACGCTCGATTCCACCTTGTGCTGAGATCGACCGACGGCTCGATGCTGCGCGTTGGAGGAGAAACACAGCGCCTCCAGAATGGTGAGCTCTGGTGGTTTGACAACAACAAGGTTCATGAAGCCTGGAATGACGGTGATGAAAACCGGATTCATCTTATTTTTGACGTACTTCCAGCAGCGCACAGCGGGTCGTTCGCGCTTAAGCAGGCTACTTGATGGCCTGCCCAAAAGGCGCCTGCGTGTAGTTACATCGCTCTTTCTCCTGGCCACATTCATAGTTGCGATCGACCCGGTAGGTGCGATCGCGCAGGAAGGTGCAGAGGACGCGGCGGAAGAAGCTGCTGAGGAAGCCGCGGAAGAAGCCGCCGAGGAGGCCGCGGAAGAAGCTGCCGAGGAAGCCGCGGAAGAAGCTGCCGAGGAGGCCGCCGAGGAGGCCGCAGAAGAAGCCGCCGAGGAGGCCGCAGAAGAAGCCGCCGAGGAGGCTGCTGAGGAGGCCGCGGAAGAGGCTGCCGAGGAGGCTGCGGAAGAGGCTGCTGAGGAGGCCGCAGAAGAGGCTGCCGAGGAGGCCGCTGAGGAGGCCGCGGAAGAGGCTGCGGAAGAGGCTGCCGAGGAGGCCGCGGAAGAGGCTGCCGAGGAGGCCGCAGAAGAGGCTGCCGAGGAGGCCGCTGAGGAGGCCGCGGAAGAGGCTGCTGAGGAGGCCGC
>JANQGK010000210.1 GCA_028277365.1 Halieaceae bacterium | reverse complement strand
GCATCAGTACGGGTGTCTGACAGGACTCGGCGTTGCGTCGTACGAATCGATAAGGTCCGGTGACCGGTCCCCAGACCTGCTCGCCGGCCGCCGTGAACCCGCGATCCCAGTTGCTGAAACCATTCTCCTCAGCGAGAGAGCGCGAGACGAGGTAGCTGGCGCCGCGATAGCTGTTGCGGCAAGTCTGTCCGATCGTGCCTCCTTCGAAGCGCTTCTGGCCCGTGCGAGCAAGTCTTGCTGGGCATAGCGCGTCTGCAGAGAATCCTGCGGGGCTCAGTTCTGCAAGTCTATCCACATTCCGCCAGGCGCCCACGAACTGCTCAGGTGTGGGCAGAGGATAGCTGCGGACAAGAATGCTCCCATCCGCCTCGAGCGTGTACTGGCTGATGCGCTGCCGGTACGGCTTGCTGCTCCCTTCCAGCCAGTTTTCGCTGTAAGTCCATCGCGCGGCGGGGTCGCCCTGCCAGATCTCGACTGTATGCCAAATGGCGTTGTCATAGCGCTTATCAGCTGCGGCCTGCGCGGATGAATCGAAGCTGCCGGTCACCAGCGAGAGGTATTCTGAGAGCACGTCTGCAAGCGCTCCGGGACTCAAAGACGTCGCTATCAGCAGTGCGGCGACTCCTCTCCATTGAAAGTGTTGGTTCATGCTTCCAGTCTCCCTAGTTAGTCGGGTTCCGATGCGCCGAGGATGAAGATAGTTGGATCAATCACCGGATTGACCTCGAACTCCAGCCAACGGATGTCCGCTGTCTTTAAGCCGTCGTAATACAGGCGCACGCTGCGCGGCTGGGTAAAGGACAGCCCTTCGCGGCGCTGGAAGTTGTCATAAACGCGGTGATGGAAGCCCTGCGGCGTGTCGAAGCCGACCATGCGAATGGCATAGCTTTCCCGGTCAATGGCGAACAGCGTTGTACGCGCCTTCGGGTCCGTCACCTGAACGAAAAAGCAGGCGTGCCCATCGACGCTATCGTCTGCCATGCGTCTAAGGTCGAAGCCGTTGCCAAGGGCGAAGCGGATAATCCCGAAGCCGAAGTTGCTCTTCCAGCGTTCGCTGGCGGCGTCGTCGTCGATACGACCGTTCTGGTCATAGCTGTTTTCTCCGTCGAAGCTGATATTGAAAAGTACGGCGTTCCCACGACGCGCGTCGAAACGCACCATCCCATTCGCGCTATGAGCGTCTTCGGAATAACCAGGCAATATGCGCCACATCCGGTAGCTATCGGCGTCGGCGCGCGTGTCGCGGCGGCCGTTGCGGAAGAAGCTTGCTTCTCCCTTCAGAATCAGAGATCGGGCGTGGCGCCAGGTATCGCCGCCGGCCGCGTCATGGGCGCGCTTCACGATAGTGCGCGCATCCAGGCTTTCTGCGGCGCCGGAGAGCGGCAGAAGCACGCTCAACAGGGCAAAGATTGCGGGAGCGATGAACAAACGGGGTGTTGTGCAGCTTGAGGGCGAGGCGTGCCCACGCAGCAGCTTAACCATGTGCTTGAACATAGGCAGGATCCCCGTTGGTTGCCGTTGGCGAGTCAGGCGCTGTTTCGAAGGCATCATATAAGCTATATTGTTATAACTATATGTTCAACATTCATCTTTCTGGTGTATCGGGAGTCTCATGTCATGCTGAAAAAAACTTGCGCCGCTCTCTCGCTGTTAACTGCCTGCGTTCTAACCCTGCCAGCCGCCCTGGCCGAGCCTGTCCCCGACGAGGAACGGGTTCAACTCGATCTGCGCCGTACAACGCTGGTGGTGCGGGACATCGAGCGCTCGCTGGCGCTGTACCGGGATGCATTGGGAATGCGGCAGTCCTACGACAAGCTGATCCGCACACCAAGAGGTGCTCCCAACGATGCGGAAGCGGAGCGGTCGCTGCGGTTAGCCTTTCTGCAGGCCAATGACGACTTTGTAGGAGTGCTGGGCTTGCTGGAGTACCGCAAACCGAAGAAAGCGCAGCCCGTCAGTGATCTGGCCTTCGAACCCGGAACGATAGTGCTGGTTTTCAACGTGAAAGACCTGGATCAGCGCTGGGAGGCGGTAATCTCGACGCCGGGCGTCGAAGTTCTCTCGGAGCCCAGCGAGACCAGCTACCCCTCGTATGACGGTAAGGGCACGATTCCGGTTCGCGTCAGTGTAATTCGGGACCCCGACGGTTTTATCGTGGAGCTGAATCAGCTCCTGGGCGAATTGCACTGACAGCGGTGCTCGCGGGTCTGATCCAGCGACCCGCGATGGCGCCCGCTGCTGTCCGCGGGCTTGAGGAAAGTTTTGTCAGAAGGGTTTGGTCGCACCGAAGAACGCGATCGCGAGGATCGTAACCCAATACAGGTAGGCAATGCTGCGGCCGAAGCGTATCGACTTCTCAAGTCTGTCTTCCACTGCGGGGTTGTCGCCCTCGGCAAGGATGCGGAACATAGCCGTCCACTCGCGCATGATGAACCGCAGCAGCAGACCGATGATCAGCGTACCGCCGAAGAGCAGTATCTTTATGGAGTACCACTTCTGACCGGCGCCTGCATTGAAGGGGCCATAACCCAGAAGCGAGGCGACGGCGGCAATCACAATCGCGGGGATGACCACATAACGAATGCGTTCGTCCCAGATCGTCAGCATGATACCGGTATCGGTCTCACGTTTGATGAACGCTGCCCAGCAGAGGCTCAGCCAGAGAGCAAAGAATATCCACACGGCTACGATGGCGCTGCCGCCATAGGGCTGCACACCCCAGTAATACCCCATGTGCCAGCCTAGAGGGAATAGCAGCAGAATGCCGGTTCGCGCGAGGATATCGATACGATAGGCCGTTTCCATATGACGCCGCCGTTCCTCCATAGAGAGGCTTCGGTTGACGACATTGTAGGACGTTTGAAACACGCCCCATTCACCGCCCAACCAGTAGACCATGGCGACAATATGGCCCCATTTGAGGACCGCTAGCGTCGATAACATTGCTTATTTCCTCCTAGCTCTTACACAGTGTGTGGCCACGACTGTAGCAGCTTGCCGCAGCCGGGCATTAGCAAATGTCAAAGCCACTTAACCCACTTCCGCGAGTCGACGCAGAGCGTCGGGGTCCAGTAACTGGACCTGCTGGCTGTGGGCGGTGGTAATCAGACCGTCGTCTCGCAGCCGGGAAAAGGCGCGGCTTGTGGTTTCGAGCGTCAGTCCGAGATAGTCCCCAATATCCACCCTGCGCATCGGTAGCTCTATGAGCGCGCTCGCTTGCTGCTTTTCGGGCACGCGCTGCCAAAGCTGCCAGAGCAGGAAAGCGAGGCGTGCATGGGCACGCTTCTGGCCGATGGCGAAAAGGTGGTCCAGTACTCGCGCCAGTACCTGGTTGCTGATCTGACCGATATTGCCCTTGAGGGCCGGTAAAGCTTCAGCGAGCTCGTAAAAACCGCGCGCTGGAAAGCGCAGGACGATGCTGGGGGTGAGAGTGCGGGCCGAGTAGAGAAATTGCTGGCTGCTGCTGAAGCCCAGATAGTCGCCGCGTTGCAGAAAGGCCAATACCTGGCGTTGCCCGTTACCGGCGCTGCGCTCAACCAGTTGATGCCCGCTTGCCGGCAGATATACCGCGTCCGCTTCCCGACCCTGGCTGAGAATCAGACTGTCCGCTTCCAGCCCCCGGAGTTGTGCGATTGCCAGCAGTCGAGCGACGTCCTCGTCCTCCAGGCCGCGACACAGGTCGCTGATCAGCAGCGTGTCGCGAGCCAGCCGCTTGCGCTCGCTGTCAGATGCGGGGAGCGATGTCATTGTTCCAGGTCCGCGTCAGGTCCTCGCGGAAAGCGGGGTGTGCTACCTCAATCAGCGCTTCTGCCCTTTCTTTCGTGTCTCGGTAGCGCAGATCGGCGATACCGTGCTCCGTCACCAGGTAATCAAGATCCTGTCGCGCAACGCTCACACCGGTGTCCGCAGCCAGGTGAGAGACAATCGTCGACACGCGGCCACCTTTCGCCGTTGACGGCATGGCGAGTATGAAGGCGCCCCCGGGGTGTTGGCGGCAGCCGCGCCCGAAGTCCATGAGGCCGCCGCAGCCGCTGATCTGCCGACCGCCCAGCCACTCGCTGTTGCCCTGACCCAGCAGGTCGACCTGCATCACCGCATTGATGCACTTCAGGGGACCCAGATTGCCGAGAGTCCGTGCTGCGTGCGTGTGCGCAGTGCCGGCGAAGCGAATTCTCGAATCCGTGCATTGCCGGTAGAGCGCATGGGTGCCTATGGCGGTGCCGGTGACAACGCTTTCCACAACGCCTTCCTCAAGCAGGGGCAGGAGTGGGTCCGAAATCATACCGGAATGAACCTGCAGTCCGCGGTGTCCCGCGAGATGCCTGCATACCGCCTGCGGCAGCTTCCCGAGCCCGAGCTGGATGGTATCGCCGGGCTCGACCAGTTGAACGACATGAGCCGCCACCTGTCGCAGCAGGTCTGAAGGCTCACCTGCCGGATGCTCTATCAAGGGCGACTCTGCTTCGAGCACGAAATCCACTCTGTCTGGCCGAAGTCGCGGTCCGTCAGTGAAGGGCATCATGGGGTTGACGTGGATCGCCACCTGCCGGCAGTTGGCCAGCGCGCTCGGCGCAAAATCTGCGCTGGTGCCGAGACTGTATTCGCCTTTGTCGTTGGGCGGGGAGGTCTGTAGCAGGCAAACGTCGATGCAAGGACCGTGGGCATAGTAATGCGCTGCGCTGCTGTAGCTTAGCGGTAGGTAACGGATGCGGCCGGCGTCGTAGCCTTCGCGAAAGCCTGCCTGCAGGAAGATCACTTCCAGCGAGCAGTCCCTGCCCAGTGCGCTGTAGTCAAAAGTGTTAACGCCGGGGATCAGCACGCCAGTAAAATGCAGCTCGCTGAGCTCATTTTCATAAGCTTGCAGCCACTGCTGCCAGATTGCGCTCTCGCCGGAAGCCCCCTGCACAAACACGCGGCTGCCTGGTGGCAGCAGCGCGCGCGGCGACTCATCAAGGCTGATCGTTTTAATGTTCTGATTCCCGGCTTGTGGTAAAAGATATAATGTTATTATTATATAACAAATATTTCGATCACTGAGTCATCCGTCACCCTGGTGAGCACCGCAACCGCCAGACTGCAGCCCTTGTTGCGCCGATCCGTCGATGCGCAGGACCGGCTGCGGGCCCGTTGGCATCTGCTGGACTGGTTTGCCTGCGCTTACCACGGCGCCAGGGAGGAGAGCGGTCGGCGCTGGGAGCGGGGCTTGCTGGCGCTCGATGCCGAACACTCCGGGCAGCCAGCGGCGAAGGCCCGTTACTGGAGCGTGGGCCCCGCCTTCCATACACAGGATGCTGCACTTCGCTACAACGCGGCCCTGGGGAACATAGGCGAAATGGACGACGTTCACCGCCGCTCCGTGTTGCATCCCGGTCCAGTTGTCATTCCCGTGCTGCTTGCGCTGGCCGGGCGCGCTGATGCCAGCATTGACACGCTGCTGGACGGGCTCATCCGCGGCTACGAGACCACCATTCGGGTGGGCGAGGTACTTGGCCTTTCGCACTACGCGTATTACCGCAGTACTGCGACCTGCGGTGCCTTCGGCGCCGCGTCCGCTGCGGCCAGCATGAT